>QHNT01000205.1 GCA_003218515.1 Verrucomicrobiota bacterium | reverse complement strand
ACCGCGCCTGATGGACTGGAGAAAGTGAACCCGAAAGCGCGCGAACAGCATCCGACGCATTGGACGCAATCGGTCCAAGCCATCGCCGAAATCCTGGCAAAACATCAGCCGCGCGTGATTCTTTTCCCGCACGACCTTGATTGGAACAGCACGCACGTTGGCACTCATCTTTTGGTGATGGACGCACTCAAGAGTTTGCCGACGAGCTTCAGTTGCTACACCGTCGAAACCGAATTCTGGGGGCAAAATCCGTCGCCGAATCTTATGGTCGAACTGAGCGCGCAACACGTGGCTGATCTTATCACCGCGCTGACGTTTCACATCGGCGAGGTGCGGCGCAATCCGTACCACCTTTCGCTGCCGGCGTGGATGATCGACAACGTGCGCCGTGGCGCGGAACTCGTCGGCGGCCAGGGCGGCGCCGCGCCGGACTACACGTTTGCGACGCTGTATCGGCTGCGCAAATGGTGCGACGGCAAGCTGGCAAATGTGTACGCGGGTGGCCGTTACCTGAGCTGCGCGGAGAAGCCGGAAAGTCTGTTTGCTTGAGGGAAGGGCGCGATGTGCCAGGTCCGCCCATTGGAGATCAGGGCTCGACGGAGTCTCGCCCCACCAGGATCAGGGAAAGCTGATCGCGCCGCCTCGTTCGGCTTCCGCTGCGGCGGGCCGAGGACAGCCCGCCCTACCGACAGTCAAGGCTTGTCCGAGCGCCCTTTGAACCCGGCCAGCATCTCGGGAATTGGATCGAGGTCGTCTTTGACAGAATGTCCCGCGTCGTCGTAATTGTTCAGCATGAGCGAGAAGGCCAGGTGTTCGCCGGCTGCTGTCGTCACGTAGCCGGAAAGCGAGTGCACGTGACCGATGGTTCCGGTTTTGGCCCGCACATTCTTTTCGCCTGCGGTTCCGTTCATGCGGTTGCGAAGCGAACCATCCACCCCGGCAATGGGCAGCGCGTCGCGGAAAACCTCAGCGCAGCGGTGCCGGCTCATGAAGGCGAGCAGTTGAACGATCGCCTCAGGCGTGACCAGAGCGCTGCGCGACAGGCCGGAGCCTTCGTCGAAAAGCAGTTCGCCGCGCCTGACGCCGGCGTCCCTGGCGAAGCGGTTCAACTCCGCGATACCGGCTTCTTCCGTCGTTTTCGCCTCGTGGTCCCGCTTTTCACTTCGCGCTCCGACCTGCAGCAACAACAACTGGGCGTAGAGGTTTTGCGAGGATTTCATCATCTTGTTGACCAACTCGCTCACGGGCCGTGATTCGATCGAGGCCACCTCCGCGAGCCTGGAGAAATCCAGCGGCTGCGTCTGGCGGTCCAGCCAGTTCACGGAACGCAATTTGCCGGCGACGGCGATGCCGCGCTTTTCCAACGCCGCTTTCAGGCGCGTCACGAACCAGAGCGCCGGGTTATGCACGCTCACGGCGTCGGTCCAGTTGGTGCCGACCGGCAACGAGCCGGAAATATAAACCGTGTTCTGAGGCAGTGGACGGTAGAGATTGATTTCGCGCTGGCCACCTTTGCCCGCTGTTTTGGCGCGGTTGATGAAGGCGAGAAAATCAGTTTCCGGCTTGCTCACGATTACGCAAGGGTCGCCTGCCTTCGCGCCCGACTTGAAAACGAGGTCAACCACGTTGTCTTCCTGACTGAGCGCGGACACCTCCGCGCCGTAGGAGTTTTGCAAATCGTCCCACGTCCAGCTCGATCCGAAGGGCGGCCCGCGAAAAAAACTTTCGTCACCGACGAGATCACCCTCGATCCGTTTGATGCCGGCGGCCACCAGGGCCGTCACGAGCGGATCAAGTGATTTGCCGGAGTCGCCGCCGTTGAACCGCGCGGCAAACGACGGATCGCCGCGCCCGTAAATGATCAGGTCGCTGTGGAGCGTGCCTTCGCCGTCCGGTTTGCCGGCGGCGCAGCACGAGGTCTTGATGCGGCAATCCGGCCCGAGTCGGTCGAGTGCCAGCGCGCCGGTGAAGAGCTTGGCGTTCGACGCGGGCTTGAGCAGTTTGCCCGCGTTGTGCTCATACAGCCCTTTGCCGGTGTCGAGCGAAACGACTTTCGCGCCCCAGGCCGCGGCCGCGAAGCGCGGTCGCGAAATGTGGGTGGCGATTCCGGCCTGCAGTTCTGCAAGGTTTCCTGCCGGCCTGGCCGCGTTCGTCGATAGCGGACGTGTTTCTGTAGCGAAAAGAGGAAAAGTGAGACCTAGCAGCCAGAGAACCAGCGCGCGCCACCGGAAATTCTCGTGAACACCTTGCCTGAGCAAGGCGCAGAGGAACGTCGAATGATTCAACCACTTTGGCGGTTTTTCCAAGCGTCGAATAAACCATTGAAACGGTTTGCACGGGCTGCCGCCCTGCTCGAAACGACTGAAGCCGGCCGTTAAGGTGATGCTTGAATGCGTCATGCGTTTGTTTTTGGTTTTAACTTCTGTTGTTTTGCTTTAACTGTTGCCTTTTGCCAAACCGGAAACGCATCAAATTTCTATGGGCAAACTGACGCCGCCGGACGATTATTACCTGAACGCAGCGATTGGCTGGCTGGAATTGGGGAACACAGGTGAAGCCAAAGTCGAATTGACGAAAATTTCGTCGGACCAGCGGCAGCACCGCGAAGTGCTCGAAACAGTCTGCACGAGCTGAAGCGGACGCGCGAGGCGTTTGACTTGCTCCTGCCCGTCGTCGAAAAATTTCCCGGCGTCAGCACGATTCCCTACAACCTCGCCTGCTACGCCTGCCGGCTCGGCGACCTGGACGGAGCGCGAAGCTGGCTGACCGAGGCGGTCAGGATCCGCGGCAAGGCGGACATCAAGAGAACCGCGTTGGAGGATCCTGATCTGCAGCCGATGTGGGAAGAGATCAAAAAGCTTTAGCAAGTAAATCGTTTCAATCACCCTCCCGCCATGTATCGCAGCCTGAACGCCGATCATATTATCCAAACCATCGGCCAGCTTCGCGATCGCATCCAGGAACGGTTTCCTGGCGCGGGTTTGAGCAAAGTTGCAGAAGAGCTTCAACGGATCGGGACCGAAGCGGTGACACGCGCCGAATGGATTGCCCGTCCGTTGTTGCCGTTGCGCATCGCCATCGGCTTTTTGGTCGCGCTGCTCGCGTCGATCATCCTGCTGGCGCTTGCGAACGTGAAAATCTCAAAAATGTGGGAGAGCTTCGCGGATTTCGTGCAAGCGGTGGACGCGGGAATCAACGACATTGTCTTCGTCGGCATCGCGATCTTTTTTCTGGTCACGCTCGAAGGCCGGATCAAACGGAAGCGCGCGCTCGGAGCGATCCACGAACTGCGCGCGCTCGCCCACATCATTGACATGCACCAGTTGACGAAGGACCCGGAAATTATTCTGACCGGCGGGCCGGCCACCAAATCGTCACCCAAACGCACGATGACCACGTTTGAGATGTCGCGCTATCTCGATTATTGCAGCGAGATGCTGTCGCTGATCGGCAAGGTCGCCGCCCTTTACGCGCAACGGTTCAACGATCCCGTGGCGCTGTCGGCCGTGGACGAAATTGAGGACCTGACGACCGGACTGTCGCGCAAGATCTGGCAGAAGATCATGATCATCAATCAAAGCAGCGGCAAATAACGGCGGAGCCGCGGCAAATAGCTGCGGAGCAACGACAGAGGATTGCCCACGGCGTCAGCCGTGGGTTTAATCGTGGACGGAATTCAGAGCCGCGTAGCGGCGAAAGAAAGTTGAATCGCGAACCCTGTCTGATTCGGTAGCCTCACCAGACGAACTTGGCCGGAAGCGCAGCACAGCAAGGAAATCCAATCCGATCACTGCCCGACGCAGTCTATGTTGTCGCGCTTTAGGGGTCTTTAGCTTTGAAGAATAAGGTGTTGCCCCCATTGTCCGGTATATCTTGGGGTGGTTTGCTTGCATTCGTAACCCCTTTTGCAACCTGAAAGGAACAAAATGAGTGGGAAAGGTGTCTGTTGTCGGTCATGTACGGTCCTCGTGAAAGTCCCGCTGTCACTTCTCACGGTCATCCTGCTGGGCAGTTTGGTTCACCGCAAATCTGCCTTGGCCGCCGGGTTTCCTGCGCCCAGCTTCGCTGCAGGACGCACGTTCGACGTGGGAATGGGTGTTCTCTCCATGGTGGTAGGCGACTTCAACGGTGATGGTAAGCCTGACCTGGCCGTGGGCCAATGGGTAGTGTTAGGCAACGGGGATGGCACTTTCCAGGCCGCCGTTAACTATGGAGCGGGAGTGGGTCCTCGGCCTGTGGCGGTGGGTGATCTCAACGGCGACGGCAAGCCCGACCTCGCTGTGGCCGACGAAGCCGGTGTCTCAGTGCTGTTGGGCAAAGGTGATGGCACCTTCCAAGCGCCTGTCAGCTCCGGCTTGGGAACGTTTCCCCGGTCCGTGGCAGTGGGTGACTTCGACGGTGACGGCAGGCTCGATCTGGCCGTGGCGACGACTTCTAATTCTACCAATAAAGTCTCCGTGCTGTTGGGCCGGCGCGATGGCACTTTCCACGCCGCCGCGAACTACGGGGCTGGAACAAATCCTTGCTCTGTTGCTGTCGGCGATTTCAACGGCGACGGCAAACCCGACTTGGCGGTGGCCAACCTCGGTTTGTTCGGTGGCAACTATACCGAGGGCAGCGTCTCAGTGCTGCTGGGCAACGGCGACGGCACATTCCAGCCCGCCGTCAATTACACCCCGGGCGGGAATCCCAGTTACGTCGTGGCAGGCGACTTCAACGCCGACGGCAAACTCGACCTGGCCGTAGCTGCCTATTCTACCAACAACGTCTCGTTGTTACTGGGCCGGGGCGATGGCACCTTCCTGGCCGCCGCCAACTTCAGGACGGCCTCGAATCCGTCGTTCCTGGTGGTTGGCGACTTCAACGGCGACGGTAAACCTGACCTTGCCACAGTCAATTATTCCGGCGTGTTGGTCCTTTTGAGCAAGGGTGATGGCAGCTTCCAGAATGCGGTCAGCTATGGCGTGGGACAGGGCCTTGATTCTCTGGCCGTGGGCGACTTCAACAGCGATGGTAAACCCGACTTAGCCGTCGCGTATGCCGAGGGTGACGCGCCGTCTCAATATTCGAAATCCTACGGGCGCGTCGCGGTGCTTTTGGGCGAGGGCGATGGCACCTTCCAAGCCCCCTTCAACTACCGCGCGGGGGCGCAACCTCAATCCGTGGTGGTGGGTGACTTCAACGGCGATGGCAAACCCGACGTCGTCATGGCCAACGAGAGCTCCGCCCAGGTTTCTGTGCTGTTGGGCACAGGAGATGGTGCCCTCGGGATTGCGGTCCAGTACGGCACGGGAACGAATGCTGTTTCGGTGGCAGTGGGCGACTTCAACGGCGACGGCAAGCCGGACTTGGCTGTGGCAAACCATGGCGAGCCGCTGTCTCCGCGCCCGGCGGCCTCGGTTTCAGTCCTGTTGGGAAATGGCGATGGCACGTTCCAGACCGCCCTCAACTACCTGGCGGGAACCCAACCTTCTTCCGTGTCGGTGGGCGATTTTAATGGCGATGGCAAGCCTGACTTGGTCGTTGCCGACGTTGGCTCCTGGGATTGGAATCGGGGCACTTATACCAACGGCAGTGTCTTGCTGTTTTTAGGCCGGGGCAATGGTACCTTCCAAGCTCCGGTCAGCTACGGCACGGGAACGATCCCTGTTTCCGTGGTTGTGAGCGATTTCAACGGCGACGGGAGACCCGACCTTGCGGTGGCCGACGAATACTTCACCAAGGTTACGGTGCTCTTAGGCAAAGGGGATGGCACCTTCTTCCAGACCACGGTCAACTCCGACGGCGGCAATGGACCGTATCCGGTCTCCCTCGCGGCCGGCGACTTCAACGGCGACGGCGAGGCCGACTTGGCCGTGGCCAACCTCTACTCGGCCGACTGTTCCGTGTTGTTGGGTCGGGGCGATGGTACCTTCCAACCTGCCGTCAGTGTCCCGCGCCCAGCTTCGCGGTGGCAAGCGTATTCGACGCTGGAGCCAGTCCTCAATCCGTGGCCGTGGGCGACTTCAACGGCGATGGCAAGCCGGATCTGCTGGTGGCGCAGCTTCGGGGCGTTTCAGTGCTGTTGAACACCAGCGCCTCCGCAGGCCTTCGCCTCGGCGTTGCACGCAGCAATTCCAATCTCACTCTTTCCTGGCCGCTCCCGTACGCTGATTTCGCTCTCGAATCCACGACAAACGTTGGCTCGACGAACTGGCAACGCGTCTTCGAATCGCCGATGACCAACAGCGGACGGCTGCAACTCGCAGCGCCATTTGACCAACCGGGAAGGTTCTTCCGCTTACGCAAGCCGTGACGCCGCGCCATTACCGCACCTTGGAGCAAGAAAATGAAATCCTCAAAATCAACTGCGGTGGCCTCGCTCATTCTGCTGAGCAGCCTCTTTCACACTCCAATGTGCGCCGCCGACGGTTGTCCCGCGCCCAGCTTTTCAGGGCCGCTCTGGTTCACCGCGGGATCGTATCCTGTATCTGTTGCGGTGGGCGACTTGAACGGCGATGGCAGAGCGGACCTCGCCACGACAGGCTCGGTGTTGTTGGGCAATGGCGATGGCACGTTCCAAGCCCCTATCAACTATCGCGCGGGAACGAATCCTGTTTCGGTGGCGGTGGGCGACTTCAACGGTGATGGCAAGGCCGACCTCGTGACGGTGAACAATTCCACCAGCCCCATCAGCGTGTCGCAGGGCAACGGTAACGTATCGGTTCTGCTGGGCCAGGGTGACGGGACGTTCCAAGGCGCCGTCAACTACGGCGCTGGAACCGCACCCGTTTCCGTTGTCGCGGGCGACTTCAACGGTGACGGCAAGCTCGACCTCGTCGTGGCCGACGCCGGTGTCTACCCGACCAACGGAGGCGTCTCAGTCCTGTTGGGCAAGGGAGACGGCACGTTCCAAGCCGCAGTTAACTACAGCGCAGGAGGTTTTCCTCGTTCTATGGCCACGGGAGATTTCAACGGCGACGGCAAACTGGATTTGGCTGTAGTAAGCCATGATAATTATTCCACCTCCGTCTTGGTGCTGTTAGGCAATGGAGACGGCACCTTTCAATCCCCAGTCGCCTACGGTGCCGGGCCGTATACTTATTCCGTCGCGGTGGGTGACTTTAACGCCGACGGCAAGCCGGACTTGGCGGTGGCTAATTTTGGGATAGGCGATTTGGTAGTTTTCAGCAGTGTTTCAGTGCTCTTGGGCAAGGGCGATGGCACCTTTGGGCACGCGGTCGGATATGGCCCGGGCGGGACTTCCGTTGCCGTCGGCGACTTCAATGGCGACGGCGAGCTCGATCTGGCCGTCGGCAACGAATTCTCACCAAACGACTCGGTGCTGTTGGGCAAGGGCGACGGTACCTTCCAATCCTCGGTCGATTTCACTCCGGGTTGGCATCACCAGTCGACAACACCAATCGCTTTGGTGGTGAGCGACCTTAACGGCGACGGCCGGCCCGATCTGGTCAAGGCCAATTCCTTCTCCGGCGACATCGCAGTACTATTGAACACCTGCGCCTTCGCCGGCATTCACCTCGGCGTCGCGCGCACCAACACGGGCCTCACCTTTTCCTGGCCGCTGCCGTACGCTGGGTTCATTCTCGAATCCATTACAAGCGTTGGCTCGACGAATTGGCAGCGCCCCATCGAGGCGCTCACGACCAACAACGGCCGATTGGAGGTCACCGCGCCGCTCGACGAGCAAGAACGCTTCTTCCGCTTGCGCAAACCGTGACGCAGCGCCGATACCAAAGGAGCCAGACCATGAAAACGTTGATACTTAATCCAACTGCGATAGCATCCGTCATTCTTCTGAGCAGCCTTTTTCACGTCGAGCCAATCCTGGGTGACGGGTGCCCTGCACCCGCTTTCGTATCACCTCGCACGTTTGAAACGCGCGGGGGTTCTTCTTCCCTGGCCGTGGGCGATTTCAACGGCGACGGTCAACCCGACCTGGCCGTAGCCAATTTCGATTCTGATGACGTCTCGATTCTGTTGGGCAAGGGGGATGGCGACTTCCAGAGCGCTGTCACCTATCGAACCGGAGTGCATCCGGTTTTTGTGGCGGTGGACGACCTCAACGGCGACGCACAGCCTGACCTCGTCGTGGCCAACGAAGGCTACGACTCCTCCGGCGACGTCTCGGTGTTGTTGGGCAAAGGCGACGGCACGTTCCTTGCCGCGGTCAACTATGGCGCAGGATTGAATCCTCATTCCGTGACGGTGGGCGACTTTAATAGCGATGGCAATTTCGATCTCGCGGTAGCCAACGAGACCTCGGCCAACGTCTCCGTGTTGTTGGGCAGGGGAGATGGCACCTTCCAGCCCGCCGTCAACTACTGCGCGGGATCCAATCCCGAATCCGCAGTCGTGGCCGACTTTAACGGCGACGGCAGGCCCGACCTCGTCGTGGCCAACGCGGGATCCTTCGTGGCATACATGCCGAGAACAGGCGGCTCCCTCTCGGTGTTATTGGGCAACGGCGATGGCACTTTCCAGGCCGCCGTCAACTACGCTGTTCGAACGTATCCTCAATCTGTGGCTGTCGGCGACTTCAACGGCGATGGCAAACCTGACCTGGCGGTGGCCAACAGAGATCCTGAATCGATTTATACTGGAGGTAGTGTCTCGGTGCTCTTGGGCAAGGGCGATGGCAACTTTCAACCTGCCGTCATCTACGACGCGGGACCAGGTCCTCGTTCTGCGAAGGTGAGCGACTTCAACAACGACGGCAAACTTGACTTGGTCATCGCCAACGCCGACGGCGTCGCGGTGTTGTTGGGCAAGGGCGATGGAACCTTCAAGAGCCGCGTCAACTACGCCGCGGGTTTGCAGCCTTCTTCAGTGGCTGTGGGCGACTTCAACAACGACGGCAGACCCGACCTGGCCGTGGCCAACGACTTCCAAATCGCGGTGCTCTTGGGCAATGTTGATGGCACATTCCCAAACGCCATCCCCTTTGGTGTGGGCGCCTTTCCGCATTCCGTAGCCGCGGGCGACTTCAACGGCGATGGCAGGCCCGACCTGGCCGTGGCCAACAGCAGCGGGACTGCGGTGTTGTTGGGCCAGAGCGACGGTACCTTTCAGCGCGCCGTGAATTACGCCACGGGAGCCAATCCGGTTTCCGTGCTGCCGGCCGACCTCAACAGCGACGGCAGGACCGATTTGGCGGTGGCCAACAAAGACGGGATCGCGGTGTTGTTAGGCCAGGGCGACGGCACCTTTCGGCGTGCCGTCAATTACGCCGCGGGAACCAATCCGGTTTCCGTGGTGATGGCTGACTTCAACGGCGACGGCAAGCCCGACCTCGCTGTCGCCAACGCTGGTTCGCCAGGTTCTTTCCCGGATATCTTGGGCGGCGCGGTTATTCCCCCGAATTACGGCTCCCTCTCGGTGTTGTTGGGCCAGGGAGAGGGCACCTTTCAGTCTCCCTCGAACTACAGTGTGGGAAACTTTCCTCGCTCCGTGGCGGTGGGCGATTTCAATGGCGACGGCAAGCCGGACCTGGCCGTGATCAATTCGGCGTGGTTTGGTGGCCCATCCACCCTCGCCGTGCTGCTGGGCAGAGGCGATGGCACTTTCCAGTCCTCCGTCAACACCGCCGCGGGAACGTCTCAGGTTGTCGTGGTGGCAGCCGACGTCAACGGCGACGCCAAGTCAGACCTTGTCGTGGTCAGCGAAACTCCCGCCGGGAGCGTCTCTGTGCTGTTGAGTAAAGGCGATGGCACCTTCCAATCCGCGGTCAACTCTACTACGGGAGCGAATCCCGTTTCCGTGGCGGTGGGCGACTTCAACGTTGATGGGAAACCCGATTTGGCCGTGGCCAACCTTAGCTCCGGCGACGTCTCGGTGCTGCTGGGCAAGGGCGACGGGTCCTTTCAGACCGCCGCCAACTGGTTCGTGGGATATGGTCCTGGCTCCGTGGCGGTGGGTGACTTCAACGGTGACGACCTACCCGACATAGTCGTGGCTCGCGCGGCCGGCCTCACCATGCTGCCGAACACCTGCGCCGCGGTTAACTCGACCAATACAGTGCCGGTAGCGCGATCTCAAACGCGCTCAGTCATGCAAGGCACACTCACCGCGATCACGTTAGTCGCGCTCGCTGCGGATCAAGGCATCTTGACTTACAACGTCACCTCTCCGACCCACGGCACATTGAGCGGAACACCACCCAACGTTTTTTATCGGCCTGCGCCCGATTACGTCGGGCCGGACAGCTTCACGTTCACCGCGAGCGCCGGCAATGCGGATTCTGCGATCGCAACGGTCAGCATCATCGTGATAGCGACAAACCACACGCCGGTCGCCCAATCTCAAATGCTTTCCGTCACCCAAGATATGGCCGCGGCAATCACACTGTCCGCGTTTGACGCCGATCACGACGAGCTGACCTACGTCGTCAGCCAGCCAGCCCATGGCACGCTGAGCGGGACACCGCCCAACGTGCTATACCAGCCTGCCCTCCATTACTACGGCTCGGACGCCTTTGCGTTTGCGGTAAACGACGGCAAAACGGATTCTGCGCGCGCAACGGTCAGCCTCAAGGTATTAGCGGCTGACCACACGCCGGTTACCGACCGTTGTCCCGCACCGAACTTCGTGGCCATACGCCAGATCGATTTGATAACCGGTCTTCATTCAATCGCGGTGGATGATTTCAACGGGGATGGAGTGCCTGACTTGGCTGCGGCCAATGACGGCCCGGCCCCAGGCCATACCGTCGGCCGTGTCTGGATATTGTTGGGCAGGGGCGATGGCACCTTCCGGTTTTTGGTTGAATACGGCGTGGGAAACGATCCTCGATCCGTAGCAGTCGGCGACTTCAACGGTGACGGCAAACCCGACTTGGCTGTGGCTAACTCTGGCTCCGACCGTGTGTCGGTGTTATTGGGTAAAGGAGATGGCACCTTCCAACCCGCGGTCAACTACGGCGCGGGAGCAGATCCTTGGTCCGTAGTGGCCGGCGACTTCAATCACGACGGCAAAGCCGATCTGGCCGTCGCCAACATCAACTCCCGCAACGTTTCAGTGCTTCTAGGCAAGGGCGATGGCACCTTTGAGTCCGCCGTCAACTACCGCACGGGAATAGGACCGCGATCCGTGGCAACGGGCGACTTCAACGGCGACGGCAAACCCGATCTTGTCGCCGCCAACTCGGACTCTGGCAACGTCTCGGTGCTGCTGGGCAAAGGCGATGGCACCTTCCAGCCCGCCGTCAACTACGGCGCAGCAGCGTACCCTTTTTCTGTTGCGGTGGGCGACTTCAACAGCGACGGCAAGCCTGATCTGGTGGTGGCTGGAAGCACGGTCGCGGTCCTGTTGGGTAACGGCGACGGCACTTTCCGAGCCGGCGCCAACTACGGTACTGGGCCGGCTCCCTATTCGATAATGGTGGGCGACTTCAACGGCGACGGCAAACCCGATCTGGCCGTGGCCAACAATTCCTCGTCCGACATCTCAGTCCTGGCGGGCAAAGGCGATGGCACGTTCCAAGCCGCGGTCAACTACAGCGCGGGATTCAATCCTGTTTCCGTGGCGGTGGGCGACTTCAACGGCGACGGCAAGGCGGATCTGGCCGTGGCCAATGATACCTCCGGTACCATCTCGGTGCTATTGAACTGCTGCGTCTCAGATAACTTCGTTCCGATCGCTCAATCCCAAATGCTTTCGGTCACGGAAGACACGACCGCGGCAATTACCCTGTCCGCCTTCGATGCCGCCGATCATGGCAGCCTGACTTACACCGTCAACAGCCCCGCTCACGGCACATTAAGCGGAACGCCACTCAACCTCGTTTATCGGCCTGCGCTCCATTACTTCGGCCCGGACAGTTTCACGTTCAAGGTGAACGATGGCGAAGCGGATTCTGCGCCCGCCACCGTCAGCATCACGGTGGTACGCGTAAACCACGCGCCGATCGCCGACGCGAGCGCCACGGTCACGCGCGTGATCTCACCCAACAACCACCGCGCCCGTGTCGTGCTGGATGGTTCGCGCTCACATGATGCTGAAAACGATCCGCTTCAATACTCCTGGTTCACGGATGACCTACCGACCGCTTCCGCCACTGGCCGCGTTGTGGTGGTGACCTTGTCCGTGGGTACACACGACGTCTGGCTGCGCGTGGACGACGTCCGGGCGACCGGCACCAACCGCATCGCCATCCGCGTCATCACAGCCGCTGACGCGGCGGACGAACTGATCAGGCACGTGCAGGCCGCGAACCTCAGGCGCCCGCACTCCTTGCTCAGCCAGTTGAGCGTGGCCAGGAGAGCGTTTGACGCTGGCAACTTCGACCTCGGCGCGCGTCACTTGCAGTTGTTCCAAAAGGAACTTCGTGAGTTGTCGCAAAAGGACAAGGTTGATGCCGATACCGCCGCGGCCTTGCTGCGTGAGGCGCAAGCCGTCATCTCTGCTTTGAACGAAACGGGAAATGCCCAAGTCAGATTCACCGCGTGCAAATGCCAGAAAGACGGCCATGTGCGGCTGCAGTTCAGCGGCGCTACACGTCGGACTTATCTGATCGAAGCTTCGATTGACTTCAACACCTGGTTGCCGGTCGGTGTCGGCAGCGAACGAGGCGAAGGTGAGTTTGAATTCGAGGAAGCCGGGTCGCCCCTTCCGTGCCGCTTTTATCGGATCATCGCACCCTAAGGCGTTTTCGCTCTTGAATCCACGACCAGCGTTGGCTCGACGAACTGGCAACGCGCTGTCGAGGCGCCGACGACCAACAATGCTCGCTTCGAGATCACGGCGCCGTTCAATCAGCAACAACGCTTCTTCCGCTTGCGCAAGCCGTAGGCCGGCGTCACCAATCAAAGGGAGATCTTAACGGCGACGGCAAACCGGACCTGATCGTGGCGTATGCTGACGGCAGAGTCTCGATGCTGTTGGGCAACGGCGATGGCACCTTTCAGGCGGGAAGCAACTCCAGCGCGGGAACGAATCCCGTTTTCGTGGCAGTGAGCGACTTCAACAGCGACGGCAAGCTTGACGTGGCCATTGCGAACTCTGGCTCCGACAATGTGTCGGTGTTGTTGGGAAGAGGCGACGGCACGTTCCGCGCCCCCGTCGGCTACGACGCAGGAAGCGGACCTCAATTCGTGGCCGTGGGTGATTTTAACGGCGACGGCAAGCTCGACCTCACGGTGGCCAACATGGGCAGGTACGATCAAAGCACGGACGAGATGACCAACAGCAGTGTCTCGGTGCTGTTAGGCAATGGCGATGGCACATTCCAGCGCGCCATCAACTATGACGAGGGAACGAATCCGTTTTCCGTGGCGGTGGGGGATTTCAACAACGACGGCAAGCTCGACCTGGCCATAGCTCATTTGGGTAGCCCCGGGAGCGTGTCGGTGCTGTTGAGCAAAGGAGACGGCACATTCCAGGCAGGCGCAACCTGTTGAACACCGGCACCTCCGCAGGCCTTCGCCTCGGCGTTGCACGCAGCAATTCCAATCTCACTCTTTCCTGGCCGCTGCCGTCCGCCGGGTTCGTTCTCGAATCCACTACGAACGTTTCCTCGACGAACTGGCAGCGCGTCATCGAAATGCCGACCACTAACAGCGGACGCTTGGAACTGACTGCCCCATTTGACCAACAAGGACGTTTCTTCCGATTGCGCAAGCCGTAATCCGTTGAGTTCCAACCCGGCGCAGCGAATTTCGAGCCGCCCTTGCCGAGTAGCGTTTCAGTCGAGCGCCCGCGCCAGGAAATCCGCGATGTGCAGCACCTCGATGTTCGCGCCCGCTTTCTTCAACCCCGCTCGAACTTGCAGGATGCAACCGGGATTCGTGGTCACGATGATCTGCGCGCCGGTCTTCAAAATATTTTCAACCTTTCGCCGCTGCAATCGTTCGGCCATTTCCGGTTCGGTGAGATTGTAGCTGCCCGCGCTGCCACAGCAGACATCCGATTCGGCCAACTCGACATAATTGTTTCCCGCGACAGCCCTCACGAGGTCGCGCGGCTGTTTGATGATGCGCTGCGGGTGCGCGAGATGACAGGCGTCGTGATAGGTGACCTTAGGCGCGGAGTGTGGAGTGCGGAGTGCGGAGTCTGTCCCAACTCG
The DNA here is from genome assembly GCA_003218515.1 of Verrucomicrobiota bacterium. Taxonomy (GTDB): domain Bacteria; phylum Verrucomicrobiota; class Verrucomicrobiia; order Limisphaerales; family AV2; genus AV2. The sequence goes on along the minus strand of QHNT01000205.1, from coordinate 37,477 downwards.
GAACTCGGAACTCGGAACTCGGAACCCGGCTTGCACCAGCCATTCCGTGAGGTCTTTGATCTTGGCGCTGAATTTTCTTCCGCGGTCCGCCCAGGTCGGGTCGTCTCGCAGCAACACGCCATATTCCTTGAGCGTGGAGCCGCAACCGGCGGCGTTGATGATGATGGCGTCCAGATCGTGCCGCTCGAAGACTTCAATGTTGCGCCGCGCACAGTCGCGGGCGCATGCGAGATTGCCGCCGTGAGCGTAAAGCGCGCCGCAACAGACTTGCGCCCGCGGCGTCACCACCTCCCAACCGACGCGATTGAGCAAGCGAACGCTGTTGGCGTTGGTTTCGCCGAACAGCACGCTCATGACGCACCCGCTGACAAAGCCGACACGGCCGCGACTGGACGCTGGTGCCTGCGAAAACTCGGGCAACTCAACTTGCGTTGCCTCGTCGGGAACAAGGGACAAAGCATCCCGCGCGAATCGCGGCAGCAGTTTCTCCGCCCGCAACGCGCGCAGAACCTTCACCGGCAGCAGCGCCAGCTTCATTCGCCGTGGAAACGGAAAGACTTTTTCAATCGCCACGCGCCGCAGAAAGTTTTGGAAGGTCGAACGCCGATAATGTTTTTCAATATGGTCGCGCGTGTGCTCGAGCAGTTCGCCGTACGGCACGCCGCTGGGGCAAACCGCTTCGCAGGCGCGGCAACCAAGACAGAGATCGATATGCCGCACAGCGGTGTCGCCCAGTGGCAGCCGACCGTCCTGAACCGCGCGCATGAGGTAAATGCGTCCGCGCGGAGAATCGTTTTCGTTGCCGGTCTCCAGATAAGTCGGGCAGGACGCCAGACAGAGTCCGCAATGGATGCAGGCGAGCGATTGGTCGTAGTCCAGGAAACGTTCGACGGGGCCGCGGGTGCCGGGCGGACGGACGGCGGATTCGGAGGCGTTCACGGAGGCAGCTCCGGCAAGATGTGTTTTGGGTCAAAGGCGGCCTTCACCCGTCGGGTCAATTCGATTGGCCGCCCGTCTTTCGGCGGAATCGCTTCGCCGCGCCAGTAGATCACGCCGTTGCCGGCGCGGGCGACGAAAGGAGCGTTGCGCAGACCGCGGATGGTTTCGATGAGGCGAGACGGCAGAACTGAAACTCGATGCGGCGAAGGGAGTTCGCCGTTCCAAAAATCTTTTTCATAATCGAGGCTCGCCGGTTCCTTGAATCCGAGTTCATCCGCGCCGCCCAGTTGCCATTCTACTTCCTCGCGCGTGCCCGCGAAGCCGAGGACGAGAGAGAAAGCCGCGGGTCGCTGGGGGAGATTCAAGCGCAGGTTGTGGAGGTCCAGTACGACCGGCGTCACATCCGCTGCGACCACACCTTCGAGTAACATCCCGGCGTTTTCCAATGACCCACAGTGCGCCTGAACAAACTGTTCGACCTCTGGGACCGGCCGGAGCTTGAACGTCGCCTCAACAATCACTCCCAAACTGCCGCGGCTGCCGACAAACAATTTGCCGAGATCGTAGCCCGCAACGTTTTTCACCACTTTGCCGCCGGATTTGATGAGGCGCCCGTCCGTCAGGGCGACCTTGATGCCGATCAGGTAATCGCGAACCGTGCCGCAACCGAATCGTCGGGGCCCGCTGGCGTTGGTTGCAAGCAATGCTCCAATAGTCAGGCTGTCCGGCCGAGGCGGGTCGATGGGGAGCCACTGGCCACGCTGCGCGAGTTGCGCTTGCAGCGTCGCCAACGCGACGCCCGCTTCCACCGTTACGGTCAGATCTTCCGGCGAGTGATCCACCACGCGGTCAAGCGCGCACACATTGATCGCGCCGACCTTTTCGCCGCGTGCGCTGGCGTCCGCCAGAATCTTCCTCAAATCGTCCAGATTGGTTGGTTGAATCGTCATCGCCGAAGCGCTGCCGCGGCCTTGAACCCCCGGAAACGAAAGAGGCCCGGAAAACCTGGGAGACAGGCGGCCGGAAACGGCGGTGCCTAGGGTCCCCTGCCGAACGTCGAAGGGACCGGTGATTCCACGCGCCGGTCAGTCGGTTGGTGTCCCGAAGAACAAGGCAGCCCCCGGCGATGCGCCGTCCGCAGCCTTTCCGTTGGTCAGAAATCCGCCGCGGTTCAGTCATTCATCCCCAGGTGGATTGGCTCACTGGGTTCCTCGCCGGAGAATTCCTGATGCGCTTTTCTCAACGCCTTTACCTTGGCTGGACTTGGTTCGTCAGCGAGCAGTCCCTCCAGTCCGAGATGGCCCAGCGCATTCACGAATTTGCTAAAGCTTGCCGTCTTGCACGCATAACCGTCGGCCCGCAAGCTGTAGCCACTCAGGATGTCCTCCACTTCCCAGGAGGCGGTGATAATGATCACCGGCAAGTCCTGTGTGCGGGTGTCAGCGCGAATACGTCGCAACACCTGAAAGCCGTGCATCCGCGGCAGCCTTAAGTCGAGCAATACCACGGCCGGCAGGTCGCTCGGGTCCCGCCCGCAGCACGGGCCGGTGGCGAACAGAAAGTCCAGCGCCGCCACTCCGTCACGCACCACTTCCACATCATTCCAGATCTGATTCTTCCTCAAGGCACGCACGATGAGGAGTTCATCATCAGGATTGTCTTCTACCAGCAGGATGAATTTGCGGTTCATATTTTTTCAGGTTGAGTTCTGACCGACCAGCGACGCCGCAGATCATCCTCATCGGCGCGATGAGTTCGAAGTGTGGCGCAAACAAACGACGCTTGACGACTGCGCGAGCGTTAACCCAACAGCACGGATCGGCGATGTCCGCGACCCTGGTGCCAGTGGCGGCACCTTGGTTCACGAGCGTTTCAAATGTCACCGGCTTGATCAGATACATGTCCGCCCCCAGGTTGCGTGCGCGCCAAAAATCCTCGCCGGTCTTGGACACCGTCAGGACGACAACGGGGATATTTCGTAATTCGGCGTCGGCTTTGATTTCCGCCAGCGCTTCACGGCCATCCTTGCGCGGCATGTTCAAATCCAGGAGAATCAGGCCAGGGCGCGGCGCGTCGGACGCTTTCGAGTATTTGCCGCGCCGATACAGGTAATCCATCAGCTCCACGCCGTTTTGCACGAAGCGCAAGTCGTTGTGCAGATGGGCCTTTTCGACCGCCGTTTTCACGAGCAGGCAGTCTGTCGCCTCGTCCTCAGCCATCAGTATGGTGATCGGTTTTCCATGCTTCTTTCTCATAAGCGGGTCCTGTAAGGTTCGGTGCTTTAAGGGTTGGAGTGCCGCGGCGAACTCCTGCGCTCGTCGGTTCGTGCGGTTTTCGCATGCGCGCCGTATTACCGGCAACAATTCGGCCGGCGAAGCAAATCTCGACACAAAATCATCGACCCCTGCGGCCAGGAGCGCCTCGCGGTCGATGGCTTCTTCCCATAGGCTCCGCGCAACAATCACCGTGTCCGGCAGGGCCTTCTTCAGCCGCGCAATCATCGCCGGCCCGCCGCATCCGCCAACCGAAAGGTCAAACAGGATGACCGCGGGCTGCAGAGCCTTTGCCAGGACCAGCGCTTCCTCGCCGCGAACGGCCGTCCCTACTATAACGGTTTCCGGTCGGCATTGCTTCTGAAAAAAGAAGGTCTCAACTCGCAAAAAGCTCGGGTTGCCTTCCACGATCAATATTGAGATCGGGTTCATCTGAACTCGCTTGCCGGTGCGTTTGGCCGCTGTGACGGTTGCATCGAATTCCTCGAGGCACATTGGCCAGTTCGCTGTGCGGCAAAACCGGGAGTTCCTCGCGACAAATTCAGTGAAGCAGCTCTTTTCTTTCCACTCCGTCCGGGGGCGGTGACTCGAGAGGAGGGCTGACGACGGGCATACATGAGCGTCCTTTTACCCTTTTCCAGCTCGAGACGCCATTCGCGCGCCTGCGTATTCTGGCTACGAAATTTTACGTAGTTGGTGCTCAGGCAGCGACGGACGAGCTCAACATCGTTGTCGTTGTCTTCGAGAACCGGAATGCTCAGAGCATCTTTCATTGGCCGTCCTGTCTCCCGGGCCGTCGTTCGCTTCGTTGCTCCACCACGGAGCAGTAATCCTGCCCGCGTGGAGGTACAAAAGCAAGCAGGACAAGTTGGGGGGGTAGTGGTACAGTTTGGAGGGCCGAGGCTTCCCATGAACCGTACCCCCCCTCATCTCGTCCTTCTCCCCCAGTGGGGGAGAAGATGCCCGGAGGGTGGTTGAGGAGGATTCCGACCGCGACGTTTGACACCGCTTCAGATGATTAAAGTTTTCCGATGGCTTTGTTGACCGCGTATTGCGCCTTGTTGAATTCGGTCACGGCCTTTAAATAGTCCAGCCGGGCGCGGGTAAGGTCCTGCTCGGCCTGAATAGTTTCAAGGACAACACCGACGGCGAACTCCTTCCGCGTCTGCGCCAGGTTCAATGCTTCTTCTGCGGCGGTGAGCGCCCGTTTGGCGGTGTCGATCTGGTCGGCTGAAGACTGCAACCGAGCGAAGGCTTCGACGACCTGACGGCTGATTTCATCCCGCAATTTTTGCTCAGTCAACCTGGTTCCTTGCAGACGAGATTCGGCCGCCCGCTTCCGGCTTAAGTCAAACAAACCGCCCGGCCCGATCCGCCACCCAAGTCCGATGAAGTAATCCTCCTGCTCGCCGAAATTGCCGGTGTCACTGTTCTTCCCGCCACCCAACCCGCCGACGAACGCCTGCGCGCCGAGCGAAGGGACGAGCGGCCCATAAACAGAGCCGTTCTTCGCTTCGCGGGCAGCGGTTACCAGAGAGTGGCTCTGCTTGAGTTCCGGACGCGATGCCAGCGCTTCACCTACCAACGCGTCCAGTGTCATGTTCGTCGTCATGAGCGAAAGCGGCACGAGCTTCGCCTCACTGGCGGCCAGTTCCACTATCGGATCGAGGTGGAGTGTCTGCGCCAGTCGGGCTGCGACAACGCGTTGCAGTTCCGCGGCCTGCCGCCGCGCGAGTTGATCCCGCTGCGTCTGCACGCGGACCCGAAGCTGATCGCCTTTGAACGCGATGCCAGCTTCGACGGCGCGTTCCACTTGCGTCTCGTAATCGCTGGAAATTCTAACGGCCTCCGTCGCCACGTCCACAGACGCCTGGGCGAAAGCCAGTTCAAAGTATTCCTGCGCCGCCGCGAGCGTGGCATCCTGTCGCTGCGCGGCGAGGGCGTGATCCGCGGCTTTGACCAGTTGTTTCGCGGCGAGTGATTTGTAAATCGCATCGCCGAGGTCCATCTGCGCTGTGACCGCGCCGCCTACCGTGTAGGATTGTTTATCGGCATCAAAGACGGAGCCGTCCACGGCTTGAATCCGATTTTCGTGCCGCCGATATACGGCTCCGGGCGCAAGCCAGGGGAAGAACTGAGCGACCGCGTTGGCGTGATTGGCCTCGGCTTCAGCCAGTCGTTCGCGCGCGATCTGGATGTCAAGATTCTGCGCTCCGGCGAGACGCAACGCGGTCGGCAGATCAATTGGATAAGTTCCGGTCGTAGGCTGCGCTCCAGCACGAAATCCCAAACTCCAAACTCCAAACCCCAGAGAAACCCCAAGCACAAAACGACAAAAACCAAAACGACATCGCGCGCTCAAGGTTCTTGTCGTTTGCACAGTGGCGCTTCTCTGGGGTTTGGAGCTTGTGCTGTGGTGGTTCATTTCGAGATCGGCTCTGCCACTCTCACCACTTGCCCGTCATTGATCGTCTGTTTACCAATCAGGACCACCGGCTCACCCGACCTCAAGCCTTCGAGAATCTCGACGGAAACGCCGTCGTTGAATCCGGTTTTTACCGGGACCTTTTTGGCCTTCCCGTCCACAATCGCGAACACGGAATTTCTGATTTTTTCAATGACCAGGGCTTCAGCGGGGATCAGCAGCGCCTCGTTCTTTTGTTCCGCCACGATTCTGACGGTCGCGAACATGCCCGGTCGGAGTTCGCCTTTCGGATTGGGAATTTCGATTTCGCTCAACATGGTCTTGGTGGTCTCGTCGAGAGCGTAGGCAAATCGCGTCACCTCGCCTTGAAACACGCGGTTGGCCAGTTCATCCACCGTGACCTTGACTGGCAGACCACTTCTGATGAACGGCACTTCCAGTTCGGGGACCGCGACCTGGACGCGCACTCGGGTGAAATCCATTAACGTCATCAGGGCCGCGTTCTGCGCCGCGCTGCCGGAGGTCGCGGCTGGAATGAACGCGCCCGGGTCCACCAATCGCCGGGTCACCGTGCCGGAAAAAGGCGCTGTGATTCTGGCGAAACCGAGCAGTGTCTCCGTGCGTTCCAGGTTCGCCTTCGCAACATCAAGTTTCCCCTTCGCATTGTCCACGGTTTGCGGCACGACCAGGTCGGACGCCTTTTTTTGCGCTTCCCTCACGCGCTTGTAGTCAATTTCTGCGACTTCGACTTCGGCCTTGTGTTTGGACAAGTCAGCCAGCAATTCGGGAACCTCGATCTCGGCCAACAACGCGCCTGCTTTGACTTCGTCGCCTTTATCGACGGGGATGGTTTTCAAATAGCCGGCCACTTTGGCGTAAAGCGTTGCCTGCTGATACGCCTTGATTTCCGCCGGCAATGTGATGCTGCGCGTGATTTCACCGATGTGCGGGCGGACCACCTGGACATTGGCCGGGGCCGATGACGATACGTTTGCCGGTCTCGTGCTGGAGCTGGAACGATCGCAACCGCAGAGGAGCGTCAGCGTCAAAGTCCCGAGCGCGACGGTGCCAAAAGGAAAATAACTATCTCGCATAAGAGCTCATCCGGTAAACAGGCTCTCTTTCTATCGCCCTTCAGCCACAGATACAAGACGGGAGCATTTTGTTTTTCAATTCGCGTGTTTGGCTTGTTTAGCGGGCGCTTCTCACTGGTGAAACATAATGGCCGCTCAGCGGATCGTCCGGGTCGAGCGACCGGGATTTTGCGCTGGCACGAGCGCGCACAATCGCGAACACCGACGGCAGCACGACCAACGTCGCCATCGTCGCCGCAGCCAGGCCGCCGATCACGGCGAGGCCCAGCGGGGCGGTCTGCTCGCCGCTTTCACCGAGGCCCAACGCCATCGGCAACATGCCGGACATCATCGCGAGGCTGGTCATGAGAATCGGGCGCAAGCGGCTGCGCGCGCCTTCGATCGCCGCTTCGGCGGCAGAAAGGTAGGGCGTGCTCTCCGAGCGCGCCGGCTGGCTCGGAGAGCCAGCCCCACCCAGCCTCGCGCGCTCGGCGAATGTCACCAGCAGAATTGCATTCGCTACCGCCACGCCGATGGCCATGATCGCGCCCATGAAGGACTGAAGATTCGCCGTAGTGCCCGTGATCCAGAGCATCAACACCACGCCCGCGATCACGGCAGGCACCGTCGAGACCACGATGAACGAAAGCTGGAACGATTGAAAGTTCGCTGCCAGCAACAGGAAGATGACCACGACGGCCAGCAACAAACCATTTTCCAGGCCGTCGAGCATCTGGCGCATCGGCGCGATTTGTCCGCGCGCAGCAACGCTGATCCTTGGCGGCGGATCACCCGCATCCTTGATCGCTTGCGCGACCCGGTTCGCCACGCCGCCGAGGTCTTCGCCGGAAATGTTGGCTGTGATCGTCACCATCCGTTGCATGTTGTAGCGCTCGTACTGGCCGACCGCCGTGGCGTTGGAGACATTCGCCACATTGCGCAGCAGCACCGATTTGCCGTCGCGCCGCGCCACGGGAATGTTCTTCACCTCCTCCATCGAGTTCATTTGCGGCTGCGGAATCTGCACCTGGATTTGATACGCGACGCCGCTGTTCGGGTCGGCCCAATAGACCGGCGTGGTAAACCGGCTGGAGGAGGTCGCGGCCACCAGTGAGCGCGAGACGTCCACGGTCTTCACGCCCATCAAGCCGGCTCGCTCGCGGTTCAGCGCCACGTCCACCGTCGGGTAATCCAGCGACTGGCCGAACTGAATGTCGCGGAGTGAAGTGATTTTCTCCAGGTTCTCCCGGAGTTTCTCCGCGAACTCCCGGTTGGCGGGCAGATTCGGCCCGCTCACGGCCACTTCGACGGGCGTCGGCGAGCCGAAGCTCATCACCCGGCTCACGATGTCGCTCGGCTCGAAGGAGAACTTCACCTCGCGCAATTCTTTCGCGAACCTCGCCCTCAATCGCTCCTTCAAATCCTCGATGGCCACGGTCGCGCCACGCTTCAACTGCACTTGTAGGACGCCTTCCTCCGAACCGCCGTTCCATTGATAGACCAGATTCACCGGATAGCTCGGCGCATGCACACCGATGAAGCCAAGGGACAGCGCGACGTTATCGGCGCCTGCTTCCTGCTTAATAAAGTCGAGCACTTGCAACGCGAGCGCCTCGGTGCGGTCCACGCGCGTGCCGCTCGGTGCGCGCAGGCGCACTTGAAGCTGGCCGGCGTCCACTTTTGGAAAAATCTCCGTGCCGATCCGGTCGCCGATGAATTTGATTACCAGCACTGCCGCGACCAGATACGCGCCTGCGACGAGCCATCGGACGGACACAACCTTGCGCGCAGCCCCTGCGTAGAACTCCTGAAAACGCCGGAACCCGGAAGAGGTTTTCTCCGCGGTTTCAATTTCGTCCTCTCGATCTGCGCGGATCGTCCACGTCGAAAGCACCGGCACGAGTGTGCTGGCGAGCAGATACGAGGCGACCATCGAGAAGCCGACTGCCAGCGAGAGCGGCACGAACAGCGCCCTGGCCGCGCCTTCCATGAAAAACGACGGGATGAACACCGCCAATACGCACAGCATGGCGATGAGCAACGGCAGCGCGACTTCGCGGCCCGAGTCCGCCACCGCGCGGGCAACGCCGGCAGCGGCCGTAGCGGCGGGCGTCGCGCCTGCCGTTACGGTTTTGCGGCGAGCAAGATGACTGTGAATGTTTTCAATGGCGACGGTGGACATGTCCACGAGGATGCCGACCGCGAGCGCGAGTCCGCCCAGCGTCATGAGGTTGATCGTCTGACCGGTCAGCCACAGCGCGAACACCGCTGCCAACAGCGAGAGCGGAATGTTGATGACAACGATCACCGCACTCCGCCAGTCGCGCAAAAACAGCAGTACCATCAACCCGCTCAGCACCGTGCCCAGCGCGCCTTCGAGCGTCAGGCCGTTGATGGCGCGCGTGACGTATGGCGATTGATCAAACTCGTAACTGACCTTTACGTCGTCGGGCAGGACGCTCTGGAATTTCGGCAGGTTCTTTTTGACGAGATTGACGACCGCCAGCGTCGAGGCGTCGGCTCGCTTGGTGACGGGGATATAGACGGTGCGGCGGCCGTTCACGAGCGCGTAACAAGTGACGATGTCGGAGGCGTCCTGCACATCGGCCACGTCGCGCACGAACACGGCCGGAAAGGTGCCCGCCCGAATCGGGACGACATCGAGGTCCTTGATGTTCTTGACCACCGAATTGAGCGGCACCATCGGATATTTGTCGCCGAGCATCACGTTGCCGGAGGGGCTGATGGTGTTGGCAGCGGCGATGGCGTTGACGACGTCGTCGGGCGAGATGTTGCAGGCGCGGAGCCGATCGGGCTTGATGTTGACGACAATGGCGCGCGCGCTGCCGCCAAAGGGCGGAGGCGCGGAAACGCCGGGCAATGTGGCGAACAGCGGGCGAACGAGATTCAGAGCTGCGTCCTGCAACTGGCCGACGGTGCGTGTTTCACTGGAGAAAACCAGATTGCCCACCGGCACGCTCCCCGCGTCGAAGCGCATGATGAACGGCGGCACCGTGCCCGGCGGCATGAAGGCGCGGGCGCGGTTCACGTAGGCGACGGTTTCGGACATCGCCTGCGCCATGTCCGTGCCGGGATAGAACTGCAGCTTGATGATCGCCGCGCCCTGAATGGATTTCGATTCAACGTGCTCGATGCCGGTGATGTAGAGGAAGTGGTATTCGTAGTAATAAGTCAGATAGCCTTCCATCTGCGCCGGGTCCATGCCACCGTATGGTTGCGCGACGTAGATCGTCGGAATGCCGAGCGGCGGGAAGATGTCCCGCGCCATGCGGTGGAGGGCGAGTCCCGCGCCGAGCACGCCGGCAATGACGAGCACCACGACCGTCAGTGGCCTGCGCATGGCGGGCTGGACGAGGTTCATTAGAATTGGAACGCTTTGAATTTCTCCACCGTTTCAAAAACGAACCGCGGCAAAACTACTTGCCGCCAAAAGTGAAGTCATCAAATAAAGTGACGCTGTCTGCCTTGGTCCAGACGCCAACCATGCCCGCGTCGGTAAAGTGTTGTGTTTATGGTTGACGATTCAAGGCTGCGCCTTCCCGATGGTTGTTTTGGCTGCTTTTAATGCGGTTTGCACCGCGTTGGCCAGTTCCCGCGCCGGGCCGCGCCCCCAATAGTGGAGGAAGATCATCCGGGGAGATTCGCCGACCATGTGGTGATGGATCGCGACGATGTTAATGCGGGCTTTGCGCAGCGACTTCAACACGCTTTGCAACTCGTCTTCGTGAACAACTAAGTCGCCGTCCACGAGCGCATTGTCGTCCGTGCCTGCGAACGCGGCCCAGGTGTTGACGCCCATTTCTTTGCCGACGTCGCAACCGCATTCCATCTTCGTTTGGCGGCCAAAGACGGCTTTGAACGTGCCGTGGTTCGACTGGCCTCTGACGCCGAAAACATCTTCGAGCGGTTTGGCAGTGATGGAATTCTCGGAGGGTATTAACCCACCAAACGATTTGGCCGGTTCCGGATTCGCGGCGCGGATCTCTTTGACCTTGTCGAGCGCCGCGCGCACGCCGGTCGCGAGTTGCTGCACGCTGCCCTCACCGCCGATGTGCATGAAATAGACCTTCGGCTCGTCGAAGAAGAAATGGTTGTGCAACGCCGTGACTTCCAACCCCGCGTCGAGCGCGACGCTGAAATACATCTTACATTCATGTATACCAGTCAACATGAATCTTCCAAAGGCCTGGCTGCTCCTGCTCTATGGGCTGCCAACGAAGCACAGCGCCGAACGCGTCAGCCTCTGGCGCAAACTCAGAAAATTCGGCGCGCTGCAACTCAAGACTTCCGCCTACGTGCTGCCGGACGAGCCGGTGCACTTCGAGCGATTTCAATGGCTGGCCAAACAGGTGAGCGACGACGGCGGCGACGCCACGCTGATCCGCGTGAAGGAAATCGAAGGCCTGTCGAACCAGCAAATCGCCCGGATGTTCAACGAAGCGCGCGCGCGGGACTACGCGGACCTGGGTCGGGCTGCGACGGCCTTCATCAAAAAGAAAAAAGGAAAAAGAAAAGATTCATCTAACGATGAACTCGAAAAGTTCCAGCAGCGCTTCAACGAAATCCGGGAAATTGATTACTTCGATTGTCCCGCCGCGCCCGACGCGCAAATTCTGTTGAAACGCGCGGCGGGACTGCTCCCGACAAGCTCGCAACCCAGCCCGAAACTCGACGCCAAAAAATTTGCGGGCAAGACCTGGCTCACACGTTCGCGACCCGAAATTGACCGTGTAGGGTCGGCCTGGCTGATTCGTAAATTCATCGACCCCAAGGCGCGCTTTGTATTCGCCACAAATCCGACGGCTCATCCCGAGGCCGAGCCGTACGACATGCTCGAGGTCGAGTTCACCATCAGGGCGAGGACTGCACGTATGAAACCTTGCTGAGACGCTTCGGCCTCCGCGACCGCGCGGCCCAACAGATTGGAGAGATGATTCACGACGCCGACCTCGAAGACGGCAAATTTCAACGCGCCGAAGGGTTCGGACTCGACCGCGTGCTCAAAGGCTGGGCCAAGCTTAATTTGAGCGACGCAGAAATTCTCGCCAAAGGCTTCGACTGTTTCGAGGCGCTCTACAATTGGTTACGAAAGTGACAATGAGGCTTCCAACAACAACATCAACAAAGGAGAACCTTTGAATTCGAGGTTCGTTTATGCAGTTGGCTTTAAGTTGATGATGCGCGCCTCCGGCTGTTCCGGTATCCGCGGGCGCAGATAAGGTTTTTCGGAGGCTTTGTGACAGGAGTAGCATCCCTCGATGGAGCGCTTGTAGGCGTCAGCGAACATCTTAACGTCTTGTTCCTCGATGGCCTTTTGGATCTGGTTTAGCAACGTGTTGTCCACCGCTTCGAGAATGCCTCGCAAATCCACCTCGCCCGCCTTGGTTTTCCGGACTGGGATAATGCGCACCGCCCACTTCAAATGCGACCGCGTTTCATCGAGATAAAATTTCGCCAGCGGCCAGTTCTTTTTCTCTCCGGCAAACCAGAGATTTGCGAAATGGTATCCCACATCCGACATGGCGTGGGATTGGTCCGGCACTTTCCCTTTCAGTTGGTCAATTTCAGCCCGCAACGCGGCGATTTGGTTCGTCGGGTCAGACGTTTTTGAGGGCGAGAATGCCGGTGGCGGTTGCGCAACAGATGGAAGCCGCAACGCAACGCCGCTGGCGCCGAGCAGGAGGCTCAACGCCAGGAACGTTAAGAACTGACGCGTTCGTTTCATAGAGGATGCCCGGATGGCGCTGTTATTCATTATCTTCCTTTCTCAGCACTGGATTCATGACAAATGTCGTCGAGACATTTATGGCCGAGAAGAGTGCGCGTCAACCTCTATGCCGGGAATCCGCCGATTCAGACGCCTTGGCGCCGGCCAACTGACCAATCCGCAGAGTTTCTCCGAGCAACCAGCCAGTTCGCTTTGTTACACGATTGTAACAACCTCGCCTCCGGTTTGTCACCGATGGCACCTAATCTTCGCTCGAACCAACCCACCAACTCAAATGAAGAACAACAAACTCAAATGCACGACGGTCGGAGCACTCGCTTGGGTCGCTTTCTGCGCCAACGTCGCGGCCCAATCGTCGGACGCTCTATTGGACAAGCTGGTCCAGAAAGGCATCCTCACTCAGCAGGAGGCCGACGACCTGCGCAAAGAAACTGACAAAGATTCCAGCAAGGCGACTGCGAAGGCGCTCAGCCTGCCGAGTTGGGTCACCAGCTTCAAACTCGGCGGCGATTTCCGCGGTCGCTACGAAGAGCATCACGCGAACAATCCGGCCATCAGCGACCGTGACCGGTTCCGGTATCGCCTGCGCTACGGAGTGACGGCAGCGCTGCTCGATGATTTTGAAGTAGGCTTCCGGCTCGCGTCAGGAAATCCGAACAGCACCTTCGGCGGCAATCCGGTTTCCGCCAACACCGATTTTTCCGACGGCGCCTCGCGCAAGTTCATCTGGGTGGACACGGCTTACGCGAAATGGACGCCCATCCACAACGACGAATTGAAGGTGAACGCCACCATCGGCAAAACGGACAACCCATTCAATTACTCGCCGATGATGTTTGACCCCGATTATCAGCCGGAAGGCGCGGCCGTGCAGGGAAGCTACGCGTTCAACGAACAGCACGCGCTCAAGTTGAACGGCGCGGCGTTCGTGCTCGACGAGTTTTCCGCCGGGCCGAACTCCAGTCACGACCCATTCATGCTCGGGGCGCAATTGCGATGGGAATCCAAGTGGACGCCGAAGCTTGAAAGCATGCTCGGCATCGGCGCGTTTGATATCGCCGGCAAATCGAACCTCGTCCCCGGTGCCGCTCCCAATGTGAACGACGGCAACACGCGCGACGCTGCCGGGAATTTGCTGAACAACTACAACCCGGTCGTCGGCGAAGCCTACCTGGTTTACAAACTGGACTCCTTTCCGCTCTATAAAGGCCAGTTCCCCATCAAGCTGAGTGGCGAGTTCATGAAGAATAAGGGCGCGGCCACCGGAAATGAGGCCTGGAATGGAGGGCTGACGCTCGGCAAGGCCGGCAAGAAGGGACTTTGGGATATTTCCTATCAGTACAGGCGCATCGGCCCGGATGCCTGGTATGAGGAATTTCCGGATGACGACTTCACCGGTTTCTACTCAGCGGCTCTGCCCGGTTCCGGTTTTGGCGCCGGCATTCGCGGCGGCACAAACATCAAAGGCCACGTCGCCAAGCTGAATTACTCGCTGTTCGATTCGACGACGTTCACCGTCACCTATTACCTGGGCGAATTGATCAACAATCCCAGCGGCGCCAACAGCACGGTGCATCATTTCATGGTGGACCTAATGTGGAAGTTCTAATCGTCCCTGCAAAATTCAGCTTAACTGACTCGAAGGATTATGAGAAATCTCTGCTTCATTCTCTGTGCGCTCGGCCTGGCGGCCAACGCTGCCGCGCAAATGCTCATCAACGGCGCGGGCGCCACGTTTCCCTATCCGATCTACTCCAAGTGGTTTGACGAATACGCCAAAATCGATCCCTCCGTGCGGTTCAACTACCAGTCCATCGGCTCCGGCGGCGGGCAGAAACAAATCCTGGCCCGGACCGTGGACTTCGGCGCGTCGGACGGACCGATGAGCGACGAAAATCTTGCCAAAGCCACGGGGAAACTCCTGCACATCCCGACCGTCGCCGGCGCGGATGTCCTCACTTACAATCTGCCGGACCATCCGAAGTTGAAGCTCGACGGCCCGACGATCGTGGACATCTTTTTGGGCAAAATCACCCGCTGGAACGACCCCAAAATCCAGGCGCAAAATCACGGAGTGCAACTTCCGAGCTCGGACATCATTGTGGTGCATCGTTCCGATGGCAGTGGGACCACCTACATCTGGGTCGATTATCTCAGCAGTGTGAGCAAGGAGTGGGAAGCCAGAGTGGGGCGGGGCACCTCGGTCCGATGGCCGGTGGGTTTGGGTGGAAAGGGCAATGAAGGTGTCGCCGGCCAGGTGAAACAACTGCCGGGAACGGTCGGTTACGTGGAGTTGGCTTACGCCAAACAGAACAAGCTGCCCTACGCGGACGTGAAAAACGCCTCCGGCAATTATGTTGCCCCCGGTATCGAGTCGATTACCGAAGCTTTGGCCACCGCGAAGATACCGGATGACTTCCGTTTCTCGATGGTCAACCCGCCGGGAGAACGGGCTTATCCGATCAGCGGCGCCACCTGGCTGCTCGTTTACGAGGAGCAGAAAGACGCCGCCAAAGGAAAAAAGCTGGTGGAGTTTTTGAACTGGGCGGCGACCCAGGGTGAAGCGATGGCTGCGGCGCTCGATTACGCTCCATTGCCGGAAAACGTTCAGAAGCGCGTGTTGGAGCGGATCAAGTCAATCCGGTACTGACTTCGCATTTCTGGCGCTAAGTGGTCTATTTCATAAATACGCACACGTATGCGTATTTATGAAATAGACCACTCAGGATTGGGGCCAGCGGGGACGAAGAGCGCTTACAGTTCGGCCTTCGTCCTTTTTACTTTTAATGCAAATGCGGTGTGCCTAAGAAAGCAGAATGATGAATCAGGCCGACAGCATCGTCCCGGAGTCCATGGCAACGGCGCAACCTCCGGCGGTGCGCCAACTGGGCGACCGCGTATTCAAGTGGTTGACTTTGCTGATGGCGTTGTCGGTTTTCGCTTTGATTGTCCTCGTCGGATTCGAACTCTGGCGCGGCTCGCATTTGGCTCTCCAGAAATTCGGATGGCGCTTTCTCTCCAGTTCCGAATGGGACCCGGTGAACGAGCAGTTCGGGGCGTTGCCATTCATCTTCGGAACGGTCGTTTCGTCGCTGATCGCGCTCCTGATCGCCGTGCCGCTCAGCATCGCCAGCGCCGTATTTCTCACGGAGCTGGCGCCGCCATGGTTGCGGCAGCCGCTCACGGTGTTCATCGAACTGCTCGCGGCCGTGCCCAGCGTCATCCTCGGTCTTTGGGGCATTTTCGTGATGGTGCCGTGGCTGCGAGAACACTTGTTCCTCTGGCTCCGAAGCGCGCTCGGCTTTCTGCCACTGTTCCAAGGACCGATTTATGGCGTCAGCTTCTTGGCCGGCGGGATCATCATCGCCATCATGATCGTGCCGATTATCACCTCGGTGTCCCGCGAGATTCTCCGCTCCGTTCCCGGCTTGCAGCGCGAAGCGGCTTACGCGCTGGGCGCGACGCGATGGGAAGTCACCCGCATCGCCGTGCTCAGCTACGCGAAGAAAGGCCTGTTCGGCGCAGTCATTCTCGGCCTCGGCCGCGCGCTCGGCGAAACCATGGCGGTCACAATGGTCATCGGCAACAATCCGCAAATCGCCCCGTCGCTCTTCGCGCCGGGCTACACCCTCGCCAGCGTCATCGCCAACGAATTCAACGAAGCTACCGGCGATGTGTATCGAAGCGGGCTGTTTGAAATCGGCCTCGTGCTGCTCGGCGTGACGATTCTCGTCAACGCCGCGGCACAATTGTTGTTGAAAACCTTCGGCGGCGCGGGTGCGAAACCGCAGTGAACCCCATGACCGCATCCAACCATCGCTGGCGCAAAACCAAGAATGCCCTCGTGCAGGCGCTCACACTTGTTTGCGCGCTGCTCGTCATCGCTCCGCTCGCATTCGTATTTTATTACCTCGTCAAATCCGGCATCGGCGCGGTGAACTGGGACTTTTTCACGAAACTCCCCAAGCCGGTCGGCGAGGGCGGCGGCGGCATGGCCAATGCCATCGCCGGCTCCTTTATCTTGCTGGGAATTGCCGCAATCATCGGCATGCCGGTCGGCGTGCTCGCTGGCGTTTATCTTTCCGAATACGCCTCATCGAGGTTGACCGGGCCGATTCGTTTTGGCGCGGACGTGCTCAACGGCGTGCCGTCGATCATCTGGGGCATTGTCGTTTACGCGTTGATGGTCTTGCCGATGCGCACTTACTCTGCGTGGGCCGGCGGCGTTGTGCTCGGCATGATGATGATTCCCCTCATTATGCGAACCACCGAAGAAGTGCTGTTGCTCGTGCCGGACGGCTATCGCGAGGCCGCGCTCGCGCTGGGAATCGCGCAATGGCGGACGATCGCGCAGATCGTCGTGCGCACGGCTCTCAAAGGCATCGTCACGGGCGTGCTGCTCGCCGTGGCGCGCGTGGCGGGCGAAACCGCGCCGCTGATCTTCACGGCATTGGGCAATCGGTTCTGGAACAACAACCTTTCCGACCCCATCGCCGCCCTGCCGCTGCAAATCTTCAGTTATGCGATTTCGCCTTACGACGACTGGCACCGCCAGGCCTGGGCCGGGGCGCTGGTTCTATTGCTGCTCATCACTGCCATCAACGTGACCGTGCGGGTCCTGACGCGCGACCGCATCCACAAGAACCCATGAATCTGATCATGCCTCCCGAAGAAGAGAAAATTATTTCACAGACTCGCCGAGAGCCGAGAGTCGAGAGTCGAGAGCCAAATCCGGATGCGCTGCCCTCGGCCCTCGACTCTCGAACCTCGACTGCTTCAATTTCTGCGCTCACCGTGAAAAACCTTTCCATTTATTTCGGGAAGAATCAGGTGCTCAAGAGCGTTTCGCTCGAAGTCCAGGCGCGGGCGGTCACCGCGATCATCGGTCCGAGCGGCTGCGGCAAATCCACTTTTCTGCGCGCGTTGAATCGCATGCACGAGCTGGTGCCGGAGGCGCGCATGACGGGCGAGATTCGCCTCTTCGGCGAGGACATTTACGCGGGCCGCGTCGAGCCGGTGATCGTTCGCCGACGCGTCGGCATGGTGTTTCAGAAATCGAACCCCTTTCCGACCATGTCCATTGCCGACAACGTGACGGTCGGCTTGCGGCTCAACGGCGTGCGGGCCCGCGCGACGCTGGTGGACCGAATGGAAAAATCGCTGCGCATGGCCGCGCTGTGGGACGAAGTCAAAGATCGGCTGCACGCTCCGGCCATCAGCCTGTCAGGCGGTCAGCAACAGCGCCTCTGCATCGCGCGCGCGCTGGCCGTTCAGCCGGAAGTGCTGCTGATGGACGAACCCGCTTCCGCGCTGGACCCGCTGGCGACCGCCAAAATCGAAGATCTGATTCTTGAGTTGAAGAAGGACTTCACCATCGTCATCGTCACGCACAACATGCAGCAGGCCGCGCGCATCTCGGATTTCACGGCCTTCTTGTATCTCGGCGAATTGATCGAGTTCGACGCGACACGCAAAATCTTCACCAGCCCGGCCAGGAAACAGACGGAGGATTACGTGACCGGGCGGTTCGGTTGATTTGAAGAATTATGCAACACTTCGACCAGGAACTCGCCGCGCTGAAAGAGATACTGTTGACCATGGCCAGCAAGGCCGAAGCCGCCGTCAACAACGCCCTTAAGGCGCTGGTTGATCGTGACGACGACCTCGCCCGGAGCGTGAAGGAGGAAGACAACGCCATTGATCAGTTGGAGATCGAAGTGGACGAAATGGCGATCGGGCTGCTCTCCAAGGCGCCACTGGCCAGCGATCTGAGGCTGATTACCGTGGCCATGAAAATCTCGCATGACCTCGAGCGCGTGGGTGACGAAGCCACAACCATTTCCCGCCGGGCCGTCGAGCTGGGCCAGGAGCCGCAACTCAAGCCTTACATCGACATCCCGCGCATGGCGAAGATGGCGTTGGAAATGCTCGGCGACGCGCTCGAGGCCTTCGTCAACGCCAATCCGGAAAAAGCCCGCGCGGTCATCCCGCGCGACAAGGAGGTGGACGCGTTGAACCGACAACTGCATCGCGAGCTGTCCAGTTACATGGTTGAAAGGCCGACCACTATCACACGCTGCCTCAACCTGATGGTGATTTCCAAAAGCCTGGAACGGATCGCCGACCACGCCACGAACGTAGCTGAGGAAGTCGTCTATCTCTACGAAGCGAAGGACATCCGGCACACCGGCAAGGGCCAAAGCCAGGAAAAGTGATCAAGCTGACTGGCGGGGAGGCAACTCCATCTGCGCCGGAACGGGCGGAAGGGCGAGCGGTTCTTCGGGAAAAACCAGCCGGTTGGTCGTGCTTTCCAATTCGCGGAACAGGAGCAAAATCATCTCCAGCAAGTCATCCAGATGAAACGGTTTCATCAGGACCATCTCGCTCACGTGATTTAGAAATTCCACGACACGCGGGTCTTCTCCGTGCGCCGTGATGAAGATGAACCGATCGCACAATTGCGGTTGGACCCGTCGAACCGCGCGGTAAAACATGTCGCCGGGCATTTGCGGCATCACCACGTCGCAGAGGACCACGTCAAAGTCCGAATCCATGATGGCTTTAAGTCCATCGACACCGTTCCCAACCGTGGTCACACGATAAAAGTACCCCTCCAGATAATCCTTCAGCAACACTGTCAGGTCAGGCTCGTCCTCCACGAGCAGAACGCGCTTCACTGCGCCGCTGGAAAATAAACTGCGACCGTCGCGGGCCATGGCCGATGATTGCATGAACGCTGTGTAGCACTTTGAATCGCGCCTGTCATGTGAAAACGCGCGCTGGCGTCCGTATCGGGGCTTTGCCTTCACGGCAGCTCAAAGGGGAATCGCTGCCTCCTACTGGACGGGGAACCCTTTTGCGTCCTCGGGACTCAAAAAAATCAACTCCGCCTGATTCGGCCCGCGACGCACCAGAGCCACCGGCTTGCCGGCGAACAACGCCAGCAATCCTTCGTCGTCAATTTCGCGCAAGAGACTCTTGCTCGCGCCGGTCTCGACGAGTTTGAAAGTGGATTCGGATGACGCAACGACGCTCACCGAGTTCGGCCGCGGTGTCGTCCCTTCCCACTGAACCGGCGTTTCCACCGGTGTGCAATCTTTTGTTGCATATGCAACAAAAGTTCGTCGTCACCGGTTATAGCGGCTGCGCTCTGCCCTGCCCTCAATCTGGCAAAATCCGCAAAGCTCTGTGTATTCTCGCCCCGTGGAAACCCTGTGGCTGTGCCTGTTCGCCTTTCTCGCCGGCTTTGTGGACTCTGTCGTCGGCGGCGGCGGCCTGATTCAACTTCCCGCGCTCTTCATTTTTCTTCCATCCCCGCTGCCAGACTCGTTGGTATCGGTTTTCGGCACGAACAAGCTTTCCTCCATCTGCTGCTCGTGCTGCTCGGCGTCGTCGCCATCCACACCTATTGGCGTAAGGACTTCGGCAACCTGCACGCGCCGCAGTTCACGGCTCATCGCGAACGGCAGTTCGGCATTCTGGTTGGCGTAGTGATCGGCTTTTACGACGGTTTTTTCGGGCCAGGCACGGGCAGCTTTCTGATTTTCATTTTCATCGGACTGTTTGGCTTCGACTTCCTGACGGCGTCGGCCAGCGCGAAGGTGATCAACTTTGTCACGAACCTTTCCGCGGTGATTTACTTCGCCGCCGCGCACAGAATTTTTTACCAATTCGCAGTGCCGATGGGGCTGTGCAATATGCTGGGCGCGTGGACGGGAAGCCGGCTCGCCATTCTCAAAGGAAACGCCTTCGTCCGTGTCTTTTTCCTGGTGGTTGTCGCGGTAATGATTCTGCGCTACGGCTGGGAAGTGTTCGGAAGATAAAGGAGTAATGGAGTGGCGTGGAGTACCCCAGTGCTCAATACTCCATTACTCCGTGCTCCTCAATGATATTCCTGCAGCGTCTTCACCGAGTAACCGGACTTCTTCAGGGCGGCAATACCAAGCGCCGCGGCCCGCGCGCCGCTGAGCGTGGTCATAATCGGCGTGTTCGTGTAAACCGCAGTGGTGCGGATTTTCACCTCATCAGCGCGGGGCACCTGGCCGGACGGCGTGTTAATAACCAGATGAATCTCGCGATTCTTGAGCAGGTCCAGCGCGTTGGGGCGGCCTTCAGCCAGCTTGAAAATGCGCTGTACTTTCAGGCCTGCCTTGTCCAGCACCGTCGCCGTGCCGGTGGTGGAAATGATTTCAAAGCCCAGCTCGGCAAATTGCCGGGCTACGGCGACAGCGTCCTTCTTGTGGGCGTCACTGACGCTGATGAAGACGCGACCGCACAACGGCAACGGCGCGTTCGCGGCCATTTGCGATTTCGCGTAGGCGATGCCGAGGTCGGCGTCCAGACCCATGACCTCGCCGGTCGAACGCATTTCCGGCGACAGCAAAATGTCCTGGCCGTGAAAACGGTTGAACGGAAAGACGGACTCTTTGACCGCCCAATACTTCGGCCAGATCTCTTTTGTAAAACCGAGTTCGGTCAATTTCCTGCCGGCCATCACTTTCGCCGCGAGTTTCGCCAGCGGCACGCCAATGGCCTTGCTGACAAACGGCACGGTCCGTGACGCCCGCGGATTCACTTCCAACACGTAAACCATTTCGCCCTTCACGGCGAATTGCACGTTCATCAAGCCAATGACTTTCAACTCGCGCGCCATGGCATGAGTGTATTCGCGGATGGTTTCGATGACGCTTTTCGGCAACGTGTGCGGTGGCAGGACCATCGCTGCATCCCCGGAATGCACGCCGGCAAACTCGATGTGCTCGAGCATCCCGCCGATGACGATGGTGGGACGGGCCTCCAGCCGGTCTTTGGAATTGGCGGACAGGCTGGAAGCCCTGTCCCACTTTTCAAAATGCCCGACGTCAGCGATGCAATCGACGTCCACTTCCGTCGCGTCTTCGAGGAATTTGTCCACCAGCACGGGGCGTTCGGGGGAGGCTTCGACCGCGAACCGCATGTAGTGCTGCAACTCGGCGTCGGAATAGACGATTTGCATCGCGCGCCCGCCCAGCACGAAGGAAGGTCGCACCAGGATCGGGTAGCCAAGCTCCTTCGCGACTTCGAGCGCTCCAACTTCATTCGTCGCAATTCCGTTGGGCGGCTGCGGGATATTGAGCTTGTTGAGCATGGCGGCAAAGAGCTTGCGGTCCTCGGCGATTTCAATGCTCTCCGGTGAAGTGCCGATGATATTGACTCCGTTCTTTTGCAACCCGAGCGCGAGGTTCAGGGGCGTCTGCCCGCCGAACTGCGCGACGGCGCCCCAGCATTGTTCCCGCTCGTAAATGTGAAGCACGTCCTCCAACGTGAGCGGCTCGAAAAAAAGTTTGTCGCTCGTGTCGTAGTCGGTGGAAACCGTCTCCGGGTTCGAGTTGACCATGAGCGTCTCGAAGCCGTCTCCTTTGAGCGCGAACGCGGCGTGCACGCAGCAGTAATCGAACTCAATGCCCTGGCCGATCCGGTTCGGACCGCCGCCGAGAATCATTATCTTGCGCTTGTCCGAAGGCTGCACTTCGTCGTCGCCGCGGTCGTAAGTCGAATAATAGTAGGGTGTGTAAGCCTCAAATTCGGCGGCGCAGGTGTCCACGAGACGATAGCTCGGAACGAGTCCGAGTGTTTTTCGCAGCGCGCGAATTTCGTCCTCGGTTTTGCCGGAAAGATTTGCGATTTGCCGGTCGGAAAATCCGAGCGATTTGGCTTTGGCCAACAGTTCGGAATCGAATTTGGGCATCAGATCAAAATCAAACTCAGCAAAGTAAGCCTGAGCATCTTGGCGCTGGCAAGTTTTGTTTGGAAAGCCTATCTCCGTTTCTTAGACAGCTCCTATAAGAGCTGCACCACGCGCTGCAACTCGGCATCGGTGTTGTAGAAGTGCGGGGAGAGTCGAAGGTGCTGGCGGCCGCTTCGGTCGGCGCGGAGCGAAGCAATAATGTTGGCGGCTTCGAGCTTTTCGCACAGCGCGGCCATGCCGGCGCCCTCGCGATAAAACGTGATGATGCCGCTGGCGTTGGCGGGCGGCACGTCGGCATGCAGCACGGTATAGCCTTTGTTCTTCAGCGCCGGAACCAGCAGCGCGCGCTTTCGCAACAATTCGGCGGCGATGTTGTCGATGCCCATTTCCAACAGCAGTTCCATCGCCGCGTTCAGCCCGACGAGACCGAGCAGGTTTTGGGTGCCGGCTTCGTAGCGGCGAGCGCCGGGGCGGAAGACGAGTTGCTCCTGAGCGACGTAGTTGGGGCAAAGTACGTTGTGCCAGCCGTAAGCCGCGGGACGCAAACTGTCCTGAAGCCCTTTTCGCACGTAGAGAATGCCGGCGGCGCATGGGCCGAGCAGCCACTTGTGCGCGTCGGCCGCGAGAAAATCTATGTGCTCGACGGTGGTCGGGAAAGCGCCGAGCGTTTGGATGGCATCAACACAGAACAGGATGTTGCGTTCGTGCAGCGCCTGGCCGATGGCGTTCAGGTCAATCCGGTAGCCGGACACGAAATGGCATGAGGCCAGCGCAACCAGCCGCGTTTGTTCGTCCACCTGGCCGATCACTTCCAACGGGCGCAGGCGGCCCGGTTCGCTCGCGCTCAGGAAGCGGACTTCCACGCCGCGTTCCGCCAGCGCCATCCACGGATAGACGTTCGCGGGATAATCGTCGAAATAAATGAGGACGTTCTCGTTCTTTCTCCACGGCAGCCCGGCGGCGATGAAGCTGAGCGCGAGCGAAGTCGGGCCGACGAAGGCGATTTCGTCCGGCCGCGCGTTGAGCAGACGGGCGGCGAGCGCGCGCGAATGGTGCACTTGCTGCGCCGGCAGCAGTGTTTCCTGGTCGCCCTGTGTACAAAGCCCGGCGTAGTCGCGAACCGCGTCGGCCACCCGGCGGGGCAACGGTGCGACACCGGCATGGGCAAGAAAAATCTTTTCGCGCGCGACGGGAAATTCGTGCTGGCGTAGCGCTTCGTCGGAAAGAATTTCGGAAGATGTCATGCGCGAAGGCTAACTCAGAGTTTCGTCCATGAAGCCTCTCCTCTGGGATGGGATCAGAGATTGAGTTGCTGAAAGACGTTGTTGTAATAGCCGCTCCAGAAGCTGACGATCTGATAGGCAATCGCCAGCAGAATGGCAAAGTAGATCAAGCGCGGCACCCATTGAGCAAAGATGTGCAGCTTGCGCGAGCCCTCCTCCTGGTAATGCTGATGGAGTCGGCGGAGGGAATCGTCCAGTTGTCCGCTCACCTCGCCGGTTTGATAAAGATTGGCGAAGAGTTCGGGAAACTCGGACGTGCGCGCCACCAGCTCACCGGGAGTTTCGCCGGATCGCAAAGCAACCTGCCAACCATGCACCGCGCGTCGCAATGCGGGTGAGGCGCTCGCGGCAGCGGCAAGTTCCCACGAATCGAAGATCGAGACTCCCGCGCTGATCAGAGCTTCCAAAGCGGCGGACAATCGGGCCAAAGCCAGATTGCGCCGAGCCGGGCCAAGAACCGGGACCCAGCGCAACGCCCGTTCGACGTTTGCGCGCCACGTCTCGCCCCGTTGTCCCTGGCAGGCCACGATCAAAATGAAAACGACCGCGTAAGCCGGCGCCAGCAGGATGAACTTCGCCCGTAAAAAACCGAAGACGTCGAACCGGCTCACCAATTGGACAAGTTGAGAAACGGGAAAAATGCAAATGGCGAAGTGCAGTATGAAAAGGGGATAAGCCAGATCGGCCATGACCCGGCGCGCAAGCCGGGCGCGTTCATTGTAATAGTTGGCGAGCAGCCGAAAACACTCGGGCAGGCGTCCGCTTTGTTCGGCGGCCTGAATCAGCGCCAGATCAAAGGAGGGCAGCGAACGGCCCAGGCTCAGCATGGATTCCGCGACCGTGGCACCTTCGGTGATTTTCGCGATGAGTTGAGAGAGCGGTTGGCGGAAGGAGTAACCGGGCGGGTTGTGACGAATCATTTCCAGCGCCTGAATCATGCCGACCCCGGCGCTCAGCAGCGAGGCCAGTTGATGATACAGTTCCGCGCGCTGGGTCAGTTGTCGGGGCGTGACGATGAGTAACATGGCCTCCCGTCCGCCGGGAACGCTCAGACGGCTACCTTGTCGATGTTGGCCTTGAGGTCGCGCTTGCTGCGCAGCCCCACGACCTGCTCCGCGACTTCTCCGTCTTTGAAAATCAGAAGAGTGGGGATGGCGCGAATGCCGTATTGCGTGGCAATCGCTTGGTGGTCGTCGATGTTGACTTTGCCGACTTTTACCTTGCCATCATATTCGCTGGCGAGCTCATCGAGGATCGGCGCAATCATTTTGCAAGGGCCACACCATTCGGCCCAGAAATCCACCAAGACGGGCGTAGGGGACTGCAACACTTCTTGTTCAAAGTTGGCTGCGGTTAAAGTGATGATGTTGTTAGCGGACATACGGGCCTGGATGCGTTCGAGGATAAAGCGATCGCCGGAAATTCCGAGATTTACAGCATCAAAACCCGAACCAAAACCACCACGGCAATCAGCGCAACCGCGATGGCGAGGGCTTTGTCCAAGCCGGTGACGCCCGACATGACGGGCGCGGACCGCGGACCCGGAGCGGGCCTTCCAGCAGCAGCGACGGCCGTAGGCCGTGGGGCCGGTGTTGGCGGCGCGGGAGTGGGCGCGTGGGCAGCGGCAGGCGCGGCTGGAGCCGCCGGTGCAGCGGCGGAGGCCGCCGCCTGCGCCGTCGGAGCAGGCGCGGGAATTTTGATCGTGGGAGCGGCAGTCGGCTTCGGGGGTAGATTGATTCGCACCGTCTCTTTTTTGGGCTGCACTTTGGCGGCCTCGGTCGGTCTGGGCGGGACGGCGCCCGATGGGTTGTTGGGGTTGTTCTCAGCCATAAACTTTTTCTGAACCCAAGCTAGAGTTGGCGCCAGTTGGTGTCAAATGCTTATTCGCCGCAAATTGGTCGCCGGAACTGATTTCACAAGGCGGGGCGAGCGGCCGCGCGAGCCGCGCTGCTTATGGGTGTCAGGGCCCGTCACGAGCCTGGCCCCACGACGCCCGGATCCATGAAACCGCATCCAATAAAAAACGGACCGGCAGAAGCCGGCCCGCTGCAACAGCGTTTTAAAAACTCCCATCAGTACCGCTCGCGACGACCGCCATCGCGGCCACCGCGGTAACCGCCACCGCCACCGCCTCCGCGCCCGGAACGAGGGGGACGCTCTTCGCGAGGCCGCGCGATGTTGACCGTGAGTTGACGGCCTTGAAATTCCTTGCTGTGGAACATCTCGACCGCTTTGTTGGCTTCTTCCGGCGTGGAGAATTCGATGAAAGCGAAGCCACGGGATTTGCCGGTGAATTTGTCGAGCATCAGGTTCACAGAAGTGACTACGCCTGCCTGAGAGAAATACTCCTGCAAGTCATTTTCCATCGTTTGGTAAGAGAGATTACCTACGAAGAGTCTGGATTCGTTGTTCATACTATTGGTTGTCCCGCTCAAAAAACCCAGTGGGGGGATTCTGCACCGGCAGGATCACTGAATGTCTAACTGCTTCACTGACATCTGTCTTTCTGACACCGACACCGCAAGTTCTTTGTGCTGGAGGGAGGTTGCATCAAATTGTCACCTGGAGTCAACAAGACTTTCGCAGGCTCGAGTCGGGCTTCCGCCTCTGGCTCCGGCCCAAACAACGTTGACGAACTCATTGAGCCACCGCGTTCTGCTGCAGGACCCGCGCCACGGTTTGCTCCACGAGCGCAAGTTGAAAAGGTTTGGAGATATGGGGATTGCCGGTGGATTGCAGAAACGCCTGCGTCTCCTCGTTTACGACGTCGCCGGTCAGGAAGATGATGCGCCGCGTCAACTCCGGCTTTTTCTGGACCGCTTGTTGATAGAATTCCTGTCCGTTCATTTTCGGCATGCGAAAGTCGGAGACGATCAGGTCGAACTCGTGCCGCTCGACCAGTGCCAGCGCATCCAAAGCGGAATGGCACAACACCGTGGAATAGCCGAGCAGACCGAGCATTTCACCGAGCAATTCGGCAATCGACTTTTCGTCATCGAGAATCAGGATTTGGGCCGACTGTGTTTGCGGCGTGTCCGTCAGTGCCGGAAGGGGGGCGGTCGGCGCCGACGGTTGTGTGCCGGTGTTCGGACTGACCATTGGCAGTTCCAGAACAAAGCAAGCGCCGCCCAGGGTGGCCGGCTGGTAAAAAATCCGTCCGTGATGATCCGCCAGTATGCTGTGCGCAATCGACAACCCCAAGCCGGTGCCTTGGCCCACTTCCTTGGTGGTGAAGAACGGCTCAAAAATGTACGGCAACACTTCCGACGGCACGCCAGGGCCGTTGTCCTCCACCAGAATCTGAATAAGGTTCTCCTTGCATTGGGTGGAAACATGCAGGCGTCCGGGGCGCGGCGCCTCCACCAGCGCCTGGAGGGCGTTGTTCAACAAATTCACAAGCACCTGCTGAATCTGGTCGGGGTCACCTTGGGTCGCGGGCAGTTGGGGATGGAGATCCAGGCGCAGCTCAACGCGGGCTTTCTGCAAATCCAGCTTGCGCAATTCAGCCACGCGTCGGACCAGTTCATTAAAATCAACAGCCTCGCGGTGCCTCGGCTGTTCGCGGGCGAAGGACAGGAAGTTGCTGACGAGCTTGGCGGCGCGGTTGCTTTCGTGGGCGACCTTCTCCAAATCGGCGCGGGTTTGCTTGCCCAACTCGTCCCGACACAGGATGAGCTCCACATATCCTTTGATGACCGCCAACGGGTTGTTCAACTCGTGGGCAATGCCCGAAATCATCTGGCCGAGGGCAGACAGCTTTTCCGCCTGGCGAAGCTGCTGCTCCAGCCGCGCGCGTTCGGTCAGCTCGCGCAGAAAGAACTGGTAGGCGGCCCGCCCTTCAAAGCTGATCGGCGCACCATCCGCCTCGGTCGCCCAGCAAACGTTTGGCGGTCTGATTCAACTCAAGAATGCGCAGGTCTTCCGCGTCGGTGATGACGATGCCCTCGCTGGCCTGATCGAACAGGCTTCGATAGCGTTCCTCGGTGGACATGACCTTCCTTTGCAGGAACACGGTTTTCGACTTGTAGGAACGGATTTTCCTGAACGCCAGTTGATTAGTGTTCCGTGCTTCCTCGAGCACCAGGACGATCATGCTGACCGCAATGAAAAGCTGAAGCACAGCGGAAATGAAGTAGCCGGAGCTGATCATCTGGCCGGAACTCTGAAAGAACGGATACGCCGCAATATAAATTCCCCAGAGTCCAAAACCGCTGGCCAGCAGACCGGCGCCGAGATACCGCTGTTCGGCGCGGAATCGGTAAAAACACCCGGCGGTCACCAGGCTCACCAGCCCCATCAGCGCGAACAGAGGCAGCTCCATCTGCAGAAGACTGTCGAACTGATAAACCCCGATGTAACTCCAGATGAATAAAAAGGCCAGAAACAGCGCGAGTTGAGAGGGCCTGGTTCGCTGCTTCAGAAACCGGGCGCTGCCCCAAAGCAGAAACACCGCCGACGCGCCCACACACCATTGCTTGAGCATCATCAACAGCGGACCTTCCTGCACGTTTAACGATGCGATGCACAGTCCCAGCCAGAGGGCGTGGAAAATCCACGCGGCCGTCCAGAAGCTGAAGTAGCGGCGATGCGTGTAGCGATTCAGGTAGCAAAAAACGCCCACCAAAACGCTGACGCTGAGAAAAGAACCAATTAAAGCGGCCTTGAGATACTCTCGAGGAAAATAGAGATCAAATCCGATGGTGTCATTCACGCTTGTATCTTCGGTGCCGGGGGAAAGCCTCCCGGAGTTTCAGCCAGCCCTCTTCGCCCGCGCGACGATAACACAGCCGCCACTCGGCGCACAAAGGTTACTCGCTTTGCACTCAGCAATTGGGCGAGGATAGCTGCTGAATCCGAGTCGAGCATTGTCCGCAACGCAGCTTAACGCGATGGCGGCGTGTTCTTGTCCTGAGCATTCGCGCGCTTGGCCACGGGCGGCAACTGGACAAAGTGGTCTTTGCCCCGCTTCAGAATGGGTACGATGATGCCGTTATGGTCCACGCCGAATTTCAGGAATTGAACCTGCAAATTTTGTTTCTGATAAACAGACATGAACAGATGTTTTGAATGTTACACAGTCGCCCGAACCCTGAACCGGAGTGAAGCCTTCACCCGATTTTCGCGCCGACGTTTCCAACCGCAGCGAACGCACAGGGATTCGACGAGTTCTTAATCCTGCTCAAGCACTGAAAGTGCCAGCAAAGAAAAACGGGCTCTCAAACGCAGCACTGAGTCTCTCACTGTCCTTTTTCTGTAAATCCTGTCCGCAAATCGGACATTGCCCGAGGGGAAGGTGATGTCTTCGCCATCACCGACGGGAAATGTGGCTCAATCGGCTGTGGCCCACCGGCGCTGCGTCTCTCAAGAGATCGAACGGCTGGGACCAAAATGTCCAAAGTGCTTCACCACCTCGTTTGCTTTGCCACTCCACCTCGCCCCCCGAGTCAACGTCGCGGGAAACAGCCGAAACAAAGGAAGCAACAGCTCGACCGCAGCGGGTCTCGCGGCCAGATGCGCGAACAGCGCAGCAACACGGATGCGCCAGGCGAAACTCCTTCTCCATGCAGCCGCGTAATCGCTTCCGATCTCGTGGAGCGTTTGGCTCGTCAATCCCTCCTTCGATCGCGCCACCAACCGCTCACACAACAACCACGCCGATTGCATCGCCATACTGATGCCTTCAGCGATCACCGGGTGCGCCTCTCCGACGGCATTGCCAACGCAGAACATTCCTTTTGAAAACGGCGCGACAATGCCAGGACGGATCGGCCCGGCGGACAGCCACGCGCCGTCGAGTGACGCTCCCTGCACCGCTTCGCGAACGCCGCGACACGATTGCCTGACATGCGCCAACACAGCTTCCCCGGCGGGCGCACTCGGCGCCGCTCGCCGACACCGCTCCAGTTCGTCGCGTCGGATGCAGCACGAGAAACTCACGCGGCCGTCGCTTGTATGAACCATGCCGCCGTAACCACCCGGAAAAACGACCAACGGCATCAAGCCGACCGGCAACCGGCAACCACGAAAGTGGGCTTTGAAACCCAGCAGGTCCGAGGCGCGAAGCGCGCGACGCGCGGGCTGAGTCGGCAATGCGCCCGGCTCCCACGAACCGTGGCCGGCGATGACAACGCTGGCTTGAAGCTCGTTTGCTCCGCCTGTTTCTTTGTTCGTCGATTCGCAAACAAAAGCGCCTCCTTCCCTGCGTAATTTCGTCGCCCACCACGGCTGCCACACGTGCGCGCCTGTCTCTGCAGCACGATTCAGCAGCAGCGCGTCGAGGGTCTCGCGTCCCAGCGCTCGACCCCAGCCGTCGGGCGATTCACGCATGCGTGGCATCGGCGCGCTCACAATCGTTTCCCGCGCGAACAATCCAACCTGTTTCACCGGCGGGCCAGCCACCTTCCGGAAATCTGCTTCGATGCCGAGTTGCCGAAACAAGGGAAGGTTCGTTGCGGAAACGTATTCGCCGCAGACTTTGCGCCGAGGGAAATGGGCCTTTTCGATGACGGCGACTTTCCAGTCCGCGCGCGCCAGCAGCAGCGCCGCCGTCGCGCCGCCCGGCCCGCCGCCAATGACAATCGCATCAAATTTCTCAGCCATCGCAGTCATCGGAGGTGCGTCTGCCGCGGAAACGTTGCGCGACAAAACAGTGACCGAACCAGCCGGCGGCTTTTTCCTGCAACTGCCAGGCTCCGTTCGGCGGCCACAACGCGGAAAGTTCTTTGCCGTTGAAGCCGGCTCGCACGCTGGCAACGGCATCGTGACAGGTGACCTGGCTGCAGCCGATAAGCCAAAGCCATCGGCTGGCGCGCTGCGCCGCTGCGCATCGTCGCGGCTCGCAAGCGATGAAACAATCCGTCCATTCCGCGGCCAGCTGCATCATCCGGGCCAGAGAGGATTCCGGGAAGTGATGCAGAAATAAATTTGCCGCAATCAGATCAACCGGACTGATTGAAAGTCGCGCCAGCCAGTCCAATACGTTCGCTTTGATCGCTTGTACGCGCCACGACAGCGTTTCAAATTGGCGGCAAGTCTCCGCGCTGACGATCGCGTGCTGGTCCACCAGCGTGACTTCGACATTGCGCCAGCGAGGAAAGAGCCGGCGCGCCACTCGCAGCATCAATGTTCCATCGCCAGCGCCTAAATCCACGATTTGCTTTGGCGGCCGGTCTCCAAACGCTTCGCGCGAGGCCGCGGCGATGACGCGAGCATTGCCCATCCAGGCATTCACGCGGCGCAAATCCCGACGCGAACGAATCGCTCGGGAATCGCCGGCCGGCAACTCGTCCAGCCATTCCGGTTCGATCTGGCGATCCATGCGAGCCAACCCGATGATGGAGGATTGGAGTTGTGTCCTCAACACCGCGCAAACCATCACCACCTTCCTCTTACTCCACCTCCAACAATGCCCCGTGGCAACTGAATCCTGCACCGAATGACGACATCCACCAGAGTCCACCCGGCGCATTGTCCGCCAGCACCGTTTGCAGCACAAACAACACAAAAGGGCTGCTCAAGTTGCCGAACTCGCGCAGCACGGCCGCGCTTCGTTCCAACTGTTGCTGCGCCAATCCGAGCCTTTCCTGCATCGCCAGCAGCACATCGCGTCCACCCGCGTGCATGATCCAAACAGAAATTTGCCCGGGTGGCACGCCGGCTTTGCCCACCACCTCAGAAAAAACCCGCGCGGCGTACTTGGCGGCGAGCGACGGCACTTGTCGGGAGAGTATGTTTCGCAACATGCCGTTTCGCTGTTCGAAGCGGAGATAATCGCGGTGTTCCGCGCTCAGAATTGAACCCGCCGTTTTCCATTCGACGCGACGGCGATTGGGATCTGGTTCGCGGGTCAGGACCGCGGCCGCCGCACCGTCGCCGAACAGACAGGCGCTGATGAGCACGCCCGGATCATTGTCGAGGTAAAACGCCGCGCTGCACACCTCGACGCAAATCGATAAAACATTTTCGCAGCGTTTCGCGGCTAACAACGCTTCGGCGGCCCGCAGGTTTGGCAACGCCGCGCCGCAACCCTGCCCGACCAGATCCAGCGTGAGCACGTCCGCTCTCAAACCGAGTCGTTCGCTCACGTAACTGGTAAGGCCGGGACACAAATAACCGGTGCACGTGCTGACGATCAACGCGTCGAAATCGTCGGGCCCAAGCCCCGCGTCCGTCAGCGCCCCCGTCGCGGCCTGCGTCGCCAGCGCGGGCGCGTGCCGGACGAACCGGGCATGCAAGGCTTCCGGGTTGAGGTCGAACGCTTCGGTCAAAGGGTCCAGCGCCAAATGCCGCGTGTCGATGCCATTGTCGCTCAACAGGACTTTTTTCAGAATGGCCCTCGAGCGGCTGGTCAGTTGCGAAAATTGTTCGGCGGCTTGCAGCGCCTCCCAGCATTCCCGTTGTCGGTAACGGCGTGGCGGCGTGGCGGTGCTCAGTCCCGTGATAAACATGATACAATTTACTCGAGCGAATAGTCGCGCACCAGTTTGGATCGCAGTATTTTCTTCGCAAACCGACTCTGAGTTACGACGTTTGCCGGCACGGGCGGGTTCCCGTTGGCCGTGTCCTGATTCAGTCGGGGTGGCGCCGGCGCTGCGTGCCGATTTCGAGCCGCAGGCTCGACGCCGCAACAAATTGAGACGTTGCCTTCCCGATGGTAGTGTCGTGATTTCAATTTTCGGAGCGCGACTGTGTGCGCAGCACCAGTCGCAGCATGTAAGCCAAGCTCTGCGGCTGGTCTTCGACACAGCCGCGCTCCATCAAATTAAGGCATTACCCTTCCCGATTGCTCGTTTGACGGTCGACAGGTTCTGCCTGTAGATTGGTCCTGCTTATGAAAGGCGCCACGAACATCGTGCTGTATGACGACCAATGCCCGATGTGCACGTTTCAGATGCGCGTGCTGACGTGGCTCGACTGGTTCAATGTCACGACCCTGCTGCCCATGTCCGATCCGCGGGTGGCCGAAGCCGCGCCGGGCTTGACGCGCGAGGATTTGTCGGCCGCCATTCACTGCCTGGCCAAAGACGGGAAAAGGTATCGCGGCGCGCGCTGCATCCGCTATGTCGGAATGCGAATGCCGTTGCTCGTGCCGCTGGCACTGTTCCTGTGGATTCCCGGTGTGATCTGGATAGCGGAAAAAATTTACGCCTGGGCCGCCCGCAATCGCTACATCCTCAGCCGAGTCTTCGGGTGCAAGGAAGCCTGCGCACTTCTGCCACAGCGCGAGCGGCGCAACGAAAAGGAAATACAGGCCGCGAGCCGCAATCCGTAAAGCATAAGGCGTGAAACGCAAAACCTGACGTGAGGCGTTAGGCAGGAAGCTTAAAGCTCAAAGTTCAAAGCTCAAAGGAAATCCCAAACCCAAAACCCCAAGCCGCGCACTCAACCCGTTTGGGATTGAAGCTTGAGGTTTGGAGCTTCCTTTGAACTTCGAGCTTTGAACTTTGAACTTTTCCATTGCTCCGCGCGTCTGCGTCACGCGCTTGAATTGGCCCGCAACGAACTGCTCGCCGCGCGCACGCAGGACGGGCATTGGATCGGCGAGCTTTCCAGCAGCGCGCTCTCCACCGCCGCCGCCGTCTGCGCGCTGGCCGTCGTTGAGAAACACGATCCTTCACTCCACACACCGCGCTCCGCACTCCGCATTCAGCAGGGCCTCGACTGGCTCGCCCGCCATCTCAACGCCGACGGCGGCTGGGGCGACACACCGTTTAGTCTCAGCAACATCAGCACCACGACGCTGTGCTGGGCGGCGTTCGGTGTTGTGCCTGGGGCCGATGGAAAATATCGCGCCGTCGTGAAAGGGGCGGAGGCCTGGTTGACACAACGCGCGGGAGGAACCGGGCCTGATCAACTCGCGCCCGCGATCGTGAAACGCTATGGCAAAGACCGGACGTTCTCGGCGCCGATTCTCACAACGTGCGCGTTGAGCGGGCGGCTTGGCGCAGGAACAGCGGCGTGGAAATGGGTTTTGCCGCTGCCGTTTGAACTTGCGGCGCTGCCCCACCAATTCTTCGCCGCGCTTCGCCTGCCCGTCGTGAGCTATGCCCTGCCCGCGCTCATCGCCATCGGCCAGGCCAGGCATCATCATCTTCCATCGCGAAATCCATTCGCTCGGTTCGCCAGAAATCTCACGCGCGAGCGAACGCTGAAAGTGTTGACGAACATTCAACCGTCGAGCGGCGGTTTCCTCGAAGCCACACCGCTCACCAGTTTCGTGGTGATGAGTTTGGCGGGCAGCGGACAAGTGAATCATCCCGTGACGAAAAAGGGAGTTGACTTTCTGCTCGCCTCGGCGCGCGAGGACGGCAGTTGGCCCATCGACACCAATCTCGCGACCTGGGTCACGACGCTTTCCGTCAATGCGCTCGTGCCGGGGAGCCCGGTCGGCGCCCGCTCTCCTCATGAACCTCGCCGCAGCCGACTTGAGGAGACTGTTTACTCCAAATCCAAAATCCGAAATCCGAAATCCGAAATCGATGAGAGCCTCCTCACGTCGGCTGCTACGGTTCAGGGGTTCGATGCGCGAAATTTTTCTGGGAAATCTCTCACGAACACGTCCGTGGCGGCTGGCACAACTGGCTTACAGGTTGAAGATCGGCGGACAATTGGTGAGTGGCTGCTGAAACAACAATATCGCAAAGCGCATCCCTACACGCATGCGGCGCCCGGCGGCTGGGCGTGGACTGATCTGGCCGGCGGCGTCCCGGACGCGGACGACACCGCCGGCGCGCTGCTGGCACTGGAGAAATTTTTGCCAGAAGACGCAGTGCCCATTGGGAACCAACGGCATAAGACCCCTCACCCGTCCTTCGGACACCCTCCCCATGAACCTTCCCCCTCTCCTGCCCTTCGGGCACCCTCTCCCCCTCGGAGGGGGAGAGGGAAGGGTGAGGGGGTGGCCGGCAAGTTTAAGGACGCAAGGAGCGATCAAAGTTCGGAGAATTCTCTCCCCACTTCCGACGAGGGGAGAGGCGTCCACTTTGCTGACGATGACGGCACGGTCCGCGCAGCGGTTGCCGGGATCAAATGGCTGCTCAATCTGCAAAACTCCGACGGCGGCATCCCGACGTTTTGCCGCGGTTGGACAAACCTGCCTTTCGACCGCAGCGCCCCGGACCTGACCGCACACGCGTTGCGCGCGTGGAACGCGTGGTTGCCCGAATTGCCGGAGCGATTGCAACGTCGTGTCCGGCGGACGATGGAGAAAGGTCTGCGCTACCTTACCCGCACTCAACGGCCTGACGGCGCGTGGCTTCCGCTCTGGTTTGGCAATCAACACGCGCCCGACGAAACGAACCCGGTTTACGGAACGGCGCGGGTGTTGACTGCGCTGGTGGAGATTGTAGGGCAGGTGTCCCGCCTGCCCCGTCTGAATTTTAGTCGTCGCGCCAATAATTTTGAGGCATCGGCGGAGCATAATTCGAGTCCTGAGGAGACAGGCCAGACGCCTGCGCTACTCTCTGCAATGATCGCGCGCGGCGCTCAGTGGCTACTCTCTGTTCAAAAGAGCGACGGAAGCTGGGGCGCGCCAGGCGAAGGCCCGTCATCGGTCGAAGAAACCGCCTTGGCAGTGGAGGCGCTGGCGGGAGTCGCCGAATGGAGTTCAGGGCCGGCAATATGCCGGCACTCCCGCGCCGATGGGAGGGACGCCGTGTCGGCGTCCCTGACCTTGAATGCGCGCTCCGTTCGCGAGGCCGCGCTAAAGGGCGCGACCTGGCTCATTGAAAAAGTGGAGACCGGCGAATGGAAGCAACCGTCGCCCATCGGTTTTTACTTCGCGAAGCTCTGGTACTACGAACGGCTCTATCCGATGATCTTCACCGTCCGCGCCTTGAATCTCGCTGCCCGATCGCTGCGGTGAATCTCATTCGCACGCGTTCACAGATCAGAAACGACTCGCCAAACCATCCGCACCGACGTACTTTTTCAATATGACTTCAAGGATGTCGCATGCCGTTATCGACCACGTCAACGCGGCGCAAGACCGCCTGATTGCCGCGAGACTTCGGCGCGACCGGCGCGCGCTGCGAATCGCCCGCCAGAACCTCCGACGATGGATGGCTCGCGACGGCCGCAAAGTCCGCCCTGTTTTCCGCGAATGGCACGGCATCCTGGTCCGGCTGAACGCCAGGGAAATCGCCGCCTTCCTCGAAAGCGATACTCCGATGGCGCGCCGCCTCCGTCAGTCCAGTCCCTTTGCCGGCGTGCTGACCGAAGCGGAGCGACGGGCGATTCAGCAAAAGCATGAAAAGGCGCGAGCTTGAGACAGCGCTTCGCACGGCGGGTCGTGTCGCCCGCGAAACGGAATTCTTCCTGATCGGTTCGCAGGCCGTTCACGCTTATTGCCGTCGGCCGCTTGCGGAAGTCCTGTTGTCACAGGAGAGAATGCCTTCCGGAGCGGCGGCTTTCGCCCAGCGGGTTTTACTTTGCGAAGCTCTGGTACTACGAACGGCTCTATCCGCAAATCTTCACGGTCGCGGCGCTGTCGCGTATGGCACGCATCTACTCTAACTCGACGCATTACCCGAGTGAATGACGCTTCACGGCGATTCTCAGTTTCGTTACACTAAGATCGCGTAACAGGGACCTGCATGAAGAGAAGACGTCTATTAATCGCGATCGCTCTCGTTTTAGGGCTATTCATTTTGTGCACTCTGTTTCGTCCTGCGCGGACCGAGCCCATGCACAAAAGCAGGAAATTCAGCTTCTGGATTCAAGGAATCAAACTCCCGAACCGAGAGAATAACCGCTTCGTCGAAGCTACTCTCGAAATCGGCTCTCCGGCAGTCCCGTATCTTATCAAAGAGATTCGCAGCCAGGACTCGTCTCTCATACGCTCTTCACTCTACTCGAAACTCTGGAAGAGCCTTCCAAACTGGGCAAGGAATCGGGTTCATCCGCCGACATCGGGCGCCGGGACAATCCCTGCTTTGGCCTACACTCTGGGATGTTTGGGCCACGAGGCCAGAGACGCGATTCCAACGCTCGTCAGGTTATTAGATGACCGCGAACGATCGGTTCGCTATTACGCGGTTTGGGCACTCGGACAGATAGGGGCGACGGAAGTTCGGAGCGCGATCAGTCAACTTTTAAGGGATAACGACACTAGCGTGCGCGAACAGGCAAAAAGAGCGCTGGAGACGATCGAGTTCAGCGACAGGAACGTGGCCCGCCAATAGAACGATTCACGGCGTGGATCGCTTGGGAGTGTGCATGCCGTCAATGATAGACCGCGCCAATGACGGAATGATGCCGCGTTCGTTCGCGTGATCGGTGGTGAAGGTGACCAGCACGAACTTCGCGCCGTTCGGCAATTCGATGTAAGCGGCGTCGTGGCGCGTTTCGCTGGTCCAGCCCGCCTTGGACCAGAGCTTCGCGCCGGTCGGCAACGCGGGACCGGTGAAGCCGTGCGCCTGATCGTCGAGGTCGTCGCTTTTGCCGGACGGTTCGCGTTTCAGCAATTCCATCATCTCGGCGCAGCGCTTCGCCGTCACGGCTTTGCCGGTGACGATTTCGGTCAGCAGCCGCGCGGTGGCGTCGGTGGTGAGCAGGTTGCGGCCCGGCTTGAACGCTTTGCTGGCCTGCGTCTCGCGGCCGTAGGGGCCTTCGCACCACGGTTTTTTGTTCACGTTGATGTTCGTGTAACCGAGTGAGGCGTAGTAGCGGTTAACCGCGTCCCGCTTGTCCGCCCACGTTTTCAACTCGTCCGGTGGCAACTCCGGCCCGCTGGTCGTGCCGGTCAGCACGTCCACGATGTAATGCGTCGCCTCGTTGTACGATGGAACGATCATGTCGCGCATGGCGCGGCGCAGTTCGTCGGTGTTCTGCAGTTTGCCGTCCTCCAGCCAGCGATGCACGGCGACGAGGTAAAACAATTTCACGACGCTCGCGGGATAGATCTGCGCGTCGCCGCGATAGCTCGCGCGGACGGGATGCTGCGGATCGCGCAGGTCCACGAGCGTGAAGGCCATCTGATCGGGCTTGAGTTTCCGGTCGGCGAATTTTG
>QHNT01000446.1 GCA_003218515.1 Verrucomicrobiota bacterium | reverse complement strand
AAACGCGAGCGCGTCGCACTTGGCCTCTCCGGCCCGGTGCACGATTTGCTCCAGGTCGCCCAGCGAACGGTCAACATGCGCCAGCACTTCGGCCGGCTCCACGAGCCGGTAATTAATCAGTCGCGACCGCGGTTGCGTCGCGCCGATGCGCATCACAGGCTTCCGGCCTGGTGAGGTCCGGTCGGCGCTGCCCGTTTCGGCAAACTCTGCGGCGGACAGAACGCCGCAAACGCAAAGACTCACAGACAACAGGCGAGACAAACAGCGTGCGAGTGGAGCATTTACGTTGTTGTTCGGCTTGAATTTCATCGGACTTTCAGGGCTGTTTATCCTCTGCGCGAACAAATATCCCGCACGATCGCGGCGTTCTCGCCCACTTGATCCCCTAACTGCTGATACATCCCTACGATCACCGCGTCGGTCGGCTTGATGTTATTGAACGCGGTCTCGAAGCATTGGCGAACCTGTGCCCGACTTTCAATTCTCCGGCCGGCAGCGAGGATTTTGTAAGCCAGGCACGGTTTGTGCGTGGCCTGGATGACTTTGAACATCCGCGGCGGATCGCTCGGCAGATAGATTTCACCTAATGGCAGCTCGCCGCCGAGCAGCTTCTGAAATTCCTCGCGCGGACGGGTCAGATAATAGAGACAACACATGTAATAATCCACACCCCAGCCTTTCTCCTCGGCCAGTTCGATGAGGGCCGGGTTGTGGGCGGAAAGACCGACGAGCACGCCCGCGTCGCGGATGCGTTTGAGCAGGTCGCTCAGCACGCCCGGCTTGTTCTGGCGGTAGAGGCGCTCGCCGAGCGAGCCGTGCGGGGCGATGCCAATCGGTTTGCGTTTGGCAGCGTCGTCGATGAAGTGCGGATTTTCGTCCCAGTCGGGTTTGCCGAGACAGAGCCAATGCATTTGGCCGCCGGCGGCGCGGTACCGGTCGAGGTCAGCGAGCGTCCGTTCGGCATAGCTGTTTTGCCACGTGTTGATGCCTTTGGCCTCGGCGTTCTGTATGAGTTCGACGACGCGTTCGGGCGTATGCCAGGTGGTCTGGTATTGACTGAGGATATTGTTGAAGTGTGAATAACCGTAAATGGGGTTGCCGCCGATGATGAGGCGCGTGACCTCGTGCGACCCCAGCTTGATCGTTGGTAGTGGCGAAGCGGCCGGGGTGATCGCCGCGCGCGCCTGTTGCGGCAGTTCCGACAACACTGCGGCCCCCGCGGCCAGGCCGGCCGCCTGCTGAAGGAACTCTCGCCGTGTGGTAGGTGCAGAAACACATTCAGACTGTGGAAGAAAATCTTCGGGCTTCATAATAGTGAGAGCGTGCGCCAATGCTTCGGGGAATACAAATGGAAACAAAACGCATCCGCTGGCCACGGCCACTTTGCGCCGTCGGTCCGGGAGACCGTTGTGAGCAAGGCGCATGAATTGATCGACCCGTGGTCGAGTCAATTGAATCGTCGGCCTCAAGCTCAGGTCTCCCCAATCAACGCTGTTGGGCGCCGTCGAAGCTTTCCTGGTTGAGACCGGTGCGTTCGCTGAGGGCCACTTTCAACGAGCTGTCCCCGAAGCTGAGCTTGAAGCGGTAACAGTTGATGCCGCCGACCAGGTCCACTTGCAGCAGGAAAGTGCCATCCCCCAGCCATTCACCTTTGCCGGCGACGGGCAGGTTGATCAGCGCGTTGGTGGAGAAGCGTTCCACGCCGTCCAGCCCCAGCGGGCAGCGGACACGATTTCCATCCAACAGGAATTCAGCCTGGGCTTCGGCGGAGTTGTTGAACTCAAGAGTGAGCGTGCTGAGGCCAAGAGTGTTCGCCGACAACTTGAACGTTTTTCCGGAGATGCGCGCTGCTATCGCGTGTGATTCGGCGATCCCTCGCGGCGGCGGAGGCCTGGCTGCGGCCGCGACTCGTTCCCGAAGACGGGCCAAAGCTTCAGGATTTGGCGGAAGAGGTTCGTCTGACTTGAGCGCTTTGAGAATGAACTTCGCAAGGTCGCCCGGCTCGAAGCCGCCGCCCGTGAACACCAGCACCAGGTCTTTCGCCGGCCAGACGATGATACGCTGGCCACCGCGTCCGACGGCTTCAAACACACCTGGATAATTCCTGGGTGCAATTGGAGGTCGCCCCAGCCGTGGTTGTGACCCTGCGGGTCGGCGGGCCACGCCACGTCGCGGATGCCGAGCGGTCCGAACAACTCGCGGCGCGCGAAGGCCAGGGCATTGGTGCCTGTCGTCCGGGTGAGGATAGCGGACAAGACGTGGCAGTTGGCGCTACAATAGGCGAAGCGCGTTCCCGGCTCAGCCACCATCGGCAGATCGAGCGTGAACTGCAGCCAGTCGGCGCTGCGGCGCATCTCCAGAAGCCGCGCCTCCTTCGGCTCGAAGCCACAGTCCCACCCCGCTTGCATGGTGAGAAGGTTTTCGAGCGTCAACCGGCGCTTGCGTTCGTCGAGTTGCGCCACCGAGCGGCCAGCGAAGAAGCTCAGCACAGGTTGGTTCAGGTCGCGCAGATGGCCCTTTTCGATCGCCAATCCGACAAGCGTCGATGTGATGCTCTTGGTGACCGATGCCACGTCGTGCCGCATCCCGGCACGGTAAGGATAAAAATACGCGTCCAGCATCAACTTTCCGTGGCGTACGATCTGCGCGCTATGCACCGGGACGTCATGCTGCCGAACGTGGTTGAACATCTCGACGAGCGCCGCTGAATCCAGACCGACTTCTTCGGGCAAGGCGGTGGTCCACACTGGACTGGAGGCCCCTCCGGCTTCGAGCGAAACAGTCGTCAGCAACAAAAGTAAGGGTGCTGAGCGGGCGAGCAGGCCGCGCAATGTCATGGCAATCGACGGGGATTTCATGTCGTGGTGATTGTCTTGAACTCTCAGTGGAACGCAAGGAAGCGGGGGACATTTGTTCCCGTGATACGAGTGCGGTCACGCAGAGATGGAAGCCAGCGAATGTATCCGAAGCCGAGCCCAATGGCGATAGCGCACATACGCACCGAGAAAGGACCGTATCCACCGTATCCCATCAAAGAATGCTATTGACTGCCGACAGTGCAATCACTATAGGTTGGATAGTTCTTTGGAATGCCACGCAATGCGTGGTATGAAACGTGGAAAAGTGCCCCCTGGCTATTGGCCGGGGGAGAATAGGGCAACGGGTGAGAACCCTGTGCGGTTGCGCCGCTGTATCGAGCGACGAAAGCTTCAAAATGCCACTGTCGGAGTGCCGATGGGAAGGTGAAGCCAGTAGGATGACCTCGGAGCCAGAAGACCTGCTTTTTCACGCTCATCAAGTCCTGCGGCGAGTGACGCAGGCGAACTGTCGCGCCAGGACAGGATGAGGGAAGAGGCGAATCTATTTTACTGACGCCTTCATTTCCCTCTTCGTGGAAGTGGAGGCTTTTTCGTGCCTTCAAGGCCCCGTCGTGCTTTCAATCTCCATCGAAGAGGAAAACCTCCCTCTCATAGATCACCGCGGTTTGGCCGCCGCACAGACTGGAGAGATAAACGATGCAAAACGAAGAACTGGATGGCCAGCTTCACCTGGCCAACATCGACCCCCTGCACAACCGACAATTTACCGTCCGCAAACGTGACGGTCGGATTGTGCCTTTTGATGAAACCCGCATTTCCCTTGCGCTGGAAAGCGCCTTCAAAGCGAGCGCCGGGCTTTCACAAAGCAAGCCTCTGCCGGAGGGCGTGGAGTCCGAAGTACTCCGGCTGACCAGAGCGGCCGTGAAAGAAAGTCTTCGGCGCGCTGTCCGGGGTGAAATGCTGGAGATCGAACTGATTCAGGACTGCGTCGAAACGCAGTTGATGTCGGCCGGGCATCACAACACAGCGCGCCGCTACATCCTCTACCGGGAGGAGCGTCGCAGGGCCCGCGCTTTGCGCGGCGACCGCGCGATTGACGGGCAGTTGCAAACGCAACTGTTCGTGTCCGGCGCGGACGGGTCCCGTGAGCCGCTCGATCCTCAAGGCATCCGCCGAGACGTCATCCGCGCCTGCCGCGGACTGGAAGACCGCTGCTCCTGGCAGGCGGTTGCGCAGGAAACAGTGCGCAACCTCTACGACGGCGTGCGTCCTGATGAAATCAGCCAGGCAATGATCTTCGCCGCGAAGGCGCGAGTGGAACTGGAACCGGCCTACACCTTCGTCGCCGCCCGGCTGCTGCTCAATAGAATTTATCGCCAGGCGCTGCCGAAAGATTCCTGGAACTTTGAAGCCGCGTATCGAGACGGCTTCAAGGAATACCTGCAAACGGGAGTCCGCGTCGAGCGGCTCGATCCGGCTCTGCTCACTTTCGACCTGGACAGCCTGGCGGCGGGGCTTCGTTCGGAGCGGGACGAACAGTTCACCTACATGGGGCTGCAAACGCTTTATGACCGCTATTTGATCCAGCACCAGGGCCGGCGTTTGGAAACCCCGCAATACTTCTGGCTGCGCGTCGCGATGGGTCTGGCGCTTCATGAGGGCGCGCAGAAAAACGACC
>QHNT01000445.1 GCA_003218515.1 Verrucomicrobiota bacterium | reverse complement strand
TTTGGGCCTAATTTGAACAAAGCCGTCAGCGACGCCATCCAGACAATTCAGAAAATCGAAGCTGGTCCGAGCGACAACGTCGGGGCGGTGAAGGAGAAGGAGTTCAACTGGCAGCACAGCGTTCTCCCGGCACTGTCACCCTACAAGGCCATTGCCGATCTTTGGACTGCCACATGGTTCGGTTTTGATCTGGATCAGGAGAACTACACCGCATCCGCGAACAGAATCCTCAAAGTGGGACACGACGAGGATTTCACCCGCGTGGTGGAGCGCGAAGATTCTCCCGGAGACAAGCTGACGGAGTGGCGCGACATCGCCGCCTCGCGTCGGTTCTTGCATTGGGAACTGGAATTTCCAGACGTCTTCTTCAACGGCGACGGAACGCGGCAAGAAAGGCCCGGCTTTGATGCGGTCATTGGGAATCCGCCGTATGGCCGGCTGCTAGATGCGCAGGAAACTGAGTTGGCGGAAAGAGCGCTCGAATCAGCAGTGGGAGTTGGAGACGTGTTTGGAATGTTCATCGAGCAAGGCGCGGCTCTGACCAGAGGCGGTGGTTTAGACGGGTGGATTGTGCCGAGCGGCTGGCTCACGGCGCGGGAGTACGGCCGTCTGCGGTCAGTCGTGCTATCACGCCTTTCTCCGCACCGAATCATTCATCTGCCGTATGACGTTTTCGGCGCAGCGTACATCGACTGCATTATCTTCATCAGTCGCAAATCTAGTCCCGCAGCCGACGGCGTTTGTCTGGTGAAGCGGTTTGGTATTCGCGAGCAGGTGAAACAAATTCCTTGTTCCGAAGCCGCTTACTCGCCGGTTTGCTTCGCGGCATGGCTGCAAGATTCGGACAAACTGATGGTCACGGAGTCTGGAGCAGGCCAGTGGCTTCGGACGTGGCAGCGGCGGCCGGATTTCACGTCGCTTGGCAAGATTTTAAGGGTTAGCAGGGGCATCACACCTTAC
The DNA here is from genome assembly GCA_003218515.1 of Verrucomicrobiota bacterium. GTDB lineage: Bacteria > Verrucomicrobiota > Verrucomicrobiia > Limisphaerales > AV2 > AV2. Next base: position 1,500 of record QHNT01000445.1, on the reverse strand, counting down.
GTCGAGCCCTCGGTTGGAGACCGACGAAAGACAGCGAGTGGCTTCTTCGGCTCTGTTGGTCGGTATGCTTTAGAAGTCGAAAAATTTGCGACTGTCGTTTACGACCGGTCGTTAATGGAGTACAAGCCGCCAGAGTTTTTCACAGGCAAACGTCTAATCATCCGGCGCATAATTAGCAGACAGCGCCGTATCCACGCTACAGTCGTTGCGGAGGATTTCGTAATCAACAAGTCTTACTTGCTCGCGCTGCGAAGAAACGAGAGTTGTTCGTTGGGGTTCGCCCTCGCGATCCTGAATTCGCGTCTCATGTCGAAAGCCTTTGTTTCCATGTCAGAAATCGCGAAGCGCGATGACTTTCCCCAGCTCGATATCGCAACCGTGTGCGAACTTCCCATTCGCCGCATTGAATTCACGACGGAGGAAAAGAAACGGGCGGCGCTCGCTAATGAAACCAAGCAACTTTACGAACGCAGTCTGGAGGAAGGAAACCTGGAAGGCTTGCTGGCCTTCGTTGCCGAACAGCTTGCCGCCAAACCGGAGCGCGCGGACGTCGTCCATGACCTGCTTGCCTTTCTGGCCGAACGGATGACGGCCTTGAACCGGGACAAAAGCGCCGCTGCCAAACAATTCCTGACCGACCTGAAAGATTTCCACGGCATCGACGCCCACGCCCTCACTCCCAAAACAAAGCTCGACCAATTCTGGAAACTCGAAGCCGCCGAGTTGTTCGGCCATTTGAAGAAAAACGTCAAGGCGCTGGCGTGGCAAAACGTTCGCCTCAACGAGACCGATGAAGAAAAAATCCGCGGTCGCTTCCAAAAGTCCAAAGAAAAGCTTCTCCCTTTGGAGACACAGATTGCCTTTATCGACCTGTTAATCGACCAGGTCGTCTATCGCCTGTACGACCTGACGCCGGAAGAGATCAAGCTGGTGGAGGGGGCCGGCCGGTGAAGCTGCCGGTTTGGGATTGCCCGCGGTGCTCAGTTTGAGGAAATAGAGCCATGCCCAAAACTGCGCCTATCCTCGGACTGACGAGCGCGCTCGCGACGGCGTTCTTTTTCACACAAAACACAATGGCGGTGAACTACGACCTGCTTATCCGCAACGGCACGATTTACGACGGCAGCGGCAGGGCGCCGGTTGTCGGTGACGTGGCCATCAACGGCGACAGCATCGCGGCAGTCGGCAAACTGACCGACGCGCGCGGCAAAGCTGAAATTGACGCCCGGGGTCTCGCCGTCGCGCCCGGCTTCATCAACATGCTCAGTTGGGCGAACGAATCGCTCATCCAGGACGGCCGCTCGCAGAGCGACATTCGCCAGGGCGTCACGCTGGAAGTCATGGGCGAAGGCGAATCCATGGGCCCGCTCAACGACACCATGAAAAAGGAGATGGGCGAGCAGCAGGGCGACATCAAATTCGATGTCAAATGGACGACCCTCGGCGAATATCTCGATTACCTCGTTCAGCGCGGCGTTTCCTGCAACGTCGCTTCGTTCG
>QHNT01000444.1 GCA_003218515.1 Verrucomicrobiota bacterium | reverse complement strand
GTGCGGCAAATCGGTCGGCGGGGCCGGCCGAACGCAAATGACTTATGGGTTCAGGTCGGTTACAACATCAGCGCTACGAATTGAAATATCACGTCCACGAGGCGAAGGCGTTTCGCATTCGGGATTTCGTGCGAGGCTACCTGGAAATTGACGAATACAGCGCGCTGCAACCGGACCGGTCGTATCCCACGCTGAGCCTCTATCTCGACTCGGACGGTTTGGAGACGTACTGGTGCGCTATTAACGGGGACCGGAATCGATTCAAGCTCCGCCTGCGCTACTACGACGACGAGCCTGACACGCCGGTCTTCTTCGAAATCAAACGACGCGAGGACAACGTCATCCTGAAAGAGCGCGGCGGCGTGCGCAAAGACGCGGTGCGCTGGCTGCTGGCCGGCCACATGCCCGAACGCAAGCACATGCTCAATCCGAACGACAACGAGGCGTTCCTGGCGGTGCAACGGTTCTGCCACTTATCCCTCCAACTGAATGCCAGACCCAAAATGCACGTCGCCTACCTGCGCGAGGCATATGAAAATCCGAACCACAACAACGTCCGTCTGACCATGGACCGCCAAGTGGAAAGCCAGCCGAGCCCTACGCCGCGTCTCATCGCTAAAAGCCCCAAACCGCACCTCGTCTTCGGTAAAACGGTGATCCTGGAGCTCAAATTTACCGCGCGCTACCCCAAATGGTTCCGCGACCTGGTGGAAACATTTAATTGCACGCAAATGGGCGCCGCCAAATATGCCGAGGGCATTCTCATCAAAGGCGAGGACTGGGTCCGCCGTGGCTGCTCTCCCTGCTCGCCTGAAAACGTTTTGGAGGAGTTTTTGACGGCGGAAAAGTACCGAGGATTGTTCGACGCCTCAACGCCGGCGAAAGCCTGAACAAACGGAGACGTTCAACAACTCGTCGGCACTTCCTGCAGCACCTCGACGCAATGCGGAATCGCGCCGACCACGAAAGCGAGGCATTCAACCGCGCCGCTTGGTTTGCCCGGCAGACAAATCACCAGCGTCTTGTCCACCACGGCGGCGAGATTGCGGGAAAGAATCGCGTTTTTTGTAATCTTCATCGATTCCAATCGCATCACTTCGCCGAAACCCGGCAGTTCGCGCGCCGCGATTTCGCGAACGGCTTCGGGCGTCACGTCACGCAACGCCACGCCCGTGCCGCCGGTGGTGAGGATGAGCTGGCAACCCTGATTGGTCTGCTCCCGGATGGCGCGTTGGATGTCGCGCTTTTCGTCCGCGACCAGCTCTTCCGCGACCACTTTCCAGCCGTAGCCCTCCGCCGCCTTCTTGAGCGCCGGCCCGCCGAGATCGTCGTAAAGCCCTTTCGACGCCCGGTCTGAAATCGTGATGATGCCAACTGGGATTTGCATATCGTTCACTCGTTGAATCGTTAAAACGTTGAACCGTTGAATCGGAACCTCCGCGGCAGCCTGGCCGTTTTAACGCTTCAACGTTTCAACGTTTTTAACGGTTCACAGCTTCGGTCTCAATGTTTGGTCTTCGACACGAGTTTGATGTCGATGATTCGCATCTTTTTGTCCGCCGCCTTGCACATGTCGTAAATCGTCAAAGCCGCAACACTCACCGCCGTGAGTGCTTCCATCTCCACTCCGGTTTGGGCCGAGATTTTCGCCGAGGCGGTGATGATGATGCGGTCGCGGCCTTTCGGAATCTCGAAATTCACTTGGCAATGCGTGAGGGGCAGCGGATGACAGAGCGGGATCAGTTCGCCGCATTTTTTCGCCGCTTGAATGCCTGCCACGCGCGCCGTGGCCAGCACGTTGCCTTTCGTGATGTCATTCGACTCAATCAACTTGATGGTCTCGCGCTGCAAACGGATTTCACCGCGCGCAACCGCTTCGCGAAGTTGCACCGGCTTGGACGAGACATCCACCATCCGCGCCTCGCCGCGCGAGTCTAGATGTGAAAGGGTCTTCAATGAATTTGTCTCGGATCTAAGTTCAACCGAAACGCCGGGCTTTACCACTTGTATCCGATCAGGCCGTAAACGTCGGTCTTGTCGTAGTATTTGATCTTACGCTGACCATCCAAATCGAGATTTGCCTGACAAAAGAGCAAGTCAACCTCAGCTGCATGCCGCCTGTCAAATGCGTTGAGGCACTTGTTAAGCGTCTGGGTGTGATTAAAAGTGGGTGAAAAAAAGGAGAGAATTATGAAGATTAAAATGTACAAATTTAGCCACATCGGTATTTACAGTGGGGATGACGAAGAAAAATCCACAGCCAACGAAGTTAAGCCCACAGGAAGAACAGTTGATTGAGCGGTTGCGGGAGCACCCGGAATTGATGGAGCGCTTCCGAACGATTCT
>QHNT01000443.1 GCA_003218515.1 Verrucomicrobiota bacterium | reverse complement strand
CATTGGCGCGGCAGGAACGTTTGTGGTGCGCGGGAAGGTGCGCCAGACGAAGTTGCGTGACGAAATTCTGCGCCGCCTGCCGTTCAAGCCGGAGCTGATGATTTGTCCTGCGCGCGAGGTGCTCGCGCTGGCGCGCGGAAATTGGTTTGACGGTGCGCCCGCAGGAAAGGCCGTCGGCCAATTCGTGAGCGTGTTGCGGAAAGCGCCGCGAGCGAAACCGCCGCTTCCGCTCGCGCAGCCCGCCGGCGAAAACTGGGAAGTCCGGCTCGTCGCCATCACCGGCAGATTTGCATTGAGCCTCCGGCGGACCGGTCAGACGTATTCCAACGCCGTCGTCGAGAAACATCTCGGCGTCCCGGCCACCACGCGCAACTGGAACACTATTGAAGCCATCCGCGAAGTCTTGGAAAAATAGCAGCGCGACTCTGCGATCTGAATGGGCAGCCTCCGAGAAAAACCTGCTACCATTCGCAGCGGGGTTGTGATGAAATGGCGACATGATCAGCACCAGCGCATGCATCCTAGTGGTGTCCCTAACGCTTCCTTACAATGACGCCGAGCAAGTTGGAAACAGCAGCGCCCTCACCCTGCCCTCTCCCCATCGAATGGGGAGAGGGTGGCCGAAGGCCGGGTGAGGGGAAGGCGCACCGTTCATATCTGAATGCGTATTTCTGTGACATGACACTGGCTTTGGCCCTCGCATTGGTAGGAGTCGCAGCGCCGGTGGATTACGTCCGCGACGTGAAACCCATCTTCGCGGAGAACTGCTGTCGCTGCCACGGCGCGTCGCAGCATAAGGGGGGTCTGCGGTTGGATACGGCGGCGTTCGCGCTCAAGGGCGGGGAAACCGGTCCGGCCTTCAAGCCGGGCAACAGTACAGGCAGCCTGATCGTTCAAGCCATAAAGGGTATTCACCAGGAAATACCGCGGATGCCTTACAAGAAGCGCGCGTTGAGTGACCCGCAGATCGTAATGATTGAGCAGTGGATCGACCAGGGCGCTCAAGCCCCCGCGGACGAACAGCCGGAAAAGTCAAAACATTGGGCGTTCGTCCCGCCGGAACGTCCTGCGCCACCATCGGTCAAGCGCCAGGCATGGGTCCGGAATTCCATTGACGCGTTTATTCTCGCCCGGCTGGAGAAGGATGGCATCGCGCCGTCGCCGGAAGCCGACCGCGTCACGCTGATTCGGCGGCTGAGTCTGGACCTGCTCGGTTTGCCGCCGACACCGGAGGAACTGGAGGAGTTTCTGCGCGACACGCGTCCCGACGCCTACGAGCGATGGGTGGACCGATTGCTGGCGTCGCCGCATTACGGCGAGCGGTGGGGCCGTTGGTGGCTCGACGCCGCGCGTTACGCGGACTCTAACGGCTACAGCATTGACGCGCCGCGGCAGATTTGGAAATACCGCGATTGGGTCATTGACGCGCTCAACCGCGACCTGCCGTTCGACCAGTTCGCCCTCTGGCAACTCGCGGGCGATCTGCTGCCGGATGCGACGTTGGAGCAGAAGATCGCCACGGGCTTTCATCGCAATACGCAGATCAATCAGGAAGGCGGCATTGACCCGGAACAGTTCCGCGTCGAGTCCGTGGTGGACCGTGTGAACACCACGGCGACGGTGTTTCTCGGCCTCACCCTCGCCTGCGCGCAATGTCACGACCACAAGTTCGACCCGTTCACACAGCGCGAGTATTACCAGATGTTCGCCTTTTTCAACAACACGGTGGAGGACGGGCACGGCAAAGGCACGCCGGGCGGCGTGCTGGAAATTCCCGGCGAATTCGAGCCGCTGGACAACATCCAGAAGCAACTCGATGAAATCGAACAGGATTTGGATCGCTATCTCGACACCCAGGGCAGCGCGCTGCAACAGTGGGAACAAGCGCTCGCGCCCGACGCATCGACGAAACTGAAGCCGGAGGTCCGTAGCGCCCTGCAAGTCGCGGCGCGCGAGCGAAGCCGGAAACAGAAGCGAATCGTTTACGCGGCATTCAAGGCGGACGATCCCGAGTTCAAGTCCCGCAACGCGAAGCTTGCGAAGCTGGAGAGGCGCGAGCCCAGGCCAGTGACCACTTTAATCATGGTCGAACAGCCTGAGCCGCGCGAAACGCACCTGCTCATCAAGGGCGACTTCACGCGTTCAGGCGAGCGCGTCACGCCCGGCATGCCGGCGAGTTTGCAGCCGCTCGTAGCCGCCGACGTGAGTCGGCGCGATGAACCTCGTAGCCGCCGACGTGAGGAGGCTCATTCTGAAATCCGAAATCCGAAATCCGAAATCCGAAATAGCGAGAGCCTCCTCACGTCGGCTGCTACGGTTCAGGGCCTCAATGCCCGAAATTTTTCGGAGAAATCTCTCCCCGGACGAGAGCGCCGGGGTGAGGGCGAGCCAACCATCAAACACCCCGTTGCTCCGCCGAATCGCCTCGATCTGGCGCGTTGGATTGTCGCCACGAATAATCCGCTGACGGCGCGGGTCATCGTGAACCGCGTTTGGCAGCAGTATTTTGGCAGGGGCATCGTGGAGACAGAGAACGATTTTGGCGCGCAGGGCATTCCGCCCACGCATCCGGAGCTGCCTCCACAGGCTCATCGTCACTTCCGCGACCTATCGCCAGTCCTCGAACATGCGGCCTGATCTGCGCGACCTTGACCCGAACAACAAACTGCTCGCCCGCCAATCGCGATTGCGGCTCGACGCCGAGGTCGTCCGCGACGTGGCGCTGGCTGCGAGCGGCCTGCTGTCGCATAAGATGGGCGGCCCTCCGGTGTTCCCGCCTCAGCCGGATGGCGTCATGACACTCGGTCAGGTGAAGCGCGACTGGAAGGACAGCGCGGACGACGAGCGTTATCGGCGGGGCATCTACACCCACTTCTGGCGCGCGACGCCGCACCCGGCGCTGACCGTGTTCGACGCGCCGGACGGGTTCAGCGCCTGCACGCGCCGCCTCCGGTCCAACACGCCGTTGCAGGCTCTCACGCTGCTGAACGACCGGCAATTCTACGAACTGGCCCGGGGCCTCGCCGCCCGCGTCCTGCAGGACGGACCAAACTCCGATATGGAACGCCTCGCTTACGCTTTCCGCCTCTGTGTCGCCCGGAACCCGGATGATGCCGAGACGAGGCGGCTGAACGATTTGTTGACTCAACAAATCAGCGCGGTGGATGGTAACGCAGATTTGAAACGAACCGAAGGGTGGACGACTGTGGCGCGAGTATTGTTGAATCTGGACGAAACGATTACGAGAGAATGAAGAGAAACCTCAAATCCCAAAGCCCAAAACCCAGAGAAACTCCAAAGGCCCGGTCTCCAGAGTCGAAGGACGCCGCTGGCGTTTCCCAAAGAATTTGGCCCGACTCGTTCGGAGAAGTTTGGGCGCTCAACGAGGGAGCTACGGCTGGCCGACATCCGTTCGACCTGGAAGAGCGCACTGCGCGGTTCGGGGAGGCCGTTGTGCGCTTCTCGAAGAAAATCCAACGTGAACCGGGAAACAATCGGTTAATTGATCAACTTGTCGGTTGTGGCACGAGCGGCTCTGCCGCGGCTATCATTCGCAGAAAAAACATCGCTTCTTTCGCTTCCTTCGTGCAGCGCCCGATGATGTTCTTGAAGTCCTTCCTGGAAACGCGCTCCTCTGCTTATCGCGAGGCGAAGGAGTTGATGTTGATTTTTGCAGCGATTTACGGGAAATGAGAACAAGCGTCAAATCCCAAAGTCCGAATCACAGTCAAGATGTACACGCGCCGGGCGCAGGAGAGTTGTTTGGACCTTGGCGCTTGGGATTTCTTTGGGTTTTGTGGTTTGGCTTTTGAGGATTTCCAAAATGACTGATGGCACTGACATTTTACCCTCCCTCACCCGCCGTCACTTTTTCAGTCGGTGCGCGATGGGCCTGGGCGGCATCGCGCTCGCGTCCTTGCTGAGTGAAAGAAAACTCTTCGGCGCGACGCCGGAACCCGTCGCCAATCCGATGGCGCCGCGTCCGCCTCATTTCAAGCCGCGGGCGAAAAACGTCATTTACCTCTTCATGGCCGGCGGACCGAGCCAGCTCGAACTGTTCGATTACAAACCCAGACTCATCGAGCTGAACGGCCAGCCAATTCCGCAGTCGTTCATCGAGGGCAAACGCTTCGCGTTCATGGGCAGCAGCCACGGCACGAAGCTGCTCGGCACGCGGCGCCAGTTCCGGCAACACGGCCGATGCGGCGCCTGGGTCAGCGAACTGTTCCCGCACACGGCGAGCATCGTGGATGACATCACGCTGGTACATTCATGCGCGGCGAATCTGTTCAATCACGCGCCGGCGAAGCTGTTCATGAACACCGGTTCCGGCCAGTTCGGGCGGCCAAGCATGGGCGCCTGGGTCACTTATGGCATCGGGAGCGAGTCGCGGGATTTGCCGGGGTTCGTCGTGTTGCAAAGCGGGCCGCGCGGCCCGCGCGGCGGCGCAGTGAATTGGGGCAGCGGTTTTCTGCCGACGAGCTATCAAGGCGTGCCGTTGCGCGGCAGCGGCGATCCGATTCTGGACCTGGGCAATCCCACCGGCGTCAGCACCGCGCGCCAACGCCAGACGTTTGACGCCATCCGCGACCTGAATCTCAAGCGCGCGGTTGAGACCGGCGATCCGGAGATCAACACGCGCATCGCCGCCTACGAAATGGCGTATCGCATGCAGACCAGCGCGCCGGAATTGATTGACCTCTCCGGCGAGACCAAAGCCACGCTCGATTCGTACGGCGTCGAACCGGGCAAACCGTCGTTCGCGCGGAATTGTCTGCTGGCGCGGCGGCTGGTCGAGCGCGGTGTGCGTTTTGTGCAGCTTTACCACACCAACTGGGACAGCCACGGCGGCCCGGGCGAGAACCTGCAGGGTGACTTTGAGAAAGTCTGTCGCGACGTGGACCAGGCACAGGCCGCGCTGGTGAAAGACCTCAAAGGGCGCGGGCTGCTGGACGAAACGCTGGTCATTTGGGGCGGTGAGTTTGGCCGCACGCCGATGGGCGAGAACCGCGACACCACCGGCCGCAACCATCACATCGACGCCTTCACCATGTGGTTTGCCGGAGGCGGCGTGAAGGCCGGTTACGTTCTCGGCCAGACGGATGAACTCGGCTTCAATCCGGTGGACGACCGTTGTCACGTTCACGACATCCACGCGACGATTTTGCACCTGCTCGGCCTGGAGCACACCAGGCTCACGTTCCGTTTTCAAGGCCGCGACTTCCGGCTCACGGACGTCCACGGCCAGGTCATCCACAAGATGGCGGCGTGAGGCAACTGCGCAGGTTCAACCCTTGAT
>QHNT01000442.1 GCA_003218515.1 Verrucomicrobiota bacterium | reverse complement strand
CCGCGCGCGGCTTGGGGTAATGGATGTCGGAACGTTTTTTCACCATCCGCTCGATGCCGGCGGGATCGATCTTGCCGTTCGCGCCGGGGACTTGCAGGACTTTCATGCCGTTCGAGAAAAACTCGGGCGCGCCGCATTCGTCGGTTTCCACGTGCGCGATCTCATGGCAAAGGATGCTGTGATACGACTGGCCGGTTGACGCCAGCGAGAGGGAGTTTGCGGCGGTGCCGTTGAAGACGAAGAACACTTCGCACGGGGTCTCAAACACTTCACGAATCAGATCGGCGGCGCGGGCCGTCCAGGAATCGTCGCCATAGCTGACCGCGTGGCCCTGGTTGGCCTCGGCAAGCGCGGCCCAGGCCTCGGGGCAAATGCCGGCGTAATTGTCGCTGGCGAAATGGCGGCGGATTTCAACGGCGTTTTTCACGAGCATTGAATACGGCCGATCTAACCGAAAAAAGCAGGGGAAGCGAGCACTTAAAGGTCCTGGCGTCGGAGACGGGCGCATCCGGCCACCCATGCCGATCCAAACGGAACATTGCCTCCGCTGCAAACCCCACCACAGGACCGCAACCTCCAACGGCTCCAGGCAACCGGCCCGCTCTAATAGAAAGCCGACGCGCGATGATTAACGCCCAAACAACCGGTCAAACCCGCGCCATTTGTTCGGGTTGAGCCACGGATCCCAGAATGGCCGCTTGCCGCGCCGGTCGGCCTCCAAATCATACTGGATCAGTATGCCGACGCTGTGCGCGCCTCGACCGCTGTCGCGAATGGCGTCGATGCCGTAGGCGTAGCCGAGGACGATGTGCCACGCCTCGGATTTCGACCGGAACACGACGCCGGCTCCCACGCCCGAATTCCATCGGCTCGGCTGCTCGAGGCCGGGCAGATAATCCACCAGCGCCGTCGCCGCGGAAAACATCAAGCCCCAGCGCTTCCCGCGGTCCAGCGGCAGCGCGTATTGTCCACCAAGCAAAGTAAACCGCCGGGCGCTCAGCTCCTGAAAATAGTAGCCGGGCAACGTCAGTGGAAATTCCGACACGAGCGGCAGGGCGCCGCCGATGCGGTATCCGCTGAATCGGTCGGCGTTCATGCTGGTGCCGGCGGTCAGGCTGACGGAAAAATTGTGTTTCAACTCCGGCAGTGTGTAGGCGATGAGCGCCCGTCCCCAGAACAGGTGCGAATGGTCCCGCAACTCGCGATCGCCGTTGAACCCGTACGGCTCGGCGTCGGTGCGGAACTGGCCGTCGTACCACGCGGATAATTCCATCGCCAGCGATGGCAGCATGAGCGGCTCGCGTCCGCCCCACCGCAGGCCGGACCGCACGTGCAACGTCGCGTGGTCCGGCGGCAGTCTGAAGCCTGGCGCGGTGACGTCGTCCCGTGCGTAGAAAGTGTAGTGCCCCGTCACGCGCAGGATGGCGGTGAGCGGAACGAGCTGGTCCGGATTGAAGCGATGGTAAACACTCGCGCCCGCTTCGGCTCCGTTCCCGGTGAAGGACTCTTCACGCCAGTACTTTCCACCCCGGATTTCGGTGTAGGTGTCCGCGAAACCGCCGCCCGCCAGACCGACGGCGAGGTCCGTGTGCGGACTGAGCGCCTCGCGAATGCCGAGTTCGGAATCGACGTAAACGGGCGCGATGGCCAGCCGCAGCGTCAGGTTCGTTTGGATAAAGCCCGGCTGGTTGAAATAGTAAAAAGCGTAGCCGGAGAGCGGCCCACGGCCCTGCAACGGCTGATTGTAACCGAGTTGAAAGAGCCGGCGCTTCTCCGGATCGATCTGCGCGCGGGTGGTCGCCGACGCGCCCAGATAGACCAGAAGCAGGAACCAGCTCCATTGCGGTCGCCAATCCACAGGCGATGTCGTAGCGCAATCCATTCCCGCGCGGCAAGCCGATTTGTCCGCGCCGACGCGGTGGCGGGAGGGCTGGCTTCCACGTCCGCCCCGGCTGAAATGAGCGCGACTGGAACCGCGCCCTGCGATGGAAACGGTTTCTCATCTGCGAATTACGCAAATTTTCACCAAGGAATACTCGCGTTCATTCGCGCAATTCGCGGACAAAAATTGGCTCGCCGAGGTTGAAGCCGCGGCCTGGCCTCGCTATGCTTCGCCCGCCATGAAAGCGAGAAAACTGCTGCACACCCGCTATCGCGTGAACGATCTGGAGAAGACCGTGAAATTCTACAAGGACGTGCTTGGCCTGGAGGAAATGCGCCGCCACAAATCGCCGCGCGGCTCGGAACTGGTCTTCCTCAAAGCGCCGGAGAGCGAGGAACAGATTGAACTCTGCAGCTTCCCGTCGAGCGGCCCGGTGCAGGTGCAGCCGGACCTGACGCACCTGGCCTTCGAGGTGGA
>QHNT01000204.1 GCA_003218515.1 Verrucomicrobiota bacterium | reverse complement strand
GTCCGCCGGGTTTTCGTAGGCGGTGAGGAGGGTTCCTTCCGGAACGGCTTGCGTGGAGGTTGTTTTGCCCGAGGGCCACCGGACAGAGACGGAGGCAGCCGCTGGCCGAGAACCAATGCCCAGGATCATCGTGGCGGAATTCTGGGCGGCCCAGCCATCCCCGCAGCGATGTTCGCGAACGAGTTTTTCATCGCCGAGGTCCACCGCGACGCGCGCGCCATAGCCATCCCGGCAAGCGAATTCTTTGGAGGGAGTCGAGGTCCGATTCCCGCCGACGAAGCGGAGGGCGATCATGCCTCCGCTCAGGCCACTAGCGTGGCGGCCAATAGCCGTCGACATTTCGTTGTGGTAGAGATTGAAAAGGGGCTGGTTGGCGTTGACCAACGCGATGTCCTGCCATCCGTCGCGATCATAGTCCAGCACCGCGAAGCCCCGGCTGTCCGCCGGATTATCCAATCCTGAGAGACCGGAGATATCCACAAAGGAGCGGCCGCGGCGGTTGGCGAAGTAATGGTTGCGTTCGTTGCCGTTGAGGGAATGGACCAATACTTTGTCTCCCTGTCGCTCGACCCCGGCGAGCCGCGCGTCAATTTGCGGACCGAGGTTATCGGGGGCGCGGGTTCGTTTCCATTCGGGAGAAAAACGGAAGGTGGGGCGGGAGAGGTTCTCGTCAGTGCGCACCATGGTGCGCCAGAGATTGCTTTCGAGGTCCAATTCGGAGGAAAGTTCCTTTGGCGCCGTAAAGTAACCACTGAGCACGTAGAGATCGAGGAAGCTATCGTTGTCGAAGTCGGCGAAACATCCGCCCCAGGACCACCCGGCGTTCATCACCGTCATCGCCGGCTGCTCCAGACCGGCGACCTGTTTGAATTTGCCGTTGGGCTCCTTGTGGTAAAGCCAGTTGCCCGCGGCAGATTCAACGAACATCTTGTTCAATCCTGGGATTCGGGCGGTCATGCGGCGGCCAGCCTCACTATACATATTAGAGACGTAAAGGTCTTCGCGGCCATCATTGTCATAGTCGCCCCAGGAAGCGCCCATGGCGAAGCCGTACGCGGTCAGGCCCGCTTCGGCAGTCACGTCCGTGAAGCCGGCCGGCCCGTCATTGCGAAACAGCACGTCGGGACCCCAGTCGTTGGCGATGTACAGATCTGGCCTTCCGTCCAGGTTGTAATCGCACCAAGTGGCTTGAAGCGAGTTGCGCCAGATGCCAACAGTGCTGTTCTCTGGCGCTGGTTCGAAACGCCCCCCACCGCGATTGATCAGCAAAACATTGGGAGGGCCGAGCTGGTCGAGCACGGTGCCGCCCTTGCGGTGCTTGTGTTCGGCCAGCCGGCGCCGGTATTCCTTTGCCATCTCAGGGGAGAAGAACTCATCCGGCCAATCAAAGTCACCTTCTTTGACCTGGGCGACGCCGCCGGCCGGGCTGGCCCCGACCGGAGCGGCAGGCCGGTAGGTGCAGAGGTAGATATCAAGCAGGCCATCGCCGTTGTAATCGGCCGCGGACATGGAAATCACGGCCATCGGCATGTAAGAGGGAATTGGGTGTTGATAGAAATGGCCGCCTCGGTTTTCGAGGTAGGTCGTCTTCAGGAGACTACGCCCGAGCATCACATCAAGATCGCCGTCGTTGTCAAAGTCGGCGAAAAGCGCGCAAGTCGTATGACCAGGGAGATCAAGGCCAAATAATGCGGCTTCTTCGGTGAACGTGCCGTCTCCATGGTTTCGCAGCAGCATGTTTTTTCCGAGCCGCACCGTGATATAGATGTCGTCAAAACCGTCGCCATCGATGTCCGCCACGGCGATGCCCTCCTTCTGGATTACGGAGATCGGCGCAAAATAGGGATGCGGAAGTGACTTCATCCCGTCGCGGTAGTATTTCAGCGTCGCTTCGTAATGTTGGGAGCGCCGCGCCTTGGCAAGATCCTGTGGGGCACGCAAGGCGGTGTCCAGCGCCTCGACGAACAACCGCTTGGGGCTGGCGATCCAATTAAATTCCTCCGTTTTCCAGCTTGTGATCTGCCAGTCCGGTCCGGGCTCGCCTGCGGTGGCTTTCGCGCGTTGCCAAGTGAGCTTCGCTTTGCCGTGCAGCGAACGCCATTCGCCGGACTTCATCCGCGCCAATGCGTCGAACCCGCCGATGGCCTCGTACCGGCGCGTGTCGCCATCAGGGTGTTCACCGCTGATGATGAACACCTTTGCGTGTTCAAACCAGGAGACGGCATCCAGCAATGGGCGCCAGAGGTCAACTTGCGACACTTCCTTCATGCTCGCTGCCACGGGCCACGTCCGTGACTCGATCACGTCTTCGCCAGCGGCGGTAGTTGCCGGGGCGGGACCGATATCCGAAACGCTAACCGAAGCCGCGAACACCGCGTCCGCTCCCGGCCCAGGCAGGCGCAAGTCGAGCAGGCCCTTTGAAAGCGCTGTCATCTTCGGACTTAACGTCAAATACGTTTCTTCGTCCGTCACCAGCGCGCTGATCACCGCCGCATCATCCGTGACCGGCGCCGCCTTAGCACCGGTGGCCGCGGCGTTTACGCCGGCCGCGACCGGATGGGGTCGTTGCTCCAGTTTCTTCCAAACAGGAAAGACCAAGGCCAGCAGTAGCAGCAAGCGTGGAAGAGCTCGCGGGCGTCCCGCCCATAGGCCCGCGATCACGGTGAGGCCGAGCAGCAAATAGAGCCACCGCGCGTCCCATTTGATCAAGGCGCCGACGCACAACCAGGCGGTGACGAAGAGAAAGGGAAATACCTTCGTCCCAGTCGAGCGGGAGGTTGGCGCTTTCGGGCGGTGGTTCACGGCGGCTGAAGTAACATGTATGCCCCGCCCGATGCGCGTCGAGAAAATTTCAGAGGGTCCGATGAATCAGGGCGTATCTCGGGCACCACCACCAAGTCGTTATGTGACGCACGTATTCCCCTCACCCGGCCTGAAGGCCACCCTCTCCCCATCGGATGGGGGGCTACGTGTTTAGCGTGGCGACCGCGTCGTAGCGCAGGTTTGGAAACCTACGTCCAAAGGGCTAAAACACATACGGGTGGGGAGAGGGATAGGTGGTCTTCGGAAATCTTGAAGAGCGGACTCGATAGGTGGTAGTGGAAGATGCGCCGCTTTTTGCCCCCTTTTGCATTTATCTGATTTTTTTGATCTGATTTTTTTGTTTGACGACGTTCGACAATTCTGCAAAGACACGTGCATGCACATCAGACAGGCTCCCTATGGCATCGTTGTGCTTTGGTGCCTTCTGTTCTCAACGATCTTCACCACCACCACTCACGCGCAACTCCTCTGGACCGTCGGCCTCGACGATAACCAATGGCCTATGGGCACCGGTGGAGGAGCCAACACCAGCTTCGTACAGGAAAATGGAACGATTAACCCGTTGCCGGGAAGTCCCGATAGCACCTCGGTTCCACAAGGGGCTGACAATGATTACTACTTCGCGGGCGTTTATACGACCGTCATCCCCAGCGTGACTGCCAGGCCGGAATATGGGGATTACGACCCGGTCGGTGTGGTTTCGGTGGACGAGGAGGCTGCCGAGAGAGCCTTCGCCGCCGCCGACGATGATCTGCGCTATCACTTCAATCTTCCAAGCACTCTAAAAACCAATGACCTGCTATCGGTCACCTTTGACGCGAACAATTTGCAAGGAGACCAGGCGGACCCGCGCTATGGCATCGAAGTCTATGTCAATGGAGTGCTGGTCCAGCCTGAGATTCTCATCCGCACTGCTCAATTGGATAAGGATTACACGACCCCGCAATTCACTCTGGCCAGTGTGAACGCAGAAGTTGGTCCTGGCTTTGATAACATCGTGAGCCTGCGAGGCATCAATTACAATTCCGACGGTGGCGGCAATTGGATGGGTATCGACTATGTCCAGCTTAATCAAGAGACCGAACGAATCCCGCCGCCGGTGTTCCCTTGGGCGGTTGGCCTCGATGATAATGGATGGCCTGTAGGTAACGGTGGGGGAACCAACACCACCTTTGTGCAGGAAAATGGAGTTACCAACCCGCTGCCGGGAGTTCCGAACAGCCCGGAGGTTGATGGACAAGCTGACAATGATTACTATTTCGCCGGCTCTTACACGACCGTCATCACCAACAACGGCAACTACACCCCAGTCGGTACGGTTGCGGTCAATGAAGAGGCTGCCGAACGCGGCCTCACTGGCGGTAACACCGAACTGCGCTATCACTTCAATCTTCCAAACACACTGACGCCGACGGACCTGATGGCGGTCACCTTCGACGCGCTCAATTTGGATACCACCGCGGCGGATCCGCGCTACGGCGTGGAAGTCTATTTCAACAGCGTGCGAGTCCAGCCGGAGGTCCTCATCCGCCCTGCTCAGACGAATAAACCCATCACGACGCCGCAGTTCAGCCTGGCCAGCGTGAATGCGCAGGTTGGTTCGGGTTTCGATAACATCGTAACCATAAGAGGCATTAACCACAGCGCCGAAGGTGGCGGCAATTCGATGGGCCTTGACTACGTCCAGCTTAACCCGGTGGCCCGACCGGTTCCGCCGCCCGTGCTGCCTTGGGCTGTTGGCCTGAACGACAACGCTTGGACTGTCGGTAATGGTGGAGGAGCCAGCGCTACTTTTGTGCAGGAGAATGGCGTCCTCAACCCGCTGCCGGGAAGCCCGACCAGCCCCGAGGTTAACCTACAAGCGGACAATGATTATTACCTGGCGGGCGTTTATTCGACTGTGATTCCTGGCAACGGCACTTACGAGCCAGTCGGACCTGTTCCAGCCAATGAAGAGGCCGCCGAGGGTGGCTTGTCCGTGGGTGACACTGAACAGCGTTATCACTTCAACCTTCCAAGCAGCTTGCAACCCACTGACAAACTGTCTGCCAGTTTCGACGCGCTCAGTCTGGATACAAGCGCAGCGGATCCCCGCTGGGGAGTTGAAGTCTATGTCAATGGCGTGAAGGTCATGTCTGAGGTTATCATTCACACTGCTGAATTAGGCGTTACTTATAGCACGCCGGCATTCACGGTGGCCAGTGTGAATGCACAGGTTGGTCCTGGATTCGATAATATCCTGACTCTGAAAGGCATCAGCTTCAGCGCCAATGGTGGCGGCAATTCTATGGGAATCGACTATGTCCAGCTTAACCCGGTATTGCCTCCGCCGTTCCCCTGGTCTGTCGGCAGGGACGATAACGCACAGCCGGCGGGCAACGGTGGGGGAGCGAACGCTAGTTTCGTGCAAGAAGCTGGCGTCAACCCGCCGCCCGGAAACCCAAACAGCCCGGAGGCCGATCAACAAGCCGACGATGACTACTACTTCGCTGGCGTTTATACGAATGTCATTGCCAGCGTCGTCGCCGAATACGGCGACTACGTGCCGGTCGGCACAGTGCTGGCCAACGAAGAGGCCGCCGAACGCGCCTTCGCCGGCGATGACAATACTAAGCGCTACCACTTCAACCTTCCAAGCACACTAAGACCCACTGACCGACTCCTGGTCACTTATGACATGTTCAATTTGGACACCGGTGGAGCCGATCCCCAGTATGGCATCGAAGTCTATTTCAATAGCGTTCTGGTCCAGCCAGAAATCGTCATCCACCCTGCTGACATCGATAAGGATTTCACGACCGATCCATTCACTTTGGCCAGTGTGAACGCTGAGGTTGGCCCTGGCTTCGATAATATTGTGACCCTTAAAGGCATCAATCACAGCGCGGACGGTGGCGGCCAGTGGATGGGCATCGACTATGTCCACCTTGATCCCTTTCCGACGCCGGTGTTCCCCTGGGCCGTCGGCCGCGATGATGACGGATGGCCTGTAGGTGACGATGGGGGAACCAATGCCACCTTTGTGCAGGAGAATGGGGTTCTCAACGACCTGCCGGGAAGCGCGTTCAGCCATGAGCTGAATCAGCAAGCGGACAATGATTACTACTTCGCCGGCGTTTATACGAATGCCATCGCAAGTGTCGTCACCCAATATGGCGCTTACACGCCGGTTGGCCTGGTGCCCCGTAACGAAGAAGCCGCCGAGCGCGCTTTCGCCGGCGCCGACACTGAGCAGCGCTATCACTTCAACCTTCCAGACACGCTTAAACCCACCAACGTGTTATCGGTCACCTTTGACGCGCTTAATTTGGAGGACCCGAGTGATGTGATTACCGATCCCCGCTACGGAGTCGAGGTCTATGTCAATGGCGTGAAGGTCCAGCCGGAGATACTCATCCACACTAATCAATTGGGTGTGGCTTACACAACGCCGGAGTTCACTCTGGCCAGTGTGAACGCGCAGGTCGGTCTCGGCCCTGATAACATCGTGACTCTTAGAGGCATCAGCTACAGTGACGCCGGTGGCGGCAATTGGATGGGCATCGACTACGTCAGGCTTAACGACGCCTCCGCGCTGCCGCCCCGGTTCCTGTCTCCTGTTGTGAGTAATGGCAAGGTGACACTCAACTGGTCCGGTACCGGGAATCTCCAATGGGCGCCCACTGTCCTCGGCCAGTGGACGACCATCACGCCGGCGCCAGCCCCGGGCTATTCGGAGGACATCGTGCTTGCCCAAAGCCGCTTCTACCGCCTGATAAAATAGGCTGCGGCGCTGATTAGCGAAAATCACAGTTGCGCCGGGAGACTGTTGCTCGAGGCACCGTTCGGCATTGGGTGTGTCGGTTGCTTCTGTACATTGGGCTCCAGCAACGCGGATTGGACCGTTGTGACGAGTTGTTCCAGTCGGCTCTTGGAAACATAGGCCCTGGCGCCTTGTTTCAATAACTCCCCGGCGAGATCGTCTTCCAAAACGCCGCTCACAAATATGAAGGGAACAGCCGGGCAAACCTCGCGCGCCATCTTCAAAGAAAACAGGCCGCTGTGCAGAGGGAATTTGTAGTCCGAGAGGATCAGGTCCGGCGAAAATTCGCGCAGCGCTTTCAGGTACTCTCCTTCGGTTGCGGCGTATTGAATAAGACAATCGAACTTCTGCCGCCGGAGTTGGCGCCGCATCAATTCTACATCGGTGGCATCGTCATCAAAAATCAGGATGCGCACCTGTATTCCCACGAGCGGAACCTAAAGCAGAAACAAAAATCGGCCAGTTAAAGTTGTTCGCTTTTTATCGACAGAGAGTGAGCCTGAGAAAAAGCCGCGAACGTTTTACAAAGCAATGAGTTTGGAAGCCGGAATATGTCAGCCGGTAAAGCAAATAAAGCATCGCTGAGGAGCGCCTCGTTGTGATAGGGGTGGGGACATGGCCACCACTCTCCACGTCAGCGTTCCACAACCGCAACCCGCGGCAAAGCCCAGACTCGACTCGGTTGACGCACTGCGTGGATTCGTAATGATGGTCATGGCGCTGGACCATACGCGCGATTTTTTCTCGAAAGACTTGTCGTTTGATCCGACCGATCTGGCGAAGACGTATCCGGCATTGTTTCTCACGCGTTGGATTACGCACTACTGCGCGCCGGTCTTCATCTTTCTCGCAGGCACAGGCGCGTTCCTTTCGACGACGCGGGGCAAAACGAAGCAGGAGTTGTCCCGGTTTCTGTTGACGCGCGGGTTGTGGCTCGTGTTCCTGGAACTGACCTGGGTGCGATGCTTCGGGTGGCTGTTTAATTTGGATTACCATTTTGCGATGGGCATCGTGATCTGGGCCATCGGCTGGTCAATGGTCGCGCTGGCGGGACTCGTCTACCTGCCGGTGCAGTGGATCGCGACGTTCGGCCTGGTGATGATCGCCAGTCACAATCTGTTCGATTACGTTCAGCCTGAAACATTCGGGAAACTCGGCTGGCTCTGGAAGATTCTGCACAGCGGCGGGATCATCGTTCCGGCTAAAGGTTATCGCTTTGTTGCCGGTTATCCACTGGTGCCATGGATTGGAGTGATGGCGGTCGGTTACAGCTTTGGTTTTTTGTTGGTCCGCGAAGCGGCCCACCGCCGCAAATGGGTTTTTCTTTTGGGCGCGGGGCTGACGGCGTTGTTCGTCCTGCTTCGCGCCATCGATGTGTATGGCGATCCGGACCGATGGTCACTTCAGAAGAACGCGTTGTTTACGCTCTTTTCATTTCTTAATTGTCACAAATATCCGCCGTCGCTGCTTTACCTGTTGATGACGATGGGACCCGCTTTGCTCGTGTTGGCGCTGCTCGACCGCGGAACGCCCCGGTGGCTCAAACCGGTCCTGGTCTTTGGCCGCGTTCCGTTGTTTTATTATTTGCTCCACATTCCGCTGATTCATGGGTTGGCCGTCCTGATTGCTTACGTCCGTTATGGCCATGCGGAATGGTTCTTTGCGAATCCACCCGCGGCCGGTCCGCCTTCGATACCTGCGGGTTACGGCTACAGTTTGCCGATCGTTTATCTGATTTGGGTTGGCGTGATAGCGACACTTTATCCAGTCTGCCAATGGTTCGCTGAGGTTAAACGGCGACGTCGTGAGGTGTGGCTGAGTTATTTGTAATCGTAATCTTACTCGGCTTAGGTTCTTGGAGATTAAAAGTAAGATTACGATCAAGAGCGCGAGGAAACCGTTCCGGCTTAATTCAACGGCAGTGGTGCAGGGGTGAGGGGGCCGGAGCATGGGAAGCCTTCATTCGCTTTTGCGCATGCATTGGGACCATGAACCAGATTGGCACCCCTCTCCCTGCCCTCTCCCCGCAAGGCGGGGAGAGGGTGGCCGAAGGCCGGGAGAGGGGCGGTTCATGGAGAGTGCGCCAACAAAAGGTTGAAACACCACCGAGTTCTCCGCACTCTTTCGGCATGAGATTTGATGGGTGGGCAGGTTATCTCCTGGCGGTTGTTCTGTTGTTTTTCGGCTGCAAGAAAGGGACCGAGACATCGGCGGCATCCTCTTCGTTCGGGGAAAGCGGTCCGACCAACGCCCAGACGAAACTGCCTGCAATCAAGCTCTGGCTCGGCGCGCAAGAGCTCAGCGTCGAAGTGGCGCGCACGTCCATCCAGGTGCAGACTGGCATGATGTTTCGCACCAACATGGACGAGACCGAGGGAATGCTGTTTGTTTTCAGCGCGCCGCATCGCGCAGCGTTCTGGATGCGGAACACGTTGATGCCGCTGTCATGCGCTTACATTGACAGTGAAGGCGCGATTCTTGAAACCCACGACATGAAACCGAAAGACGAGACGCCGATTGAGGCCGGGACGGACAAGATCCAATACGTGCTCGAAGTCAATCAAGGCTGGTTCGCGCGCCACCAGGTGTCCACGGGCGCGGTCGTTCGCACCGAGCGCGGGTCGTTGACGGAAACTTTTTTTGGGCGACGTTGACCACGCGGTCGGCCCTGTTCGCATGAAAATTGCCCTGGCCCAAATCAACACGACGGTCGGCGACTTCGCCGGTAATGAAGCGAAAATTCTGGCCGCGTATCGGCGCGGAGCCGGGGCGGGGGTCGAGCTGGTGGTTTTTCCCGAACTGGCCACGACTGGCTATCCGCCGCGCGATTTGTTGCTCAAAGGCGGTTTTATCAAAAACAATCTGGCGTTGCTCGACCGGCTCGCGGCAGCCACGGGCAGGACCGGTTTGCTGGTTGGTTACGTGGGCGAAAATACGAAGCGGCCCGGACGCGAGGCCACCAATTCGGTTGGGCTACTGCAGAACGGAAGAATCGTGGCCACGCGCGTCAAAATGCTGTTGCCGACCTACGACGTGTTTGACGAAGACCGTTACTTTGAACCGGCCACGGAGAACGCGCCGGTCGAGTTCAACGGACAGAAAATCGGCGTGACGATTTGCGAAGACGTTTGGAACGACGACGATTTCTGGCGCGATCGCCGGTATCGCCGCAACCCGGCGGTCGAACTCGTCGAAGCCGGAGGGTGCAGTCTGGTTTTCAACGCGGCGGGCGGCCTCATCGCGCGAGGCGAAGAGTTCGCCGAGGATTTTCTGGTCGTTGACACCGGGACCACCGAGTTGGTGCCACCCCGGACCAGCGTGGACGAGGAGAAAGTTTTCAAAGCGCTGGTGCTCGGCCTGCGCGATTACATCCACAAATGCGGTTTCAAATCGGTGGTGCTCGGCTTGAGCGGCGGCATTGACTCGGCGCTGACCGCTTGTCTGGCGGCAGCGGCGCTCGGCGCGGAGAACGTTCGCGGCGTTTCGTTGCCGTCGCAGTATTCATCGCAGGGGAGCCTCGATGACGCCCGCGCGCTTGCCGAAAGGTTGGGGATCCAACACGACGTGATTTCCATTCAATTGCCGTTCGAGGCGATCCGGGCCCAACTCAAAGAAATCTTTAGGGGTCGCGCGGAGGACACGACGGAGGAAAACATTCAAGCGCGGCTGCGCGGCGTGACGTTGATGGCGCTCTCGAACAAGTTCGGTTCACTGCTGCTGACCACCGGCAACAAGAGCGAACTGGCGGTCGGCTACTGCACGCTTTACGGCGACATGTGCGGCGGTCTCGCAGTGATCAGCGACGTGCCCAAAACCATGGTTTATCGGCTGAGCCGCTGGATCAACCGCGACAAAGAAATCATTCCAGCGGCGTCCATCACCAAGCCGCCGTCGGCCGAATTGCGTCCGAACCAGACGGACCAGGACTCGCTCCCGCCCTACGACGTGCTCGACGCGATTCTCGAAGCGTACGTCGTGCAGGGCAGGTCCGCTGCGGAAATTATTGCCGGCGGTTTCGATGAAGCGACGGTAAAGCGGGTGGTGCGATTGATTGATTTGAACGAATACAAACGCCGTCAGGCGGCGCCCGGATTGAAAGTCACGAGCAAGGCGTTCGGTGTTGGCCGGCGCATCCCAATCGCGCAACGGTATCGGGAGGTTTGACCGCGACGGTACGGCGTGCTGTAACACGCGACCGGGACGACCAGTGGCGGGAGCAAACCTCGTTTGTGCCTGAATGGGAGCGACGGAGTTCTCTATGGCTTTGTGGATGGCGGCTACTACGGGGCCGGCGCGCTCTTCCGACTGATCCGGGACGGGAGCGCTTACAATATCTTGCATTACTTCGGATATTTTCCGCCCTTTTTAGACGGACAGTACCCAGTCGGCTCTCTGTTAGAGACAGTCGATGGAAAATTGTACGGAGCGACCTCAAACGGAGGCAGCAATACTGCCGGAACGGTTTTCAAGGTGAACAAAGATGGAACCGATTACGGCCTGTTGTATCAGTTTAGCACGTCGGGAAAGACCGAAGCAGCGAATCCTAGCGGAGGGGTTCTGGAAATCACCAATGGCATACTTTACGGTCTGACGTCGTCTGGTGGAATCCAGAACTATGGCACTATGTACAAGATGAACTTGGACGGAAGTGGCTATGCGGTTGTCTGCCGTTTTGGGAGCAGTGAAGGTGACGGACACTATCCCGTTAACGAATTGACACAGGGAAATGACGGAGCCCTCTATGGCGTTACCACCGGCGGGGGGACGAGCGGTCTAGGCACAGCGTTCAAGGTGAATCCAGATGGAAGCGCCTACAGAATCCTGCGCAATTTTAGTCGCAGTGGAGGCGATGGATATAATCCGTGGGGTTCGGTAACCGAAGGTCATGACGGCGTGCTGTATGGCACAACTGCTGATGGAGGTAGCTGGACAAATGGCACGGTTTACACTTTGAAGAAGGATGGCAGCGGGTACAGCGTTCTGAAACACTTCAGCACGTACGACGCCGATGGTCGCAGTCCGCGGGCCGGATTAACCGAAGGCGCCGACTCCGCTCTTTATGGTACAACTGAGTTGGGCGGCAGCAGCGGTGCCGGTACGGTGTTCAAACTCGGCAAAGAAGGCAACGGCTACACCATACTGCATCACTTTGACGGCAGCGACGGACGTAATCCCAGAGGTGGCTTGCTTTCCACGAGTGACAGCACGCTCTACGGCACGACTTTTGGGGGCGGCAGCAATAACAGTGGTGTGGTATTCCGGCTGAACAACGACGCCGGTAGCTTTGCCGTGCTGCATTACTTTTCCAACGGTGCGGGCGATGGCCGCTACCCCAGTGCCGCTTTGATAGAGGGACGGGATGGGGCGCTCTACGGCACGGCTGAGGCTGGAGGCAGCGGCGGCTATGGCATAGTGTTTAAACTCAGCGAGGATGGCAGCCTCTACAGCATTTTGCATCACTTCAACACTGTCAGCGGTGACGGCCAATACCCGTTGGCGCCGCTGGTCGAAGGCAGCGACGACGCGCTCTACGGCACGACTGACTCTGGCGGCAAGTACAACGCGGGAACGGTGTTCAGACTGAACAAAGACGGGACGGGTTATCTAATCCTCCTCCATTTTGGAGCGGCCGCGGGAGATGGCAGGCAGCCGGACGGGGCACTGGTCGAGAGCCCCGATGGCGCACTCTACGGTACGACTTATGGCGGTGGCGCCAATTATAATGGAACAATATTCAAATTAGGAAAAAATGGCACTGGTTACAATACGGTTCACAGTTTCAGCGCACGCGAGGGCATAGGCCCGATGGCGTCGCTGGTCAAAGGGCGTAACGGCGCGCTTTACGGCACGGCCGTTGGTGGTGGTGATCTTGGCTTCGGGACAATATTCCAGTACATGCTACCACAGACGCCGGAGATGCTCGGCGCAAGTGTCGTCGGCACCACAGTCCAGATTCGCTTCGCTGGCCAGGCGGGGTATGAGTATAGCCTTTTGAGTTCGACCAACATGACCGATTGGTCTATCTTCACAACGATCACGATGCCATCCTCTGGCGTCTCCACGAATATTGACACGTCTCCTCCGCCTGGGTGGGCGTTTTATCGCGCGATTTGGACTGGCCAATGAAGTGACTATCCGGGACCGACACACGAGTGTTGAACCCCCGCACTGCGAGAAATGCGATCAGACCGCGAAGGAGACACAGTAAGCGAACCAGAAAACGAGCGGAGCATGCAGACTTCGATTCGTGACCAAATGACTCGCGTCCACCATTGGCTCCGGGTATTTTGTCAGTGTGATTTCACGGACCCAATCTGAAACTTTGTTCACGGAGGCGTTGAAATACATCCCGGGCGGGGTCAACTCTCCGGTGCGCGCGTTTCGCGCCGTCGGCGGGCAGCCGTTCTTCGTTAACAAGGCCAAAGGCGCGCAGGTGTGGGACGTGGATGGCAACGGATACATCGATTACGTCTGCACCTGGGGACCGGCGATCCTCGGCCACGCGCACCCGAAAATCATCAAAGCGGTGCAGCAAGCCGCGGAGAACGGAACGAGCTTCGGCATTCCTAATCCCTACGAAGTGACGATGGCCAAACTGGTCTGCTCAGCGGTGCCGAGCGTGCGGAAGGTTCGCATGTGCAACTCCGGCACGGAAGCCTGCATGTCCGCCATTCGTCTCGCGCGCGGATTCACGAAGCGCGACAAAATCATCAAGTTCGACGGTTGCTACCACGGGCATGCCGATTCGCTCCTGGTCAAGGCCGGCTCCGGCGCGCTGACGTTTGGACATCCGGATAGCGCGGGCGTGCCGGCGGCGTTCACGCAGCACACGATTGTCGTGCCGTTCAACGACGCCGACGCCGTCAAAGCCGCGTTTGAAGCCAACCAGGGACAGGTCGCCGGCATCATCGTCGAACCTGTGCCGGGCAACGCCGGTTTGTATCTGCCCAAGCGGGGCTACCTGGAATTCCTGAGAAAAATCACGGCAGACAACGGCGCGCTGCTGATTTTCGATGAAGTGATGACTGGCTTTCGCCTTGCTTGGGGCGGGGCGCAGGAACGTTTCGGCATCACGCCCGACTTGAGTTGTTTTGGAAAAATCATCGGCGGAGGGTTGCCCGTTGGCGCGTTTGGCGGACGCAGTGACATCATGGATTGCCTGGCGCCGTTGGGCTCGGTCTATCAAGCAGGGACGCTGAGCGGCAACCCGCTGGCGATGGCGGCGGGCATTGCGGCGTTGGAAGAACTTTCAAATGCGGAATGGGGAGTGCGGAGTGCGGAATTGACGCGTGCGACCCTCACGCCGGCCCTCTCCCAGCCAATGAGCGAGGGGGCTGTTCCTTCTCCTGGGGGAGAGGGTCAGGGTGAAGGCGAGCCCATAACTCTGAAATCCGAAATCCGAAATCCGAAATCCGAAAAGAACGCCTACGCGCGGCTCGAACAACTCGGCGCGCAGCTTGAAGCGGGAATGAAGGATGCAGCCAGGTCCGCGAAGGTGCCGGTGCAATTCAATCGTTGTGGCTCGATGTTTTGCGCCTACTTCACCGATCGTCCGGTTCACAATCTCGCCGACGCAATGCATAGCGACCGCGAGCGGTTCAAGAAATTCTTTCACGGCATGCTCGCGGAGGGGATTTACCTCGCACCGTCGCAGTTCGAGGCGGGATTTATTTCGATGGCACACAGTGAGGCAGACATTGAAAACACGGTGCAAGCGGCGGTGAAGGTGATGAACGTACTGGTAAGATGAAACCAAGAGTTCAACAAAAGTTGGAAAGCATTTTTGGCTATCCAATTTTTGAATCTGTTGGAATGCATTTGCCCGATTCGGTAGCGCATATAACAAATTGGCGCAGTGCCGCAAAAGAGTGTTCTTCAAAAAGGTGGGGAAATTGTCAGTACATGGCGCGAAATGCCGTACAGCGTGGTGTCGAAAAACAATATCCTAAACCGGGCATGTGGGAACGTTTGCAAGAATGGAATCCTCTCGCAGAGGAGGCTACCCCTTTAATCAACTCGTTTATAGATACTTTACTTCCGAGAGTACCTCTTCCAGATGAATCAAAGGAAAAGATAAAACACAGTCTTCAATACGACTTTTTCTATATACTCTTGGAATGCGAGCTTAGTGATGTTTCAGAACCGATTTTTTTTCTGAAACATCTCGAACCTTGGTATGCGGCTGGTCACTTCCCGTGTGGCTGGGATGGTGAGGAGTTTCCCGAAGGGTGGGACGGAATAATTCGGGGAGGCCGACTCATGGTTTATTGATTCATGCGCATCCTCGCGATTGACCATGGCACGAAACGAATGGGCGTCGCCGTCAGCGACGAGTTGGGGATGATCGCCCAGCCGCTGGAGTTTATCCCGGCGGAACCGTTCGCGAAATTCCTGGACAGGTTGAAAGAAATCCTCCGCGAGAAACAGGTGGAGCTGATCCTGGTCGGGATGCCGCGGAACATGGACGGCAGTTACGGTCCGGCGGCGCTCAAGGTGCAGGAGTTTGTTGCCGTCTTGAAGGACGCGGTTGCGATTCCCATCAAAACCCTTGATGAACGGTTGACCTCGGTGCAAGCGCACCGCTTTTTGACGGAGGCAGAGGTGCGTGGTCGCCAGCGGAAAGACAAGGTGGACAAGTCCGCGGCGGCGATATTGTTGCAAAGCTATCTGGATTCGTTAAATCGTTGAACCGTTGAATTGTTGAACCGTTGAATTGTTGAAGCGTTGAATTGTTGAACCGTTGAACCGACTGGAATGGATTGGGCAAGGTTGCTCCCGGTTTAACGGTTGAACGATTCAACGGTTTAACGAGCAAACGTGGACACGCTCAAATTCAAACTCACCATCGCGTACGACGGGACGAATTACGAAGGGTGGCAGGCGCAGAAAACCGGGACCGGCGTACAGCAAAAGGTCGAGGAATCGCTGGCTGAACTTTTTCCCGGCCAACCGCGTGTCCACAGCTCCAGCCGCACGGATGCCGGCGTGCACGCGCTCGGCATGGTGGCGCACGTTGAGATTCCAAAAGCGGAGTTCAAAATGCCGGCGCGCAAGCTCGTCCTCGCGTTGAACGCGTGGTTGCCGGAGGACATTCGCGTGATGTCGGCGAAGCTGTGTCGCGGGGATTTTCACTCGCGCTTCGACGCGACCGGCAAACAGTACCGGTACCTGATCTGGAACCAAACGGCGATGAACCCGTTGCTGCGACACCAGGCATGGCACGTGCCGACGCCGCTGGATTTACCGGCGATGCATGCTGCGGCGAGACGATTTCTGGGCAAACACGATTTCAAATCGTTTGCCGGAGCGCGAAACTATGAAATGGAATCCACGGTGCGCACGGTGACGCGTTGCGACATCAAGCGAAACGGCCCGGTGTTGACGTTTGTCATCGAAGGCGATGGGTTTCTCTACAAAATGTGCCGCGGCATGGTGGGAACGGTGGTGCAGGTGGGGCAGGGGAAGTTTGCCGTTGCTGAAATCAAACGGATGCTCGGTAGAAAAGACCGGCGCGTCGCCGGAATGACCGCGCCGGCGCACGGATTAGTATTATGGAAAGTTTTCTACAAATCCGAAAGCCGAAATCCGAAATCCGAAATGCGAAATGCACATCGTTCTGGTTGAACCGGAAATTCCGCCGAACACGGGCAACGTGGCGCGCCTCTGCGCGGCGACAAGGACAACGTTGCACCTCGTCGAACCGTTCGGCTTCGAACTCGACGACCAACAACTCAAACGCGCAGGGATGGATTACTGGCGGCAGGTCGAGTGGCATCGCTGGCCGAATTGGAGGGAGTTTCAAAAGCAACTGCCGCCCAACGCACGGCTCTGGTTCATCGAGTCACGCGGGCCGCAGCGTTACGCAGAGGTCCGTTATTCGCCGGACGACTATCTGGTGTTCGGCCGCGAGACTGCAGGTTTGCCAAAGAAGGTGCTCGAAGAACATCGCGACCGTTGGCTGCGCATCCCGATGTTCCACGAGAAGTCACGTTCGTTGAACCTGTCCAACTGCGCGGCGTTGGTGTTGTTTGAGGCGCTGAGGCAGCAGGGGTTCAGCGGCGAGTTGCGCGATGCATGAATCGGATACCGGCGATGAGCGCAAGCGCCATCGGGCGCATCTCAGTCTTGTAACGGTTGTGGCACGGGTGTCCCGCCCGTGAGTTTCTGGTTGGGAGCGAACGGACGGGACGCCCGTGCCACTAAGCCCGTGTGCGCGCTGCAAAAAAACTGAGACGCGGCGCGGGATCCAGGTCTCACATCTTCGCTTCCGCTTCCTGGATCAGCGCGAGCACTTTTTCCGCTTTGTCCGCCGTGGTGAGGTTCTGACGCAGTTTCGGGTCGCGGACGAGCCGGCTGATGCGCGCGAGGATGCCGAGGTGTTGCGCAACGGTTGTTGTCACGAGCAAGAAGAACAGTTTCGCCGGTTGGGCGTCGATCGCGCCGTAAGCGATTCCCGCCTCGTGCCGGCCAAAGACGACGACCGGCTTTTCAACGAGGCCGACGAGCGCATTGCGCGCGTGGGGCAGGGCGACGCCGTCGCCAATGCCGGTGCTGTGGAGGTGCTCACGTTCCTGCAACGCCCGGAGCAGGGTCTGCCTGGCTTCGGACCGGTCCGCGATTTCGGGAATTAAGTCGACGAGTTCGGCGAGCACATCGTCACGCTGCCGGCCGCGCAGGTGGAGTTCGATCGTGGCTGCGGAAATCAGGTCGGTGATCAGCAGGCGTTTTGTCTCAGCGTTTGCCATTCAGCGCACATCGTAAAACCCGCCTTGCGGATAGGAGAAGGAAAATATTGTGGGTCACGAAGCTGATATGAGCCCGCGAAGGAATCGGTTCCATCGGTTGGTCTGACGCGCGGCGCATCTTGATACACCCACCGTCCCTGAAGTCCTCTGCTCCCTCTCCCTGCGAGGCACGAGCGGGGAGAGGGCTGGGGCTCGTTCCCATCGAATTGTCGCGCTCCTTTGAAATCCCCTCTCCCTGGCCCTCTCCCCACTCCTCTGTCGTGGGGAGAGGGAATCGCTCGCGGGCGTGGTGTGGTATCCAGATGCGTCCCCTGACACGGGGCCTCAAGTTCCAGACTTGACTGTCGGGGAATTGTTCGGCGTTCTGGAACGGGATGAACCGGTCCTGGCAAAACTGCCTCAAGCCGCCAAGTTTGCTTGCATATGCCGCGCTTTGCGAGGCCCTGCTCGGCTGTGTCCACGCGGCTGTTCCGGACAAACTCGTTGTGCTCACCTTCGATGATTCAGTGGCTTCTCATTATTCGGTAGTGCGTCCGTTGCTGAAGAAATATGGTTTCTCGGCCACCTTTTTCATCACGGAAGGCTTTTCCTTCCGCGCGAACAAACAGGATTACATGACCTGGGAGCAGATTGCGGAATTGAACCGCGACGGCTTCGAGATCGGCAATCACACGCGCGACCACCTGTCCGTCAATGCCCGCAATCTCGACAAATTGACTGAGCAGATCGAGGCCATCAACGCGCGCTGTGTCGAGCAGGGCATTCCGCGCCCGGGCAGTTTCGCCTATCCGGGCAACGCGATTCATCCGGGCGCCCTGCCGATTTTGCAGCGGCTGGGCATTCGTTTCGCCCGGCGCGGCGGCGCGCCCGAACACCCATACGAATGGGGACGCGGATTCGCTTACGAGCCGGGCGTGGACCATCCGCTTTTGATTCCTTCCGCGGGTGACGCGCGGCTGGACTGGACGCTCGAGGACTTCAAACGAGCCGTGGACCAGGCACGAAGTGGTCGAATCGCAGTGCTACAATTTCACGGAGTGCCGGATCGGGAACATCCCTGGGTGCACACGCGGCCTGAGCGTTTCGAGGAGTTCATGCACTATCTGCACACCAACGAGTTCAAAGCGATCGCGCTTCGTGACCTGGCGCGCTACGTCGATCCGGAGCAAACGCCGGCTGATGCGTTGGCGATTGTGGAGAAGAGGAGAGGTGAGCGAAAGGAGGTGCTCGTCGAGGGCGAAATTGTGGACGCCGAAAACGGCAAGCCTCTTGCGTCGCGTGTTTACATTCGGGGGGTGGACGGCGCGTGGCACTTTCCCAAAACGGCATTTGGACGCGGGTCGGCGGTGCGTTACGAGCGGCGAAGCGGATTCAACACAAACGCAGTGGAGATGCACACGACGCTCTCGGCGCATCCGTTCCGTGACGAGCTTCTGCCCGGGCGATACACGTTTACCGTTGAGCGCGGGAAGGAGTTTTTTCCCGAAACACGCGAGGTGGTGGTTCGGCACGATATGGCGAAGGTCGAGTTTCGATTACGGCGCTGGGTCAATATGGCTGAGCTTGGGTGGTACTCCGGCGACACGCACGTGCATCGCGATCCGGGTGATTTGCCGAACGTGATGCCGGCCGAAGACGTCAATGTTGCTTTCCCGTTGGTTTACTGGACGACGGACGCCGACGTTCCACCCAGCCGGGGCAATAAAAACTTCAAAGGCGATTTCACCGCTGCGCCTGTGAATGTCGCTGCCACGCACGTTTTTTATCCGCAGAACACCGAATACGAAATTTTCACGACAGCCAAACGCCCGCACACCCTCGGCGCCCTGTTGGCGGTGAATCACCAGACAGTTTTCGATCTGCCGGCGTTGCCGATAAGCCCGATAGCCGAGCGGGCGCATGCGGAGGGCGCGCTGCTGGATCTGGAGAAGCACAATTGGCCGTGGTCGATGGCGCTGGTTCCGCTGGTTCGGCCCGATCTGTTCGAGCTGGCCAACAACCATCACTGGGAGACGGAATTCTCCATCACGAACTGGGCGGTGCCGGCGCCGGCCTGGATGAATATTGGAAGCGGCAGCGATAACGAGCGGCAATGGACCCTTTACGGGTTCCTGAACTACTACGCGCTGCTCGATTGCGGCTTTCGCCTGAGCCCCGCTGCCGGGACCGCAAACGGAGTGCACCCGGTGCCGTTGGGTTTCAGCCGCGTCTATGTGCATCTGCCCCGCGGATTCAGTTACGAGGCGTGGGTCAACGGCCTGAAATCAGGGCGCAGTTTCGTGACCACGGGTCCGATGCTGTTTGCCGCCGTTAATGGCGAAGATGCCGGTCACGTCTTCAAGAGTCCGCTTGGAGCGAAAGACAAACAGCGCTTTCACGTGGAAGGCGACGTTGTGAGCGCCGAACGTGTGGGCAGGATCGAGGTGATCGTGAATGGCGAGGTCGTTCGCACGACCAATTCAGTCGCCACGCGCACACGGACCGGCGCGCACCGGTCTCACTTCAACGAAGAGGTGGAGTTGAACGGTTCCGGCTGGATCGCGGTGCGCTGCTGGGAGGAACGCGAAAACGGCCGCTTTCACTTCGCTCACACTGCTCCCTGGTTTGTGGAAGCGGACGGACTGCCGCTGCGCCCGCGGCGTGAAGAGGCGGAGTTTCTGGTGAAACGTGTCGAGGAGGAAATCGCGCGGAGTCGTGACGTGCTATCTTCCGAGGCGCTAGACGAGTATCGGCGAGCATTGAGCATCTATCGAAGCATCGCTCAAACCGCAAAATGAACCACTCGCTTGACGAGCATTCGCTTCAGGGTCAGCAGAGGGGATCAGTCCGTCAACATCCACACCATCGAGGCAATAGATCGGAGATGGATACACCCAATATCAGCGTCGCAATTGTCGAGCACTGACTCCGTGCTCCGACCACATCACGGGCACTTGATGGCGAAGCCGCCACGCCTTGAACGCTTGGATCAGGCCGGCGAGTTCGACCGTGGCGGCGCGCATTTCCCGCTGGTCGTCCGCAAAGCCCTCCGGCCTGTAATCGGGAATCGCATCGTCATCCTTGCGCACGTAAGCCAGCACCCGCAGCATTCGTTCCCGCTCCGCCGGGCTGCCTTCGCGAAAGTTGCCGTCCTCCGTCGCCGCGAGCAGCGCGGCAAACAGCCTGCAGTTTTGTTCGATAAAATGATGAGTGAGGTCGCCGTCCTTCAACCTCTTCAGCTTCCCCAGAAAGTCGGGCGGCAAACGGCCTCGGACGAGAGCGTCGCGCAACGCCTCCAATTCATGAGGAGTGATCCATTGTAAAAGAGCCGGCCGCGACACCAGTGTTTGGGCCGGAGAATGGCCGCCGCCCGCGCCCACCTCACTCAGACCGCCTGTGTAGATTTCCATAGCGCGGTGACTTTAGCGCCGAACCAAAGGCCGGTGGATTACAAAGTGCCGCCGGGTTTATCATCACTGCCAACCCATGCGAGTGCGATCGGCCCCGATCAACGGCCTAAGCGGATTTATCGTCGCACTGGCAACGGTGAACGAGACGGTTTCTTGCCCGCCCAGGTTTCGTAAGCCGGCGGTGTTTCGGCCAGGACGAGCGCCAACTGGTCTTCCGGTTCGTCTCGTTCCACACTGCCATTCGGTTCAACGTCAATTGCCTGCCCTTTGAATTCCGGATACAGCGAGGCCAAACGCGGGATCGCCTTTTGCGCGAGCCGGAAA
Source organism: Verrucomicrobiota bacterium (assembly GCA_003218515.1). GTDB lineage: Bacteria > Verrucomicrobiota > Verrucomicrobiia > Limisphaerales > AV2 > AV2. Next base: position 2,121 of record QHNT01000204.1, on the reverse strand, counting down.
TACTCGGTGTCAAGTTCCAGGCCTGTGGCGGTGTAACCGACCGCTTCCGCGGCGGCGATCGTCGAACCGGACCCCATGAACGGATCGAGAATCGTTCCCTCGCTCAATGGCAGGAGCGCGCGCACGATGATGCGCATGAAGTGCTGCGGTTTGAGGCATGGATGGTTTGAAATCGCTTCCTCACGTTTGGGAGTTCGCCCGATCGGAATGGCATCAGGCAACGGTTTGTCGGTCGAGAGGCGGCGCAGAGCGCCCGTTTTCCAGCGGCGCAAATTCTCGGCGACGGTTCTTGTGTCAATCGGTTTGCGGAAAAGCATCCACGGCTCGTAGGCGCCTTTTGGGCTGACGCAGACTTCGGGGAATTCCGCTTCGGCGTTCTTGGGCCGGTCTCCGCCGCGGAAACTGAAATAAAGGCGCATGATCGCGGGGCGCACTTCAAAGCCGGCCTCGGCCATTGCGCCTTGCACGTGGTGTTGCAGAATCGGGTGGCCGGCCACGCAAACGTGCCCGCCCGGGACGAGGGCCCTTAGGATGACCTTGCCCCAATCGCGAAAATAATCGCGCAGGTGTTGCTTCTGTTCTTCGGTAAGCACCGTGAAACGCGGCAACGGATCACGACGGCTGCCCCCTACTTTGGGGGGCAATCGCCAAACGCCGCCGCGCCCCGCGCGCAGCTTCGCGAGTTCCTTTTCGGTGAATTCCAAAATTCCGTAAGGCGGATCGGTGCAAACGGCGTGTACTGAGTGGGCGGGGCAACGCCGCAGCCATTCAAAGCAGTCGGTTTGTTCGATCTGATACAATCTCTCTCTGCATAACAGAACGACCGGGGATTTGTCTTTCGACTATAGTTGAAAATGAACCCAGCGAGGACGGAGAACGACGCTATACGCCAGCGTCCCATCAATATGTGAGGAGAAGTCGGTCCGTTACTTCTTCAGACTCCAAGGTTTGCCCCTCCATCTGAAAACGCTTGAGCATCGAACGACCGCAATGCACTTCCAACTCTCTCTCGAACAGGCCATCCGGAAGTTCCAAACTGCAGAAAAGGTCGCCGGACTTTTTTGTCCCATCGATGCTCGTCGCTCGGACAAGGTTTGGGGCCGCATCGACGGAAACTGCGGCGGCGGTCGATCCGTCGAGCCACGACCGATTTCCGGGTTGTTTTGCGCCGAAAACTGCGTAGCGTTGCACGCGGTCGGTATAGACCCGTTCGGCATCTCACTTATGGAAACTTATATCAGGGAATTGGAATCCAGCACGATCCCACTTCCACATTGGGCGGTGATAATTATCTGGCTCATCATTTTTGTTTCCGCACACGTTCTATTCCGTAAGGGTCGTGGGCTATCTCACGCTCAAGATTTCATCGTTACTGGCGGTCCGCGTGGATTAGTCAAAGAACAATCGGTAAGGCTTGCGCTTGTTCAGGTTTTATTTTCGGCAGCTATTTTCGCGTATGCTTCATTCTTCGGAGGTCCTGTATTCGCATTTTTTGCCGGTGGCTGGTTCGTTACCACCGCAGTATCCATCTCTCTTAATCTTCGAAGCATTCTTTTCCTTCGGGCGCTTTCTGAACCGGACGCTGCAAAAGGTTCCGTTACGTTATCCGATTCCTTGGCCGTCAAGGATCACGCATTTCACTTGTTCGGAGTAGCAGTGTTCTGCCTGCTGGTTGGTATGCTTGTGGCCCATCTGGCACTTTTTGGCGCCGCGTTCATTCTTTCAGCGACTGCCTTTGGGTATCTTAGAAAAGCAAAGGCTAAAGCCACATATGAACCACCTACCGAACAAAGCGGGTCGAGCTGACCGGCAACTTCTCGGTTTAAAGAGAGTGTGGCGGCGAGATAGGGATCGGTGGCTTGAAGGCGAGCGGCTGCGCGCACAGAGGCTCGAAGCGGCAGCTTTTGAAGACGCGCCCTGGGCCATCGACTGGATCCGCCTGGAGATTTGATATCCTTACCGGTAAGCTGCGGCCTGAATGCCGTAGAGTTCCGAGTAGTGCCCGCCCTGGGCCTTGAGCTCTTCGTGGGTGCCGACCTCAACGAGACGAGCGCCGTCCAGCACGACGATGAGGTCCGCCATGCGCACCGTCGAAAATCGATGGGACACCAGGATCGTAAT
>QHNT01000203.1 GCA_003218515.1 Verrucomicrobiota bacterium | reverse complement strand
GTTGGCGTAGTCCGCCGCCGTGCGGTATTTCCTGAACAATTCAGCCGTGACCTGGTTCACCCGTTTGTCGGTGCACTGCGCCGACAAAACGGTGGCGATGAGCAGTTCCAACGGGTTCGAATAATTCAACTCGCAGTGCGCGTCAGGGTAAGTCTTCCGCAGCGCGGCAATGATTTTTTTCGCGCGTGCGGCTTTAGTTTGCCATGACTCGGGAGGCACTCGGAGCAATCCAACCGGAATTACCGGTTTCTCAAACGGTCAAACCAACTCCGGCACGACGAAGTCCTCGGAGGCCTTATACCGCGGGCTGGTGTTGGCGGCTTCGACATACTCAAAGACTTTGCCTTCGAAGTTGCGAATGACGACGCGGTCGGCGTTGCGGCTCAGCACGTAGTTCGGATTGACCGGCACCTTGCCGCCGCCGCCGGGAGCGTCGATGACGTATTGCGGCACGGCGTAGCCGGTCGTGTGACCGCGCAAGCCTTCCATGATTTCAAGCCCCTTGCGCACGCTGGCGCGCAGGTGCGCGGAGCCGGAAATCAAGTCACATTGGTAAATGTAGTACGGCTTCACGCGGCACATGAGCAGTTTCTGCACGAGCGCCTTCATCACTGTTACGTCGTCATTGACGTGCTTAAGCAGCACAGACTGATTGCCGAGCGGGATGCCCGCGTCGGCCAGGCGACCGAGCGCGTCGCGAACTTCGGTGGTCAGCTCACGCGGATGGTTCGAGTGAATGCTGATGAACAGCGGATGAAACTGTTTGAGCATCGCGCAGAGTTCCGGCGTGATGCGTTGCGGAAGAAAAACAGGAATGCGCGTGCCGAGGCGAAGAAACTCGACGTGCTTGATCCCGCGCAACCGGTTCAGGAGGTCTTCGAGCTTCTCGTCGCTGAACAGCAGCGGGTCCCCGCCGCTGAGCAGCACGTCGCGCACTTCAGGGTGCTGGCGGATGTACTGTATCTGGCGATCGAACTCCGGGTGAAAATCGTAGCCCGTCGCATTGCTCACGAGTCGCGACCGGGTGCAATAACGGCAGTACGCCGCGCAGCGGTCGGTGACGAGGAAGAGCACCCGGTCCGGATAGCGATGCACCAGTCCGGGCACAGGCGAATGCGAATCTTCGCCGCAAGGATCGCTCATTTCCCATGGCGCGTTGTGTGTTTCTTCGACCCGAGGAATGACCTGCCGGCGGATGGGGCAGTTTTCATCCGCCGGATCAATCAGGTTGAAAAAGCAAGGCGTGATGGCCAGGGCCAGTTTCGTGTTGGCCAGTTTGGTGCCGGCATATTCCTCCGGCGTGAGCGATGGCATCAGCCGCTGGAGTTGTTCGAGCGAAGTGATGCGGTGTTTGAGCTGCCAGCGCCAGTTGTTCCAGTCAGCGTCTGAAACGTCCGACCAGAAGCCGCGTCCTGCCGATTTGAACTCCTTAAGAGCGTTTAACGAACTGCCTGATGGCGGCTCCTCGCCATTTGCCGATGAAGTTTCGTTCATTGTGCGGGAACTATATTTTGGGTCGCCTACCTGTCAAGTGGCGCGCGGAGTTCCCATAGGCGGGAACTTCATTTCGCCGGCCTGGCTAAGGCGTTGGCGGGCGGTGCGTTGGTCGCGCTGATCGAAGCCCGTTTCTGGTCCAACTCGTTCAGTTTTTTGGCTGCGTCGCGCACGAGCAAATCGGCGCGCGTCGGCGGCAAACCGGGCAGCGAGCGCGCGAGGCCGGCCTGGTCGCGCTTGTTCACGTAACTTTCAATCGTCGCGCGATAATCCTCCACCAAGGAGGTCAGTTCCGGCGGTGTTTTGAAGCGCACGACGAGCAACTGGGAGGTCACTCCTGTCAGCACGATACGCTGGCGCAAGTATTCCCAATCGGTAATGATCTGCTGAATGCTCGGCCTGGCACGCTGCGGCAGGTCCTTGCGGGTCGCGCTGACCAGGACGGACGGATGCAGAGTTTCATTCAGTTTCTCCAGCGCCACGGGGATGGACCAGGCTTGCGTGGGATCCTGTCCGGTGAACTGGACGAGGACAACCGCCCACCATTTCTCCACGTCGAGCAAACGCGGGAAGTGCGCGCGATAGGCATTCAGAAACGCGGATTGCCAGTTCAGGTAAAAGGGCAGCTCATTGAGCATTTCAGCCAGCGTCGCCGGGCCTCCGGGCAAGAGCAAAAGCCGGCTGACGAATAATTGCGCAGAAGCCTGGAAGGTTTTCCAGGTCTCCTCCGGCACCGGGTCCGGGAGCGCGTCACCGAGTTTGGCGAACGTGATGGCCGCGTGGGACTGCAATCGTTCGCGCACTTCCTTGAGCGGGTCCTGGCGGACGGACTGGCGCGCCTGCCAGCTGATGTTCACGCGGTTGAAATTCCACTGCGGCTGGGCCAGCACGAGGTCCACTTCGCTCGAGTGGACCAGGTGCTGCGACAAACCTTCCGAGAGCCAGAGGGGGATTTCCGCCGAGCGCAAGCCCGCGCTGCGGTTGGCAATTTCCATCAACAGAAGCTGGATCAAACCGCGCACGAGCTTCGGCTTTTCAATCCACCGCGGCAGTTCCATCTGATATTGCCAACCGTCGAGAAACGGCTTGGCAACAATGATCGGCGCCTGGTTGGTGGACAAGGCCGGGCTGATCTCGAGGTAGATACGCCCGCGCCAGAAGTCAACCAACCCCAACTCGCGCAACAACGCCTGTTTGAGCCGCTCGCAACTGACCGCCAGGATACTTGGGTCCAGCTCGATCAAAGCGGATTCACTGGACGGAGAATTGGTTCGAACCTGCGCAATGGTCGGACCGCGGACAACGAATTGGTCGGTGCTGCTGCGAACGGTACGCACCGGCCCGTCCAGCGCCGCGCCGATAGCGGAGAACGCGATCAGCGAACCGAGCATGATCGCGATGGTTTTCATGGCTTTGTAGCGGTGGTCTATGACCGCCGGCCGAGACTCATGGAAGCGCCAGCGATGCTCACCATGCGCCGTTACAGCAACATCACTTGCCGTCCGACTTGGGTTTAGCAGCCTTTGACTCGGATTGGGGCGCCGGTTTCGTCTCTGCCTTTGCAGACGGCTTGCCATCCCCGCTGGTGGACGGCGCGGTCGGCGGGGATTCCTTTTTGGCTGCTTCCTTGTATCCTTCGCTGCGGTAATCCGTGACGTAAAAGCCACTCCCCTTGAAAATGATCCCGGCCCCGGTGCCAATGGCGCGTTTCACTTTTCCTTTGCCCCAGCGTTTCAGGCTGCATTTCTCCTTCGGGCAGACCGTCAGCGGCTTCTCGGTTATCGCCTGAAAAATATCAAACCGATGCTCGCACTTGGAACATACGTATTCGTAGGTCGGCATAGTGGCGGATAAATACGTGGATACCTAGCGCACCGTCAAGTTCGTTGCTGGCGACTCTGGTTTCCGCAGACGATAGAACTGGCTGCCGCCGCCGGTTTCATTAGTAAGCATATTCTGATCGCCAACGTTGACGGGTGAGTTAGCCCTCATAGGACAACACGGAGATTTCGTTACATCCCAAGGCTCGCGCCCGTCGCAAGGCCGGCAGGGTAGGGCGCGTCACTCCGTGCGCGCCGCAGGCTCCAATCTGTTCGCCGAACGGCGCGCACGTAGTCACGCGCCCTACCTAAAGTATCTCGAAATTTCTTTATCACAGTCCTAGGGCGCTCATGCTTCAGGAAAAGCCTCTTTCGCCTACGTCGCCAAATCGCGGCTATCCTCCGATACAACTCATCGTCCGCTCCGGCTGGACGAAATCCGGTTCGCCGATGTGATGGCGCTCCTCTTTTTGCCGGACGATTTCCTGAAGGCGTTCGTTGATGACGCCGTCGGACGCGCCGCCGCGCAGCAGCGGTTTCAAATCATGCTCCGTGAGGCTGAACAGGCAGGTGCGAAGCTTGCCGTCGGCGGTCAGGCGGAGCCGATTGCAATGGCCGCAGAACGGTTCGCTCACCGGCGCGATGATGCCGATCTCGCTGCGGCCATCCGCGAACGACCAGCGCTTCGCGGTTTCCGAGATGTTGGACGACTTGACCGGCTGCAAATCGAAGCGCGCCTGAAGCCGTTGCAAAATTTCGCGACCCGGCACGACGAGTTCCTTTTGCCACGCCCGGCCGGAATCGAGCGGCATGAATTCGATGAAACGGAAGCTAAGATTTTTCTGGCGCGCGAAGTCGGTGAGCGATTCAATTTCGTGGTCGTTGAGTCCTCGGATGATGACGGCATTGGCTTTGACCGGGCGAAAACCGAGTTCCTGCGCCAAATCAATGCTGGCGAGCACGGAACGCAAGCCGTCGCGTCCGGCGATTCTCTTGAAGTTGGCCGGGTCGAGGGAATCGAGGCTGAAGCTGACGCGTTGCAGTCCGGCCTCGCGCAGCGTGCGGCCCTTTTGCGGAAATAGAAATCCGTTGGTCGTCATCGCCAGGTCGGTCACGCCGGGGATTTGCGCGAGTCTAGCGACGAGCGATTCCAAACCGTGTCGCAACAGCGGCTCGCCGCCGGTCACGCGGACTTTTTCGATGCCGAGTTGAGCCGCCAGCCGGACCACGCGCTCGATTTCCTCAAAGGTAAGGATTTGCGATCGCGGTTTCCACTCGCGCGTGATCGGCGTTGGTGGCGACGGGTTTTTCAGCGCGTCGAATTTGACGCGGTAAAAATCGGCGGCTTCCTCCGTTTCGGGCAGGCAGTAAAGACAGCGAAAGTTGCAGCGGTCGGTCACACTGACCCGCAGGTCGCGCATGACACGGCCGAACGAGTCAGACAGATTCGACCGCATCATTTGGGGGGCGGAGGCGCGTTCGTGGAGGGCGAAACGATTTTGGCGCCGCCGGACTGTTTAATTTCCACGTTGAGGTCGTAATTCGTCTGCGATCCGGCTGCGGCCAATCCTTTCTGCAATTTTTCGGCGCCTTTTTCCGAACCATAAAGACCGCGCCGAATCCATTCGAGGCGGCGGGCGATGGAAAGCTCGTCGCGCAACTTGCGGACCTGGTCACGCAAGACGGCGAGGTCGTTGAATTTCCGCTCCAGCTCCGCCTTCTCGGTCTGCAGGCGCTTCAACTCGTTGAGCAGGAAATCACGGTCGCCTTCGGAAGCGGCGAGTTTCTTTTTGGTGTTATCAATCTGCGATTCCAGGCTGGTGATCGAAGTATTGAGGTCGGCCATTTTCTTGGACAGATCGTCATTCTGGCCCTCCAGGTCGGCGATCTTGGCGTCGCGCTTGGCGATTTCGCCCTTGGCCTGGTCCGCCGCAGCCTTGGCCTCCTGCTCGGTCCTGGTCAGCGTGGTAGTCACGGTTTCCAGTTTGTTCGACAGGCCCTGCGCTTCCGTCGTCCTGGTCTCCAGGTTCTTCTCGAGTGTGTCGTTGACCTTTTTCTGCTCGTTGAGCTGGTCCTGGGTGTGCACGACGTCATTGGAAAGCTGCATAATTCTCGCCTCGGCGGTCTGTTTTTCCTGAACCGCCTTGGCATGGCGGATTAACAGACCGACGCCGAGTATGATACACAGGACCACCAATACAACAATTCCAGTTTTACCTTTCATAAAGTTCAACCATGCGCGGAGCGGGAAAATTTGGCAAGCCCGCATCTCCGCTTGAATTACCGACGCTCTCGACTAGATTCTATTCATGGAATTGCCGCACGAGGTTCCGGTCATGACGCTTCCCAATGCCATCCTCTTTCCCCAGGCGATGCTGCCGCTCTACATTTTCGAGCCGCGCTATCAACGGATGCTCATCGACGCGCTCGGCACGCACCGGATGTTTTCGGTGGCGATGCAGAAACCGGGGCGCACGCGCGAAACACCTTGCAACGTGGCGGGCCTCGGTTTGATCCGCGCTTCGGTGGCGCGCAAAGACGGCACGTCGAACCTGATCCTGCAAGGCATCGCGCGCGTGGAATTGACCGAGACGATGCGCTACAAACCGTATCGGGTGAACCGCATCCGCGCGCTGGATTCAACCAAAACCGACAGCGTGGCCGTGGACGCGCTCACGGTCAAACTCCTGGAACTGGTCTCTGAACGAGTCAAACAAGGCTTCGAGCTTCCGGTTCCCGTGCTGAAGGAACTCGGACAATTGGAAGATCTCGGCGAAAACGACCTGCCCCCGGACTTTCTGGTCAAGCACGGGGTCGAGATTCTGGCCCAACGCAACAACCCGGAAGAGATCACTGACCTGATTTCCTGGACGCTGCTCCCCTCGCCGCTGGAACGCCAACTTCTGTTGGAGACGGTTGACCTGGAATCGCGTCTGAGGCATCTGATTCATTTTTTGATGGCGGAAATCCGCCGCCAGGAAAAGAACAAGAACCGATGAACGGCACGCGATTTTCCAAAGATGCCCTGGCCAACGCGAGCGGTGAAGAAATGATGTCCTCGCTGTTCGTCGGCCTGGTGGTCCAACAGACGAATATGGCGCTGATGCTGCTCGGCAGGATGCCGCATCCGGAAACGGGCCAGACCATGCAGGACATCGAAAGCGCGAAGCTGTTCATTGACCAACTGGAGATGCTCGAGGGTAAGACCAGAGGCAACCTCGACAAACAGGAGGACAAGCTCCTGAAGCAGAGTTTGACAGCGCTGCGCCTGGCGTTCGTGGAAGCCGTTGAAAGCCAGGCCCGCCAGCCTCAAGCAATCCCATCGATGCCAGCGAGCGAGCCCGCGAAATCTGCCGGACCAGCGAAATCTTCAGAAGGGGCAGGCCAACCTTCCATACCTCCCTCCGACGAGGGCTCCCGGAAGAAATTCTCCAAAAAGTATTGATTCGCGGAGGAGTCGGATATTTGAGCCATGGAGCGACGCACCGGCCGTCCGCTGACTCGCCCTTTTTTCCACCTCCCCCGTCTGTCCCGAAACTATTTCCTGTCCGGCGCAGCAGGTTTGCCGGCGGTTTTCTCCACAGGCTTTTCTGACGGAGGTTCGGAGGACATTTCCGTCGGCGCTTTGGCGCCGTTGAGGTATTCCAGATTCGCCTCCTTCTTCATTTTTTTCAGATAATTCGGCAGCAGTTTGTCCTGGACCTCGAACCGCGCGAGTTGTTCCTTGAGGTCGTCCTTCACCTTGGCCAGCTCGAGCCTCCGGGCCGGCGTTCTCTCATACAACTTGATGATATGGTAGCCCCATGCTGTGGTGACGATGCCGCTAACCTCGTTGGTCCTCAGCGCGAAGGCTGCGTTTTCAAACTCAGGATTTCGGAATTGCCCCCGCGCGAAAGTGTATTCGCCACCTTTGTTCTTTGAGCCCGGGTCCTCCGAGAATTCTTTGGCCAGTGCGGCGAAGTCCTCGCCTTTTTTGGCACGCTCCAGAATCTTCGCCACCTGCTGTTTCTTCTCTGCTTTTTTTTCCTCGCCCAACTCCTGGCCGGTGACTGCGTCTCGCGTGGAAAGCAGGATATGCGCGGCGCGGACCGTTTCCGGCCGATCAAATTGCTGCGGGTTCTCGGCATAGAACTGTTTGATCTGCTCCTCGGTGACGTTGACTTTGCTCTTCAGCTCCCGATCCACGACTTCCTCACAAATCGCTTGCTCCATCACCTGCGCGTCAAACTGCGCCGCCGTGAAATTCATCGCGCCGAGCTGACGGTTGAAGGATTCCTCCGAGCCAGCCTGTTCCTTCGTGGCAACCACGAATTTGTCAGCGGAGGTCCGGGCTTTCTTTTTGTCCTCTTCGGTCGCTTGAAGCAGGAGCAACTTCGTGATGACGAGCCGGTCGAGCAACTGCGACTCGACCTGCTCTCGCTTGTCCTCCGGCAGGGTTTGTCCGCGCGCGTTCAGGTTGGCCTTGAACTGCAGGAAGGCTTCATCCAACTGACTGCGCTTGATTTCGACCCCTCTGCCTTTGCAAAGAACATCGTCCGCAAAAAGCGGCTTGGGATTCGCGGTCGGGTTGGGCGTGTTTTCTTTGGTGGCCTCACCCGCGGTAACGCCGACGGCAGTGACAGCCAATGCGCCCAACAGGGCCTTTATCGTCCTGGTCTTCATTTTATCTTTCTGTTTCCAGCGGACTTCAACCGCCGAATGCTTCGAGCCTCGCACAACTCGAAGGCGATTACAACTTCACCACCCGCACATTGCTGATGTCCGGGTCAGTGCGGATTTCCTGGAGCAATTCCGCCGGCGGCACGCTGTCGAGATTCAGCACCGTCAGCGCGTGGCCCCCTTTGTTGTCGCGGCTCAAACTCATGTTGGCGATGTTGATTTTGTATTTGCCCATCAGAGTGCCGATGTAACCGACGATGCCTGGCCGGTCCTTGTTCGTCATCAGAAACAGCACGCCGGACGGCACGACTTCCACCGGCAAACTGTTTATCCGCACGATCCGCGGATGGCTCTGTTTGCCAAAGAACGTGCCGCCCGCGGACACTTTTTGTCCCTCGGAATAGACAGCCACATGCAACCATTCGTTGAAATCTGTTTCTTCGCTCGATTTGACTTCTTCAACCAGCAAACCGAGCGAGCTCGCCAGGGCGCGCACGTTGACCTGATTCACATCTTTGCCGCCGGCCAATTCCAGAAAACCCTTGAGCACCGAACGGCTGATGGGATCGCCGGGCATTTCGGTAGCCCTGCCCCCGTAGGTGATGACCAGACGCTCGTTGCGTTTCGGCGCCAATTGCGCGAGCAGGCGTCCAAGCTTTTCGCCGAGGTTCAAATAAGGTTTGACCAATGCGTAGGTCTTGGCGTCGAGATTTGGTAGATTGACCGCGTTGCGCACAGCGCCGTGCACCAGATAGTCGGTGATCGCCTCGGCTACTTCAATGCCGACGTTTTCCTGCGCCTCCTCCGTGCTCGCGCCGAGATGCGGCGTCATGATCACCTGCGGCAGATCGCGCAAGGGAAATTCTTTTGGCAGCGGCTCCGTTTCATAAACGTCCAGCGCCGCGCCGGCCACGTGCCCGCTCTTGATCGCGTCGTAAAGGTCTTGCTCATGGATGATGCCGCCTCGGGCGCAGTTGAGCACGCGCACCCCTTTCTTCATCTTCGCGAACGCCGCGGCGTTGATCATCCCACGCGTCTCGTCGCTCATCGGCATATGGACGGTGATGAAATCAGCGCGGGCGTAAATTTCGTCAAGCTCGACCAGCTCCACCTGCAGCGCCTTCGCCCGCGACAGCGACAAATACGGGTCGCAGGCCAGCACCCTCATGCCGAAGGCGATGGCGCGCCGGGCGACTTCGCTTCCGATTCGGCCCATGCCGAGGACGCCGAGCGTTTTGTTGTAAAGTTCGACACCTTGAAATTCCTTGCGGTTCCACTCACCCGCTTTCATGGAACCGTGCGCCTGTGGAATTTTCCGCGCCAGCGCCATCAACATCGAGAATGTCAGTTCGGCGGTCGAGATCGTGTTGCCGCCGGGCGTGTTCATCACCACGATGCCGCGCTGCGTCGCCGTCTCCACATCCACGTTGTCAACCCCCACGCCCGCGCGGCCCACCACGCGAAGCTCCGGGGCCGCCTCAATGACTCGTTTCGTCACTTTGGTTTCGGATCGCACGACCATCGCGGCAACTTCGCCCACCAGCGGCAGCAGTTCGGCTTCGGCCAACCGCTTTTCCAGGACCGTCACTTTGAACTCGGGCTGCTGTTGCAACAGGGCGATTCCCTTCGGCGAAATGGGGTCGCAAATCATCACGTTCATAAAGCAGGGCGGGCACTGTAGGGGAAGGCGTCCAGCAGGTCAAATGTTCAAAGGCGCGGCTCGCCGATACGGTCCCTGGCGCTTACGGTCGCGGGCGGCTGGGGGGCAGCAAGGGTCGAGACGGCGGCTGATTCGTGGTCCTGGTCTTGAACGCCGAACGCAGCAACCAGTGTCGCTTGAGGCCTTGCACCAGGTCATCGGTGTGAGTGACGGCCGCGGAAATTGCACTGAGAATGTTGGTGTTGGTCTGTACCTGCGCGTTCAGATTGCTCGTGATGTTGGCGAGGTTGTCCAACGAGAGCGAAAGCTTTTCCGCAACGGCGACCAGGTTGGTATCGACACTGGCGAGAGTGGCGTTGGCATTGTTCGCCGCCAGTTCGAGTTGTTGATTGAGATTTGTGGAAAAGAGCCAGCGGCCGAGCGAGCCGTTAAACTCGCGCAGTTGAGCGGTGATTTCGGCCAGATTCGTCGCACCGGGGCGCGCGCTCA
>QHNT01000472.1 GCA_003218515.1 Verrucomicrobiota bacterium | reverse complement strand
GCCAGGCTGGATTGCCCGTCAGCTCGATCACCTCCGTGGCCTGGCGATACGTCGCCTCGTCGCCCGAGGCATGGACCTGATCCGAGTCAATGACGACCTGTTCTCTTGCGACGATCTTCTCAACCCGCCGGCTTTCGTCTGAGGGCGACCGCTCGGAAAAAGCGACTGTCAGAGCACTGCAAGTCATTTTGCCCTGCGGATCTTCCACTCGAACGTTGCGCTCGAACAAAGCAAGATTCGACTGATACCGCATCCGATCGGAAAAAATGTGCAGAAATTGATTGGTCGCCGGCGCTGCGTCGGTCTGCCTTCCGGACTGACCAGCACCGCGTGGCGCGGCTGTTGGCGATGGTGATTGGAGCAAATCCTTTCGGATCGTGGCATGGATGTGATTGGAAATCGTCAACGATCCATTCGCTCGTGCGTACTCAAAACCGTCGCCTTCGAGTGAAAACTGGCCGCTGCCGCTGCTCGCCTCCAGACGATTCGTCGAAGCAACCGATTCGATTTTGAGGTTATAAATGCAAGCCGCCGAGGCGACCTCAAGGTTTGTCTTCCCGGTGTCATCGAAGAATTGAAGCCGTACTCCATCGCCGATCAGCAACTCCTCGTTGGAAATATTCGTCGCGCTGCCCCCGGTCAAAAGCAGGGTGCGTTTGCCGGTCTGTTCGTCCACGAACGCATGCTTGAAACGTTTGGCCCCGCCTTCGATCAGTTGCGAACGCACCGCGGGCGACACCAGCACGAGTGCGGCAACCACCGACAAACAGGAACGCTGAAGTTTCACGCCGGCCTCATTCATAAAGCCGGCGCGGGAGTTTAGGAAGAATATTCCTCCGTCCACCCAGTCCAACTGAATCGTTGCGGCGTGGGATGGAATCAGGGAGCGCGCCCGCCTCGGGCGCTGCCAACGGCGCCCTCGCCGTTGGCATTCCGGCGCCAGGCGCTCCACTGGATGTTTTGTCCTTCGGGTATAGAGTGATTGCCAAAAGAAATTTCCGAAATGGTGGGGCAAACCTGCCGGTTTGCCGCGACGATCCGCAGCTCGTCGCCCACCATTTCGGAAATTTCTTTTGGCAACCTGTATACAGTTCGGCGCGGGGCGCGCCGAACAGCAGCCGGGGCGGCTGCGCTCCCCGCTCCTTTTGACTGAATCGTCAGTCGACCGCCGCGCGAATTTTCAACAGCGTCTTCAACAACGTCGGCATCTCCGCCAGCGCGAGCATGTTCGGCCCGTCGCTCAACGCGCGGTCAGGGTCCGGATGCGTTTCGATGAACACGCCCTCGGCGCCCGCCGCCACCGCCGCCCGCGCCAGGACCGGGGCGAACTCGCGCTGGCCGCTCGATCTGTTCCCGCCGCCGCCGGGCAATTGCACCGAATGCGTCGCGTCGAAAATCACCGGAAAACCGAAGCGCCGCATCATCGGGATGGAGCGCATGTCCGCCACCAAATTGTTGTAACCGAACGTCGTGCCGCGCTCGGTGACGAGAATCCTTTTGCCACCGGCTTCAACGGCCTTCCTCACCACCTGCCCCATCTCCGGCGGAGACAGGAATTGGCCCTTCTTCAAGTTGACGATCCTGCCGGTTAACACCGCCGCTTCGATCAAATCGGTCTGGCGACAGAGAAAAGCGGGGATTTGCAGCACGTCCACCGTTTCACCGGCGATGGCGGCCTGGGCTTCCGTGTGCACGTCGGTGAGCACCGGCACGCCGGATTCCGCGCGCACTTTGGCCAGCGTTTCCAATCCCGCGTCCAGGCCCGGCCCGCGAAACGATTTGCGCGACGTGCGATTCGCTTTGTCGTAGCTGGCTTTGAAAACGTAAGTGATGCCGAGTCTCTCGCAGGTTCTTTGCAGCGACTCGGCCACTTTGACGCAAATCTTCTCATTTTCGATGACGCACGGCCCGGCAATCAGAGTGAAACGGCGCCGCGATAACAACGCTTCCCAAAGTTTGTCCGATGAATCAGCCACGCCGCATTCCTAGCAGTTGCGACTGCGGAAGCCAAACCTCTTTCACTCTCGTTCCACGCCGATTTGATCCGCGAATCACGCGAATGCCGCGAATCCAGGAATCGTGGAGCGCGCGCCTCGTAGCGCACGCTTCCAGCGTGCAGGTCCCGGCGGCTTCCCAGCCGCCAGTCTCTATCCGCGAATAGCGCGAATGACGCGAATTCCAAAATCCGGTGAGCGCGGAGTGGCGCCCGCAGCGCGCTCTCCCTCTCCTCATCGCCCGAGCAACATTCAACGTTCGATGTTGGGCGTTCGACGTCGGATGTTCAACGCTCAACGTCCAACGTTCAACATTCAACGCTGAACGCCGGACACACCTCGACTCGCTGTGCGGATGCTTGTCGAAAAAATTCGAATCAACTCCTCCGTCTCCTACACCAACGGCTCTACCGCCGGAGCCTTGAGCAAAGGAACCCGCTGGATCAGCCGCAGCCATCGACGAGCGGTTGATGTCCCCGATTTCGTAGAGAATGGTCAGGCCCAGGTTTTCACCGATCCCCGGCACGCTCTGCAGCAGCGCATAGTCGCGGCTGGCGACTTTTTTGGTCTGTCGCTGGAGTTCCTCTTCCAAGGCGAAGATTTGTTGATCGAAATGGCGAATCATGGCCAGGTCGTTTTTCAGAGCGATCTGGCGCAGAGGATTGTCTTC
>QHNT01000440.1 GCA_003218515.1 Verrucomicrobiota bacterium | reverse complement strand
CGCGGCGGCGCTTGTCGCCGTAGTACTCCTTGTACTTGTAGTAACAGTTGTCACGCGAATGAATCGACTCGCAGTTATAGACCAGGCCCAGGACTTTCGCCTGGCGCTGCCGCAACATCTCGATGGCCTTGGTCGCCAGCTTGGCGCGGGTGAACCGGCTGCGAGCCACGAAGATCACGCCGTCGGTCCTCGGCGCCAGGCTCGGGGTGTCATCCGCCGCCAACACCGGCGCGCTGTCCAACACTACGAAGTCGAACCGGTCGCGCATCTGCCTGAGGAAGGCCTCCGTGCTCGGGCCGAGGAAGAGCTCGCCGGCGTTGTCCGCGAACTTGCCGCTCGGAATGAAGAACAAATTGGGCACGGCCGTCTGCAGCATGGTCTTCTGCACCCGCTGCGCCATGATCTCGTCGAGCTGATGGATCGTTTCTTTCAAGAGTCGGGCGTCGTCCGGTGTCAGGGTCGAATTCGAGCGGAGCGCTTTCTGTGAGAGAGTTCGGATCATGAGTTGAACGGCGGAATCCTTGTCCCCCTGGAAGACGGGCTCATGAGTGAGCAGCTCGGCCAGCCCGGTCTCACCAAGCAGACCCAGTTGACGATTAAGGGCGCCACGTCGCAGGTCGCCATCGACCAACAGTACCCGGGCGTCGGTGAACGCCAGGGCCAGCGCCAGATTGATGGCAACGGTGGATTTGCCTTCGCCGGGGACAGCGCTGGTGACGAGGAGCAGTTTGGGCCGATGGCCGCTGCAGGCCATCAGGATGAGCGAGGAACGCAGGTTGCGCATCGATTCAGCAAAGGCGTGGCGAAGGTCGTGCGGCTCGACCAATCGGACCTGACCGGTGCGGCGATCCCGGCGTACTTGAGGCACCTGGCCAAGCATCTCCTCCTCCGGGAAGCGATCCGCGAACTCCGCCATCGAGTTGAACCGATCGTCGCTGCTTTCCATGAAGTAAAGCAGCCCCAACCCCAGAGTGAGTCCGACCAGGCCGGCGCGGGCCAGTTTTTCGATCAGGCCCCGTGGCTTGGCCGCGGCAACCGAAGAGCCGTGCATCCGGGTGATGATCTCCTGGTCCAGGTTGCGGTTGGGGTCGATGCCCTGCAACATATTGTGAAGGCGGTCGCAGATGCCCTGGGCCCGCTGGACTTCGAGGCGGTGGCGTTCGATGTCGGCTAGACGCTGGGTGCTCTCGCGAACTTTCTGTTCCCATTCCTTAATCAAGTCATCGACAGTCTGCATCTTCTGCAGGACCGATTGCCGGGAGGCGGCCAGTTGGTCGCGACTTTCCTTATGGAACACGCCGAGAAGCTCCTCGGCGCGCGCGATCTCCTCGTTCAATCTCTGGATCTTCGGGTGCTGTGGCCGCAAGTTGCGCGCGAATTCGTCCCGATCCCGCTTCAACATTTCGACTCGCTGTCGGGCGCTCAGGTAATCGGCCGCTCGGGCCGAGGCGAGGTTGGAAGTCTTCAACGCTCCGCCCGGATCGGGGTCAGTGCCTTCGCTGTTGTCGGATCGAGCGGCGGCCATCGATTCAATCATCTGGCTTCCAATTCTGAGGTCGGCCTGTTGTAGCGTGAGTTTGGTAAGATAGGAAGTGGCGCTGTTGTTTTGTTCCTGGAGCATCGCAGGGCTTGTGTCACGCTGGTCGGCCAGCAACTGGTCCTGCGCAGCCTTCAGTTGTTCCTCTTGTTGCTCCAGCTCGCGCGTCAGGGAACTCAGGGTATCGTCCGAGCTGGCCGCGCGGATTTCCTTGCGGTAGGCGAAGTATTCGTCCACCAGTGCCTCGAGGAATGCCTGGGTGTAGGCCGGTTCGGGACCGGAAGTTTCCACGACGATGATGGTCGTCCGGGGTGTCTGGCGGACAGTGAGCTTCACCGGAACAGATTTCAATTCCGGCTTGAGAGTTGTCACTCGGTTGGCGGCGCGCGCTTGCAGGTTCTCGCTCTGGAGCAATTCGATCTGCGTGCCGGAAAAGAACTGCAGCTCCTCGCTGTACAAAGTGCCTTCAGACAGTTTGACTTTGCCGCTGACCCAAAGGCTGGCCTGCGAGAAATACGCCGGCGGCCGGCTCAAAAC
>QHNT01000202.1 GCA_003218515.1 Verrucomicrobiota bacterium | reverse complement strand
TTCACGACTCAGGAACTTGTTCGCTTCCGGGATGTTGGTGACCTTCACATTCACGGCGTCAAAGAGCAACCTGCGCCCACCGAGACGTAACGAAACTGCACCGAGGTTAAACGCATCCGAGATCGGGCCGGCGAGCAGGAAATCACCATGCGTGGGTTTGCCCCCTTTGCACGCCGTTATCCAGGCCGTGACACCCTCGCCGCGTCCCCCAAACTGCGGACCAGGCGCCGGGTCCGCGGTTGCATATTCCTTCATCTTTTGCGCCGGAATGATTTGCGGGTTCTCACCATGGAAGCCCGCGAGGATTTTTCCTTTGTCGCCGACAAACATCATTCCTTCGGCCTGCAATTCCTTGTCATCCGCGTCCCACTCATCCGGCGTGGGCGGTTTCATGGAACCGTCGTACCAGAAGAGGTCCAAAGGCGGGTGGGCACCTTTGGCGGCGAATTTGAAGCGAATGGTGCAGGCGGCCGGGAAAGAGTAGTCGTTTTTTATGCGAACGGCGACGTTGCCGGAACGCGTGCAAAGATGGCTGGGCCGCGATTCCACCGCGATGGGAGCGTCCAACTCGAAAAGTTGGAAGACGGGCCAGAGGCTATAATGCCCCATGTCGGCCAGCGAGCCGCCGCCGAACTCATACCAGCCGCGGAACACGGCGTGGGTGTAGTTTGGATGATAGGGCCTGTCCAACGACGGCCCCAGCCATAGTTGCCAGTCAAACCCTTCCGGGATGGGGGGAGTATCGTGCGGGAGCGTCGGGTATTGAGGCCACATCGGGCGATTCGACCAGTTATGGATTGCGCGCAGCGTGCCGATCGCGCCTGCATCAATCCAGGCCTTGATGGCACGAACAGGGCCGCCGTTACTGGCCGGCAAAAAATGTGTGGCGACCTTCGTTTTGCGCGCCGTCTCGATGACCAATCGGGCCTCGTGCAGCCGGTTGGCCAGCGGCTTGTGCATGAGGACGTGCTTGCCCTGGTTCATCGCGGCGACGGCAACGGTTGCGTGAAGATGGTCGGGCGTCATCACTTTGATGGCATTCAGGTCTTTTTCCTTTTCGAGCAGCTCGCGGAAATCAACATAGGCAGTGCATCCGTTGAATTTTTCCGACTGCCGCTGGTTTGCGTACGAGGTCTCTACAATTTCTTTTGCGACGTCCCGCCCCCCGGGAATTCCCGGCGCGCCGCGACGCCAATCCGGTTTCCCCAGCGCGCCGGCGATCGAGGCGCGCAACCCGTCTTTGGACCAGTCCACATAATCGTGACCGTCCTTGACGGGGTCGCACACCGCGACAATTTGCACGTCCGGCATCGCCAGCATCGCCAGCATCTCTCTGAGTCCCTGCGTGCCGCAACCGATATACGCCAGGGTAATCTTCTCGCTGGGCGCAACAAATCCCGGTCCGCCCAGCACGTGCCGGGGCACGATGGTGAAGGCCGCGGCCGCCGCGCCGCCCGTGAGCACGAACTTGCGCCGGGAAAGCTTTTTGTGATGCGATTGTGTTTGGGGTGGGTTTGTTTTCATAGTATGGTGCCTTTCGCAAACGTAGGTCTGTAAGTTGGGCTACACACTGCCTGATAAATTAGTGGGAGGCGGTGGGACGTTCATGCGGGAATCGTCCTTACTTTCCGAGGCGGTGAAGTTTTTCCAATGCCTGGCGTGGCACCTCGAAGCCGTTTCCTTCCGGACCGCCCATTTCGACGATGTACCATTTGGTGCCGGAACTGGTTTCGCAGAGGTGAAATACTTCTTTATAAAAGTCGCTCTCGAAAGTTTTTTCCTGGTGTTCCTTGATGTGAATCGTCCGGGTGCGTCCGGGGAATTTCCTGAGCATGGCAACAGGATCACCGTTCCCACCCAGGCAGTTGCCGACATCCATCTGCATATTCACTTCGGGGTCCGTTTGGCTGAAAAGAATCTCCCAGGCAAAATGGCCGTTGATCTTTTCGAAATCAAACGGGTGCGCATGGTAGCCGACGCGCATTTTGTGCGACCGGCATGCGACGGCCGTTCGATTCAAGAAAGCGGCCAGCTCGGCGATCCCTTTTTCGGAGCCCATTTTTTCCTTGGCCGCCGCCACATTGAGGTACTCACTGCCGAGCGCCTGATTGTTTTCGATGGTTCGTTGGAGATTATCCAGCGCCTTCAAATCCAGGTGCATGCCGCAGCATTTGAGGCCGCAGTCGTCGAGCATCTTCCGCAGATCGGACCCGGAGTATCCTTGATAAACGTTCGGGGTGCCGCCATAACCCCAAAACTCGACCGCCTGGTAGCCGATTTGGCTCAGCTTCTTGAGCGTTTCCGCCACATTGCGGGCGAATTCGCCGCGGACGCTGTAAAGTTGAAATCCAATTGGAACCGTCTTCGCTTGGCCAGCAGCCATGGACAGTGCACGGTTGAGGGTCATACCGACGGCAGCGCAAAAGCCCGCTTCGATAAACCGGCGACGTGTAATTTGCATAAGGAATCAGGTTTTGAGGTTGTTACATGCATCAGGCAAATGGCATTCGAAAGATCCACCGAGTCACTGCGCGATTTCGGACCGCCGCGATGGTATTACGGGCACAGTATGTCCGCCGTCCGCAAAGTCAAAATCAATCAGTCTGCTTCATTCAGTTCTTGTGCGGCTTGAAGTTTTTCGCGTGATTCATTTCACCCGTTCGGTTACCTTGCGCCCTATGTCTCGAATCTGCGTTTATTCTGGTTCCAGCTTCGGAGCCTCCCTCGAATACGCGACTGTTGCGGCGGCATTCGGCA
Organism: Verrucomicrobiota bacterium; assembly: GCA_003218515.1. GTDB lineage: Bacteria > Verrucomicrobiota > Verrucomicrobiia > Limisphaerales > AV2 > AV2. The sequence continues at coordinate 6,243 of QHNT01000202.1, read as the reverse complement.
GAGCGTGCGCTCGCCGCGGCCTCACCATCGTCTACGGCGGCGGCTGCGTAGGTCTCATGGGCGCGTTGGCGGACGCTGCATTGGCAGCGGGAGGCGAAGTTATTGGCGTTATCCCCCGCACCATGATCGCCGAGGAACGCGCACACAAAAGCCTCACCGAATTGATAGCCGTTGAGACTATGCATGAGCGCAAACAGCGCATGGCGCAACTCGCCGATGCGTTTGTCGCGCTCCCCGGAGGCATCGGCACCTTGGAGGAAGTCATCGAGGTTTTCACCTGGCTCCAACTTGGGTTGCACTTCAAGCCGGTCGGACTCCTAAACGTCGGTGGGTTCTATGACCTCCTGCTCGAGTTCCTTGCCCACATGCGCGACCAGCAGTTTCTTACCTCCAAGCATCACTCCATGCTCGCCGTTTCGACCGATGTGGAGGCTTTGCTCGACCAGCTCATCACCACGAAGCATCATCACGTTACCAAACCCGTCTCTCATGCGACTACGAATGCCGCCTGACAAAATCGGTGAAATCGACGCAGCTCGACTCGATTTTTTGTGATGCCTGGAGACAGTATGACCAAAGCCTCTCTGGACGAGAAGTTCGCTTTGATGCACGAACATTGGCGACCGAAGGTTGTTGCCGAGTTGAACGGCCAGGAACTCAAGCTCGTGAAGTTCGCCGGAGTTATTCCGTGGCACCGGCACGAACAGGAGGACGAATTGTTCCTGGTCTGGCGAGGCCAGATGACGATAGAGTTTCGCGACCGCTGCGTGACTTTGCAAGCTGGCGAGTTCTATGTCGTTCCGCGGGGCGTCGAGCATCGCACGATGGCCGACGCTGAGGCCGCAGTTCTTGTGTTTGAACCCGCGCACACGCGCAACACGGGTAATATCGAGGATGAAACCTTTACGGCCCCGAACGGAGTGGTGATATGACACTTGCCCCCAAGGTTGCTGTGGATTGGAAACCACGGTTGGCGCGAGAGGAGGAGCATGGAGACGCCTTCACTCGTCGGGCAGATTCCTCCGAACAAAGTCGGACAAGCGAATCCGTGCTGCAGTTGCCTTCCTTACGTTGGGGTGGTGGCTGGGGACGGAATCGAACCGCTCGAATAGCTTGTCGATCGCTGTCCTGCCACCCGGCAACCCCATCAAACCGAATCAGTTTTGCCTAACCAATTGTCGCAATAAGCTTATCGGCTGAAGCGGGAGCAATCAAGGAGAACTCGCCACTGCTTGGCCTTACTCCCTACCTACTCCGACACTGCACGTTTGCTGACGTTTTTGCTGACACTGCGACACTGCAGATTCTAAAAATCCGGAGCTGGGCTGAACTGCCGAAGCGCCAGGGCGAAGTTGATGTTCTGGCCAGCAACTCTCAGCCGACGAAGTGATAGGAGAGATTTGAATTAGGGCCACTCTGCTCGACAGCCGACAGGTCATCAGACCTACCGATGGGGTGCGACTGTTCCACTTTTGATAGTGTCGCGGCAGAAAACGTCGTATCAACCAACGAGTTCAGCGTCTATCTGTCTGACTCAAGGTTCTGTTGAGCCCGGGCGCGCCTTCGCCAGTCTTCGATCCGCCGTTTCCTTTGCCACGCCCGGAAGATATCGTAGATCAGGTACCCAATGAAGATCAAAGCTATTGCCCCAGCGATCCAGAGCATCATCGACGAAGCGCCTCGGCCCAGCCTTATCGTCGTTGGCGCTATATTTGATGCCTCATTCATGTTTCATTCTGTGCGATTTAGCGAACGTCTCAAGGAACGGGTTCAGCAGTTCGAGCCTTCAGGAACTTTCTTGTTCCTGGCGCCCCACATAGAGCGTTTCAGGAACGCTGAAGCTATTGCTCGGAAGATAATTCCGGAAACCCGACCAAACGCGACTATTGCTGCGCTTGTTTGCTGTCCAGACAATCTCGGACGGCTTTTGCAAGCTTGTGCGGGTCGTAAGGCTTTTGCAGAAAATTTGTGCCCTCTCGAAAAACAAAAGCGGTTTCGCTGATCTCGGGACTGTAGCCGCTGGTGTAAATCACTCTGAGGCCTGATTCGCGCAGCTCCATTTTCTTGGCCAATTCTCTTCCTGTCAGGCCGTCCGGCATCACCAGGTCTGTCAGCAGTAAGTCCACCTTTCTTCCGTGCCGCTCCCACGCTTCAATCGCTTGCGCACCCGAGGCGGCTTCCAACACTTCGTAGCCCAGATTTTGCAGGAGGCGCGCGGCCAGACGCAGCAGCGCCGGTTCGTCTTCGGCAACCAGTATGGTTTCGCCACGTCCGCGCGGCAGAGCTGAAGAATGGGACTCTACCGGTGACGTAGCAGCCTCGTAGCTGGCTGGTAAAAAGACGTTAAACGTGGTTCCCTGTCCGACCTGGCTTGCCACTTCGAGCCATCCTTGGTGTTGCTTCACGACTCCGTAAACCGTGGCCAGACCCAGCCCCGTTCCTTTGCCGACTTCCTTGGTCGTAAAGAAAGGTTCAAAAATTCGTGGCAGTATTTCCGGCGCAATGCCGCAGCCGGTATCCCGCACGCCAAGGCAAACGAATTGACCGGCGCGGCCTTCGGGATTGCGCTGCACGTATGCGTCGTCCATGGTCCTGGCCGCAGTGCTAATGATGAGTTGCCCGCCCCGCGGCATGGCATCACGCGCGTTGACCGCAAGATTCAGCAGCACTTGTTCGATCATGCCCACATCGCCATGAACGGCGGGCAAATTCGCGGCAGGCACGAACTGCAAGGCAACCTCCGCGCCGAGCAAGCGACCCAACATTCTCGTCATGCCGCTGACCACGTCGTTCAAACTCATTTCCTCCGTCTGCATCTCCTCTTTCCGGCTGAACGCCAGCAACTGACGGGTCAAACTGGCGCCGCGTTTCGCTGCCGCCGCGACCTGCTTAAGCGCTTCTTCGACATCACTGCCCTCAACCATGCCGCCGAGCACCATGTCCGTATGTCCCTGGATGACCGCCAGGATGTTGTTGAAGTCGTGGGCCACTCCGGCAGCCAGTTGGCCGATCGACTCCATCTTCTGGAACTGGCGAACCTGGCCCTCCAGTCGCTTGCGGTCGCTGATATCGCGGACAAATCCGGTGAAGAGCGGCGCTCCCTCTGTCGGCACTCGCGTGATGCTCAGTTCCACTGGAAATTCCGTGCCGTCGGCCCGAAGCGCCGCCATTTCAATCCGCTTGCCGAGGATGGAGCTTTGGCCCGTGGAAAGATAACGCGCCAACCCTTGCCGATGCCGCTCCTGCAAAGAGGGTGGAATGACCAAGGCAGCCAGTTCTTTGCCGAGCACTTCGGCGCGACGGTAACCAAAAGTTTTCTCGGCCGCCGAGTTCCAGTCAAACACCTTGCCTTCGTGGTCAATCGTCACGATGCAATCCAGCGCTGAATCGAGCATCGCGCTTTTGCGCGCCTGAATTTCCCGCTGCGCCGCCTCCGCTTTTCTACGCTCCCGACGTTCTTGCGCCGCGCGCAGCTCGCGCTCCACCACCGGAATCAGGCGGCTTAAATTATCCTTTCGAACGTAATCCACCGCTCCGGCTTGCATGGCGGCAACCGCCTCCTCCTCACCGACCGCTCCGGACAGGATCACCAGCGGAACATCGTGCCCCTGCGCCTTGACAATCCGCAAAGCCTCTCGGCTGCCAAAGCCATGCATCGAGTGATCGGAAAAAGCGATGTCCCAGGCCTGCTCACCGAGCGCAGCGCGCAAACTTTCAGCGGTCTCCACTCGCTTCCAGGCTGGATCAAATCCGCTCCGCGCCAGTCTTCTGACGAGAAGCAACGCATCGTCTTCCGAGTCTTCGACGATCAGAACGCGAATGGGTTTACTCATCAAACCTCTCCCTAATGTCGTGCTGTCTAGTTCTGGAGCAACAGCAAATACTACTGACGCCGGCACGCAAATTCACCGGAATGCCAAAGACCACCGACCGTCGAAAGTAACTGTTGGCACCGGGGCTGTAGCCAGGTGATGCGCCAGCATCGCCACGCAGCCCGGCACGGCGGCCAGAGTGCCTACCAAGCAGGCCAGCGACGCCCGACTGGAACGAGCGCGGAAAAGTTTTCAACCAACGCCCGACCGCCAAGCGAACCAAGTCCTAAAAGCAAAAAGGAAAAACCTGTGACGCTCGCACGCGGCAACGGGCGGACGAACCACCGGCGCGCGCCCGGCGCGACCTGGGCAACGGCCCGGCGACTGCCGGACTTTCGAGCGGATGCGCCTCGGTTGGAAAATGCGCTGGAAGATCGTTTCCGAACCGCTTCGGAAAACGATTTCCCAAAGCCGCTTGCCCACGCAAGGAGACAAGCGTCCCTGCCATAAAATCACCGGCAACTTGCCGTTCGGCCATCGGTTCGGACTCGAACACTCGATGCGTTATTTCATCGAGCAGCCTTCGGCGTGCGCTCCGGCTTTGGTTCGAGCAGCTTCCTCACCGGCTCAAGGCGGGGTAAGTGTCATACCCCAAATCTCTCTTTCCAGCCGCTCAACTCCGGCAACCTGGCGGCGGTTTTTCCGGGTAATTCGGACTGCACGAATGGGCAAGGTTGAATGGTGTTGACGGATGTGGAAAGGCGTTGAGGTCATCAACGCGATTGTTGCGCAAATTTCGCGCGAAATTCCCGGCTCTGGTCCCCCGCCTCAAGCTGTGCTTCGGAAAGATGTCTGAGTGCAAACTGATGCTGTTGTGATGATGGTTCAACTGTGTGCAAAGCGATATTGAGAGAACCTGCGGTTCCGTCCGCAAGCGCGCAGTAGCCTATCGAGCATCGGCGCGACTGGCAACGCTCGGATCGGAAGCTGCCGAGATAACATACCTCCGCTCAAGGGAGCGAGGAGCTCGCCGTGAGGTGTCTAATTCTGATAGTCGCACTCCTTTGGCTGCCGCAACGCCGCCCGTCCGCCCAGCAAGGGTCGCCTGCGATGTCTCCTCCTCTTGCTGCCAGATTACAGTGCTCCCTGCCCGGTATTGCGGTATTGCCTTTGCCGGCAGTTCCATTCCCACTTCCCGGTTCCATCGTTATCGCAAGTTTCTGGATTTAGGTATTGCGGATGTGGGCATTTCCCTCCCGCCGCCTCATCAGATCAACCAAACACCACACCAAAAGTCCGCATGCGCAGATCGTGGAGAATATAAACATGAATCTAGAACCAAAGTTCACAAATTCCGATGTTGGCATTTCCTGTCCTCCGCTCTTAATTGTTTCCGCTTTAAGGAAAGGGAATACCCGTAGTTTGAATAGGATACCTAAAATGTACCCACAACTGGTCCCAAGAGCCACCAGCAACTTTGAGGTTCTAATTATGCGCATGCGAAAATCTTACTGTTTTCCGCGAAAGAATCTAGTTCATTTGTTCATTTGAAACAGCGTGATAACCAAAGGAACGCCTGCCAACTAAATTCATCTAACTCGTCTAAAGCATCCTGAATCGAATGACTCGAAGCCGTAGTGTAGCCGGCACCAGCATGTACCTCAGCAGGTACCGGAATTGGTATTCCCAGGTCGAATGAAGGGCCTATCGTCAAATCGGCTTTCCATGGTCCTTTGGGCAAATTAGACACGTCAAGTCCTGCACCTAGACCCAGATAACTTCCGGAGGCGCCTGCCCCAAAAGACCAACCATTCCACTGCTCTGGACGAGTAGCCGGAGAATATCCTATGTCAATTCCCAATCCAGCACTCAGACCAGCAATCGCTTGTGTAAAGGGTGCGATTGACCCTTGAAATCCAAACCTCCAGTCTCTCCACGCCCAAGGTTTATCATTTCTGGTGCTAAACGTAATCTGTCCCGAAATCGCAAAATTGAGTCCCGCGCCGAGATTGCCAGCAATACCTAGTGCACCCGTATCTAAGCCAGTCGCGTCAACGAAAATAACTGGATTATTCCTGCAGTAGGCAAAAAGGTTGATTCCACCTCGCTCATCAATCGGATCCCTGTTTAGCCACCGCTGCAAGTTCGGGTCATAAGCCCGGCGCAAATACAGGAGCAAGCCGGAGTTCGGATGGTACTCCTGAGAGGAAAACCGGTAGAGGTTCGCGTCGGCGAGTGGGCCGGATTTGGAGAGAGTATTTCCAAAGGGATCATAAACGTATTTCGCGACGATAATCTGTTTGTCACTGATGAGCGCTGTGATGTTTCCGTTGCCGTCCGTGTGAAAATACGCGTGAGTCGGCGTCTGGCTCGTCAAGTCCGAGCGCGCCAGCAACCGGCTGGCCGTGCGCGTGAGCGTCACAGTGGGCAG
>QHNT01000439.1 GCA_003218515.1 Verrucomicrobiota bacterium | reverse complement strand
GCGTCGTTCCAGAAGGTCAGCCAGTGCTCGGCGTAACGGCGATTGTCGGCCAGCAGACGTTTGACCAGGTGGTCGCGTTTGTCGGATCGCTTGTCGGCCAGAAACTCATCCAGCTCCCCCCGCATCGGCAGGAGGCCGATGGCATCGAGATAAACGCGCCGGACAAAAACACGGTCGCTCACCGGTCTGGCCGGCTTGAGTCTGTGCGTTTCGTAGTAAGGTTGGAGGAGCCGGTCGATAGGATTGGTGACTCCCAGGCGCGCGGCGGGAAGTTCCGGCTTGCGCGGAACAAGATTGACAGGCGGCAGCTTGGCGAAACTGATGCCGGCGTCCCACGGCGCGCCCTGGTCAATCCACGCGCGCAGCAAACCAATCTGCTCGGGCGTCAGGCGCTTTCCCTTTTGAGGCATGACACTGTCCGGATCGAGGCCCGCCACCAGTTCGATTAAATGGCTCTCCTCGCTTTTGCCAGGAATGATGGCCGGTCCAGACTCGCCTCCTTTGATCAGTGTCTCCCTGCTTTCGATGCTGAGGTCGCCCTTGGTTCGCCCGCGACCGTGGCATTTGATGCAACTCGCCTCGAAGATAGGCTTGATTCCCTTCACGAAATCAACCTTGCGGCTCGCTGGCGGTGGCAAAGATTTCGCCTGCTCCGGCGTGATTTTGGCCAGCGCCACCGCGCATGCGGCCCACAGGAAAGCCAGTATTGAAATGGTTAAAGGGCGCTTCATCTAACCTGAAATCTAGTAGGTAACGACGGAAAATGAAGGGGAAACTTTCAAACAATTTGTCCGCTGTCAGTCGTCCGTCGCCCGTGGTCAGTGGCGCCGTCCGCGCTTGGCTACTCTATGAACCCGTAGCCGCGGACGACAGTCCGCGCACTCTCGAAATATTCGGCGCCGACACACGTCCGCGGCTGCGGTTCATGGTCCCAAGGCGGGGTCAAGAGACCAGGGACTGTCGCCCCTGAAACGACCGAGTGGCCACGTCAAAGAGGGCGCTACCAGATAATACGTATAGGTATTATTAGGTTGCCAAAGCGCCAGGGCTGTTGAATACTTCCATCAGTTGAAAACCCCTTCCCACGCGGGGCGTTTGCGGCGCGGTGCTAAAATAGCGCGAAAGGGGGTTCTCATGAAATCATCCGCTCAAACCCACTCGTTCCTGGCGGCGGCCACGGCAATTTTCGTCGCGTCCCTGGCGGCCCTTGCCTCGGGAGGCAGTCCGGCGAGCGGCGCGAACTGGCCCATGTTTCGCGGAAATCCGGCGCTCACCGGGATAGCCTCTGGCACCTTGCCGGACAAGTTGTCCTTGCTCTGGAGTTTCAAAACGGGCGGGCCGGTCAAATCGTCCGCGGCAGTGGTGGATGGTCACGTGTTCATCGGTTCCGGCGACGGCAATGTGTACGCGTTGGATTTGGCCAGCGGCAAAAAAGGTTGGGCCGCCAGGACCGGCGGGCCAGTGGACTCGTCGCCGCTGGTGCTCGACGGCAAAGTGTTTTTCGGTTCGACGGACAACTCGCTTCGCGCGGTCGAGGCCGCGAGCGGCAAGCCCGTTTGGAAATATGAGACGGGCGACAAAATCCTCGGCGCGCCGAACTGGTTTGTCCAACCCCTCACCCGTCCTTCGGACACCCTCTCCCCATCCGATGGGGAGAGGGACGGGGTGAGGGGCGCCTTGAAAACAAACATCGTCATCGGCAGCTACGATTTCAAGCTGCACTGTGTCGATGCCGCCACCGGCAAGACCAACTGGGTTTATGAAACCGGCAATTACATCAACGGCTCGCCGGCGGTGTTCGAGGGCAAAACCGCCTTCGGCGGCTGCGACGCGATTCTCCATGTCATCGCGCTGGACAAGGGCGAAAAAGTGAAGGAAATCGAAGCGGGCGCTTATATCGCCGGCTCGGTCGCGGTCGCGGACAATCGCGCTTACTTCGGCCATTACGAGAACGAATTTCTGTGTATCGACCTTAACAAAGGCGAACGCGCCTGGACGTTCAAGGACCGCGAGTTTCCTTATTTCTCGTCGCCGGCAGTCACGAAGGACCGGGTCGTGTTCGGCGGACGCGACAAGCGCCTGCACTGTGTGAAGCGCGATTCCGGCCAGGAAGTCTGGGCGTTCGCGACGCAAGGCAAGGTGGACAGTTCGCCGGTCGTGGTCGGCGACAAAGTAGTCACCGGCTCGGACGATGGCCGGCTTTACGTCGTGTCACTGAAAAACGGCGAAAAACTGTGGTCGTACGAAATCGGAAAACCCGTCGGCAGTTCACCTGCCGTGGCGGACGGAAAAATCGTGATCGGTTCGGACGATGGCAGCGTCTATTGCTTCGGATCAAAGGGCGTCAAATGAGTCTAATTGTTGAATCGTTAAAACGATTACCTGAATCAGAAGAACCGATTTAACCATTTAACCCTTTAACGTTTATCGATTCAGCACATGAGCACGACACTAACAAACGATCCGCTTAAAGCCCCGCCGCTGGAAAAGCAGACGACGGTCGGCAATTACTTTGTCTCGAATTACCCGCCGTTTTCGTTCTGGAAACCGGAGTTTGTGCCCGACGTGTATGCCGCGATGGACCGCCCACCATCAACCATCAACCATCAACCATCAACGCCTCTGGGCATCTACGTCCACATTCCATTTTGCCGGAAGCGCTGCCACTTCTGCTATTTCAAGGTCTATACCGACAAGGATTCTTCCGAAATCAAGGCTTACATTGACGCGGCGCTTGCGGAGTTGGCGCTTTACGCCTCGAAACCGTTCATCGGCGGGCGCAAG
>QHNT01000456.1 GCA_003218515.1 Verrucomicrobiota bacterium | reverse complement strand
CTCGTTTGATTTCGGAAAGTTCATTGGAAACTTTTTCGCAATCTGTTTTGGAAAGCGGTTTCCGCGAGAGCCCTTCGTCCGCGAAGGAGTCCAGCGTCCACTGTTTCATCTGGAATAATGGTAGCATTGCTTCGCGATTCCTTTGCGCTCGCTTGGGCGCAGGAGTTTCAAGCGGTGGGTGTAGCTTTGGTCATGCTGACGATGAAGGCGCAATTCAGTTTGGGCAATGCGGAGAAGTATTTTAAGGAGCATTTGCAGGTGGGCGATTACTACATGGAAGGCCAGCAGGTGATGGGAGAATGGATGGGACAGGGAGCGGAGTCATTGGGATTGACGGGGGCAACGCATACCGATGAGTTCGTGAGCCTGTGCCGGAATCTTCATCCGGCGACCGGTGAACGGTTGACGCAACGGCACAATGGAAAGCGGGTAACGGTGGACGGAGATGGGAAGGTCCATGAGCTTGCGAATCGGCGGGTATTCTTTGATTTCACGTTGTCACCGCCCAAGTCGGTTTCCATTGCGGCATTGATCGGAGATGACCAGCGGATCGTGGACGCGCATGACGGGGCGGTGCGGACGGCCTTCCAGCAACTGGAACGATACGCGGCAACACGGGTGCGAAAAGCTGGGGAAACATCGTATCGGATGACAGGCAACCTGGTGGGAGCAGTCTTCCGGCATGACACGTCCAGGGCGTTAGACCCGCACTTGCACAGCCATTGCATCCTGTTCAATGCAACCAAGGATTCGGTCGAGAACCGTTGGAAGGCCCTGGAACCTTACGAAATGCTCCAAGCCAAGAAGTTCACTGAGAACGTTTATTACCACGAACTGGCCAGAACACTGATTGGGTTCGGTTACGGCATACAGAATAAAGCCCGTGGAGATTTCGAGATTGAGGGCGTCTCTCAGGATTTGATCGAGCGGTTTTCCAAGCGGCACCGGGAGATTGATGACAAGACACGGGAGTTATTGGAACGCCAGCCGGACAAGGCGACGCGAAATGTGCAGGAAATTCGCGCGAATATCGCGCACAAGGAGCGGGCACGGAAAATCAAGAGTGTGGGCATCGAGCGGCTGCAATCCCTTTGGAACGAACAACTGTCTTCCGGGGAACGCAGCCAGTTGCGGGAGCTTGGCCGCAGCCCGTTATTGCAGCCTGACGGGCCGCGGATGACCGCTGAAGCGGCGGTGACGTGGGCGGAAGAGCACTTGTTTGACCGGCGTTCAGTGGTTCAGGAGCACGAGCTGTGGCGTCACGCGCTGGAACACGCCAGAGGACAGGCAGTGACCTTGCGCGACATTCAGGCCGTCACTCAAACGCGCGGCTATGTGCGGGATGAACAGTTCCCCGGCAAAGTCACCACCCGCGAGGTCATCACCCGCGAATGGAACATTGTTTGTCTTGCTCAAGAGGGCCTGAGAGGGCACGCGCCGCTTTGTTCCGGCTATCGCCCGGCAGATCCCTCGCTGGATGCCGAGCAACGTCAGGCGGTCGGGCATATTCTCTCCTCGCGGGATTTCGTCACTCTGTTTCGTGGCGGCGCCGGCACTGGAAAAAGCTTCGCGCTCCGGGAAGTCCAAGCGGCGCTCAAACGAGCGGGCCGCACGGTTCGTGTGCTCGCTCCGCAACGGCAGCAGGTCGCCGACTTGGAACGGGACGGCTTTACCGGCGCGGAGACCGTCAGCGCCTTTCTCGCGCGCCATGCCATGCCTCGCGGTGCGGTGGTGCTGGTGGATGAGGCCGGACAGATCGGCGGCAAGCAAATGCTCCAACTGCTTCAGTGCGTCA
>QHNT01000455.1 GCA_003218515.1 Verrucomicrobiota bacterium | reverse complement strand
GGGCCATCGAAAAGTATTCGGGCCTGCAGCCTGCCGAACTAACCCATATCCGCCGTCAAAACCCTGCGACGGCCAAGACTCAAGCTGAACGTCAATGGCTCGAACAATACAAGCTCGCCGTGAATGAAGCGCGGGATGGGAAACTGGCCCAATCGTTCGACCGCCTGGATCGGCAGAACGCAATCGTCCTCTGCACGCCGGCTGACCAGCAACAAAAGCTAACGGAGCATTTCCTGGAACTGGCCAAGGCCAGACATTCGACCGTGGTCATTTCGCAAAGCTGGTCGGAGATCCACAAACTCAATGAACAGGTGCGCGACGGATTGAAGGCCAAAGGGCTGATTGGACAGAGTGAGACGGTCGTGAGGGCTTTGGAGCGGCTCGACCTGACCGACGCCCAGAAACGCGACAAACGATTTTACAATTCAGATTCAGTGGTTGTGTTCAATCGGCCTACGGCCGGGTTCAAGTCGGGCGATT
>QHNT01000201.1 GCA_003218515.1 Verrucomicrobiota bacterium | reverse complement strand
GATCACTCGATCCAGGTTCCAGTCCGGTTTCAGGTTCCAGACCATGACCGCGCGGTCGGCCGCGCCGGAAACGAGATTGCCGCCGCTCGCGAACGCGAGCGCGAGCACAGCGCCTTTGTGATGCCTGCAAGTCTCAAACGCGGCTCCGTTGTCCGCGCTCCAGGTGTGAATCAAATCGTCGTCGCCTGCGGTCGCCAGCGTCAAATTGTCCACCGAGAAAGCGAGGGCACGAATAGGTTGTTCTGATTCCACCGCTCCTTTTTTGGCGGTCTCCAATTCCGCCTCGGTTTGTTCTCGTTCGTCCTCGGCCTTTTGGATCGCGGTTTTCGCGGTGGTCACAGCTATGGCCGACTCGTCCGCAGCCTTGTTCGCGAGACGAAGTTCGGTCTGGGCGTTCGACCCGGCCAGTTCCGCCTTTTTCAATTCCTTTTCGGAATCTTCGAGGGTTTTGTCGGCCGATTTCAATTTCTCATTCGCCTTTTTCTCTTTTTCCGAGGTGTTCAGCTTGTCCAGCGCCGCCCTGGCGTCGGTGGCGACTTTTGACTTTGCGGCGGCCTCGGCGCTCAATCGCTCAATCGTCTCCTTGTTTTGTCCGGGAGTTTCCCGCGCCGACTTCACTTCGGTCTCGGCGTCTTTGGCGGCTTTGTCGGCGGCGGCAAAGGCGTCAGCCGCCTCCTTGAGCTCTGCTTTCAAATCTTCCGCTGCCTTCTCAGCGGCGGCCCGCGCTTCGGTCGCTTCCAGAAAGCCCCTTTGCTTTTCTTCGAGAGTTTTTTCCGCTGCCCCGCAGGTTTCTGCGGCCTTTTTGACTCGTTGGAGCTGCGCAGTCTGATTTGTCTCCGCCGACTTCAAGGCGGCTTTGTGAAAGTCAACCTCCGATTTGGCGAACAGCAGGGCGCGTTCACGGTCGTCGGCAAATTCCCGCGTGTAACGGTCGCCCTTCAGTTCGGCAATCTGTCTGCCATCACTCGCGTCCCAAAGTTTCGCGATTTTGTCCGCGCCTGCTGAAGCGAAACGTCTGGCGTCGCCGCGGACGGCGATTGCCGTAACCGGACCGCCGTGCTTCATCTCGCGAATCACCTTGCCCGTCTCGACGTCCCACAAACGGAGCGACCCGTCACTGCTTCCAGAGATAAGCTGTCCGCGAGCGGAAGGGACGACGTCCAACGCCGTGACCGTCTGGTCGTGTCCTTTGAGTTCTTTGACTGGTGTTAACTCGCGTTTGGAGTGTCTTGTCAGCGGAAGCGGAGCAAAGCTTTGAGCCGTCGGGCGAGAATTTGAGACAGTGAATCCCACCTTTATGAGCGGGAAGGTTTTTCACCAGTTTGCCCTTCGTCAAATCCCACAGTTTCACGCGTCCATCATCGCCGCCGGTAGCCAGGCGTTTGCCGTCGGGACCGAGCGCAAGGGCAAGCGCCGCAATGGACGCGAGTTTGAATTCGATTGCTTCCTTCGGCCGAAGCCAGAGTTTCACCTCACGATAGGAGCCCGAGGCGAGGAGGTTGGCGTCGGGGCTGAAGGCGAGCGCGTCCACGATGGCGCGGTGCGCAACACCTGTTTTGTTGTAGAGGCCGGAGTTGACCAAGTGCGGATCGGTGAGCCGGCCAACGAGCTGTTGGGATGGCAGATGGTAGATGAAAATCCGGTTGGCGCGCGCGCAGGCGGCGAATTGGCCGTCGGGCGTGATCGCTACGGCGTAAATCGGATTCAACCCCTGGGCCAGCGGCTGCCATTCGATGGGTCGGGCGATGCTGGCGGAGCCTTTCGCGCCCTGGTCAATCCAGAGTTTGATCAGGCCGAGTTCCTCCGGCGACAGGTCGGACGCCAGAACTTTGTTTTCGGAAGGCGGCATGACGGTGTCTTCAAGCTGATGCGACGCGGCCTTGAGCAGCAGGCTGGCGTGGCCGCGCTTTGGCACGATGGCCGGACCGGAATCGCCGCCCTGGAGCATGGCCTGAGGCGTTTCCAGAATCAGCCTGGCCTTGGCCGTGGTTTTATTATGGCAGGCGAGGCAATTGTTCTTCAAAATCGGCAAAATTTCCCTCTCGAAATCCACTGGCGCCGGGTGTTTGATCCTGCCGACAGGAATGGCACGATTCTCCTCGGACTTCTTTTCGTCCGCGCGAATTGGAACGAGGGATAAAAATGCCAGGACGAGCAAAGTCGCCGCGCCTTGCGAATGGAACAGAGCGGTTTTTCCCACGCGTTGCACGAGCAGGAAAACAAGGCGGATGTTGAAGGCCGTCCTCCCGCCATTGCGGCTCCATGCAACTCTCGAAATCATTTCTTCTCTACCGCTTCCACCTGAACTGTAATGGGCGTTGAATAAACCGTGATGGTGACCTCGCGCGGCTTGGCCTTTTCTTCCAATTCCTTCGCGCGCTTCTGCAACGCCGACTTTTTCTCCTCGGCCTCTTTGGCTTTGGCGGTTGCTTCCCCGGCGGTCCTTTCAGCGGCAGCTTTGGCATCCGCGGCGGCCCTGGCTTTGCCTTCCGCGTCGGATTTTTCGCCTTCTGATACTGACTTGGCCTGGGCTGCAGTTTCGTCGGCGGTTTTGGCGGCGACAGCGACTGCCTCAGCCGCTTGCTTCGCTTCGGCCGCCGACTCGGCCGCGAATTTCTCCGCCTGCTTGGCGGCTTCGTCCGCTGTCTTCGCAGCTTCGGGATTGTTTCGGTACTTCCCCTTGGTCTGTGTCTGCAAATAAAACGTGAAGGCGCCCGGCGATAACTTGTGCTGCGCGAGTGTAAGCTTGAGCGGTATTTGGAGTTTGCCACCGGCTTTTGCTTCCCAGACTTTGTTCTCCGCCGGTTCGATCGTGATGGGCGTGGATTCAGCACTGCTGACCGCCAGAAAGAAGTCGCGGGTCAATCGCGATTGAACGGCCTCGTTGTTGTAGTCGGGAACATTCCACGTGACCGAACCGCTCCGTGCCAGGCGCACGACTTCCTTGTCGCCCACCTTCGCCTTGCCGACAACTTTGATTGGGCCGAACCAACTGTCGGCATTTTCCGCAGCCGTCAGGAAAATCGACGCGGACGTTTTGTTGGTTTCAATTTTGGCGAGCGGACACGCGACGCCCGACGGCAAACCTTCGACGCTGAGCTCGATTTGACCATCGAAATTGTTGTCCCGAAATGCCACCACTTTGATGGGCATGGTTTCGCCGCGCCGAAGAAACGGCGTCCAAAGCGCGGCCTCTTTCGCGTCCTTGTTGACCGGCGGCGGCGCCTGGGGCAAAGCGACGAGCCGGAAATCGGGCGTTTCTCTGCTCAGCGACAAGCGGTAAACAAAACGCGGATTGCTTTCGTAGCGATTGAACAGGTCGCGGACTTCCAGCCGGTAGGCCCCGTCCTCCTTCACTTCAAATCGCCAGGCCCAGTCGCGGCTCGTCGTGTTGAATTCCGGACCGCCGAGGTTGGTGTCCGCGGCGTAAAACTCGTGGGCGTCCGAAACGTTTTCTTCGCCTTTGTCGTTTTTGGTCACGCGCTGAAGCAGCGCGAAGGGCGCGGTCGGCAAATTGAGCCGTTGCGAAAATATTTCAATCCAATAAACCTCGGCTTTCCTGGCGTCGAACGAAAAGCAGTCCTTGTCGCCCGCCGGATAAAATTGGCCGACAACTTCACACGGCAGTGAAATTTTCTGCGCCTGCTGCGGTTTGTCGTTGGGCTCCAGTTCGGCCACGACCGGCGCGGTGGCGAAGCTCAGCAACACCGGGTTTGAAACGCCTTGCGGCGTCCGGAGCCGGTATTGGATTCCATCGAGCGCCGCCGCCGCCGGCTTGAACGCGACGTTCCCCGGCAGCCTTTGCTGCGTCGCCGTGTCGCCAGGCAATTCGATTTCCACCGAGAGTTGATCGAGCAGTTTGCCATCGATGAACTGTCCCCTGGCGGGTTTGCCGCCGGGCAAATTGCGACCGTAGAGCGTGTAATTGCCTTTCGCGCCCGGGAGACCCGACGGCGGGAGAATGTAGTCCAGGTGCGGACCCGCGCCGACGGTGAGTCGGTAAAAATATTCCCTGCCGCCGCGATAAATGAAATCGCTCAAGGCGAGGACAAACTGGCCGTCTGCCGGCGTGATGAAGTCGAGCAAGCCGCCGCGCCGTTGACGTTCGAGTTCGTGGCCGCCGGCGTCATACAAAATCAGAGTATCATCCATCCGTGAATCGATCTCTTTCGCGAGGCATTCGATGAGCACGCGTTGGCCTTTCGCGGCGGCGAACTTGAAGTAATCCACAACGTTGGCTTCGGCGCGACCGTTCACCACCGTCCCGAGCGGAACCTCGACTGCGGACGCAACGGCATGGTTGGTGGCGGGAGAAGGGATTTCCGGCAGATTGCCGACCACATACGCGCGCGGATTAGAAACGCCAAAGCGGCCGATGACGCGCGCCTCGTAAACGTCCGGCGGCACATCCGCGCCAATGGTCACGAGGAACTTGTTCGCTTCCGGCTCGCCGGTTTTGTCGGCGACCTTTTGCCTGGCAGTAATGTTCGTGTGCGAAAAGTTGAGCTGGCCGGCGTCGTCGAGGTCAGAGCCGGTCACGGTGACTTCGACGGTCGTTCCCGCTTTGCCGCCGGGGGGGGAAATCGTGGACAAACGGGCGGCGGGAAGCTGGGCAAAGGAAAGCTGCGTTCCGCACAGCAGCGCCGCCAACAACGGACAATGGCGCGCGATGTTTAAGCTGACGGACGGCATTACGGCTTTCGTTAGTGATTAAAGAGAAACTCCTTCGTGTTGAGCAACGCCCAGATGATGTCCTCGTACGCGTGGCGTTTGCCTGTGAGCCTTTCTTTGTCGTTTTTGTTCTGCGTTTCTTTGGCGAGGTACTCGTCGGCCAAAGCGATTTCCTTTTCGTTTGGTTCGCGGGCAAAGGCCGAGAGGTAAAGCTCGCGGATTTTGTCTTCATCGCCGCGTTTGCTGTCGCTGGCCAGCGCCGCGGCCATGCCCTGGTCGTTGGCCAGCTTGTCCTGAATTTCCTGCGCGTTCAACAGATGCAGGCTTTGTGCGAGGCTGGCATCCTGCGATCGTTCGCATTCGCAAGCACTCGATGAATCGGGTCGGCCAAACACGGTGAGGAAATACGAATTGGCATTGAAACTGTTGTCGGGCAGACAAACGGCGCGCGTGCCGGCTGGTAGTCCGTCGAACTTGCTCTCGGTCCTGGTCACCTGGTTCACGGCGTCGAACAGCACCTCGGCGGTCAGGCGTTTCGGGTAATAGCGCGAGAAATACTGCTTGTCCACTTTGTTGTATTGATTCGGAATCGCGCTGAGCTGATAGACCTGCGAGCGGCAGATGGTGCGCACCAGATTTTTCAAATCGCAGCCGCTCTCGAAGAAATATTTCGCGAGCGCGTCGAGCAGTTCGGGGTTCGTCGGCGGGTTGGTCTCGCGCATGTCGTCCTCCGCTTCGACGATGCCGCGGTTGAAGAAATGCTTCCAATACCGGTTCACCAGCGACCGGGCGAAGAAGGGATTGTCCTTGCTGGTCAGCCAATCGGCCAACGCCTGCCGCGCGTCATCATCGGGCGAGAGGTCCAGCGGTTTTGAGCCCAGGCCGGCGGGTTTAACGGATTGTTTGGTCTTTTTGTTCGTGGCCGTTGGCATCGCGCGGCGAGCGAAGACCATTTCTTCACCCGGTTCCGCACCATTTTTGCGGTTCACCTGACTGAAGAAAGCGGCGAAGCTGTAGTAGTCCTGCTGGCTCCATTTTTCGAACGGGTGGTGATGGCACTGCGCGCACTGCAACCTCATGCCCAGGAAAAGCTGCGCGGTGTCCTCCAGTTCCGCCTGCGGCTCGCGCACGTGGTGGTACCAGGCGACGGCTGGATTGTCCTCAACGTCACCCGAAGCGCTCAGCAGCTCGCGCACGAACCGGTCGTATGGTTTGTTCTCCAGCAGGCTGTCGCGTACCCAGGCGTGAAAGGCGTAAGTGCTCCTGGTCTGTTTCGCATCCGTTCGTTTGTTGCGCAGCAGCGCAGTCCATTTGTTCGCGAAGTAATCAGCGTAGTCCGCGCTGTCGAGCAGCGTGTCAATCCACTGGTCGCGCCGGGCCGGGTTTTTGTCCGCGAGAAATTTTCGCGCTTCAGCCGTGGTTGGCAGACGTCCGGCAATATCCAGGCACGCCCGGCGAAGGAAGGTGGCGTCGTCGCAAATCTCCGACGGCGGAACGCCGACTGCTTTCAGCTTTTTGAACACGAGTTCATCGACCAGGTTTTTTGGCTTCGGCAAATGCGCGACCGGAGCGCCGAGCGGAACCGTGGCCCGAAAGACCGCAACCCTGGCCTGATAACGCACCATCACCGCGACGTCGCCCGGCTGCTCGAACAATTTCACGTAGCCGGTTTCATCCGTCTTCGCCATTTCCTTGTCATTCGGTTCGTAGAGCGCGCTGCGAGTGACGTCTTCGGTCGAGCCGTCCGTGTAGTGCGCAATCACGGCGAGCTGCTGTTCGCCGCCCAGCGGCAGGATGCGCTCCTTCGGGAGCACCTCGATGCCCGTCACGGTCGGATCGCTGGGTTTGCCGTAAGGCATTCCCTCGGAGATCCAGCGAACCAGGAGTTTGTAGTCGTCGGAGTCCTGGTCGAGGCGCTTGCCGCCGCCGTGGGGCAGCGTTGCGGTGGCTTTGAGCAGCAGCAGACTGTTTTCCGGCGACGCCGGAAAGAGTCGCCGACCCCGCGCTTCCTTGACGAGGTGTTCGTAGTCCTCCGCCGGCTCGAAGCCGAGCAGCGAAAGTCGAAACCCGTTCTGACCGCTCGATTTTCCGTGGCACCCGCCGCCGTTGCACCCGGTCTTGGTGAAAATGGGAACAATCTGATTCGGAAAATTGACCGGCGCGACTTCATCGAAATGCTCGACGACGACTGGCAACGTTGCGCTCAAACCGTCCGGGCCTTTCGCCGCGATGACGGCCGAACCATCACTCAGCGGTGTCACTCGGCCTGCTTTGTCGATTTTGACGACGTTGGCCGGTGAAACTGAATAGCCGACCCGGCGGGTGAAGTCACCGAGCGCGCCGCTGTCGAATTTTGCCGTGACCAACAGTTGTTGACGCGCGTCCTGTCCACGCAAGCGAAGCGTTGGGTCCTTCCCAGCAGCCGAAGAGAGTTGAAATTCGAGGCTCAGCAGGTTTCCGGGCGACTCTTTGGCTGCCACTTTGACGAAAGTTGAAACGCTCAGCAACAGAACAACGGCGAGCACGGTGCTAAGCCGAGAAGGGCTCGCTGACAGCCTGTCGAAAAAGTAGCAGCCGACGTGAGGAGGCTCTGACTTTTTCCTTTCTCCCTGAAGAAATTTGAGCCTCGTTACCTCGGCTGCTACAGGGGAAGCCTCCTTTCGCTTCTGCGCATGCAATGCGACCGTGAACCACCCACTCACCCGGCCTTCGGCCACCCTCTCCCCCACTGGGGGAGAGGGAAGGGGTGAGGGGGCAGGTTCAGGAGTTTTTGAACTGGTTGCTAAATGACGAATGACAAAACCCGAATGACGAATGAATGACGAAACTCGAAACTCGAAAAAGCGGATTTTTCTCCGCGATGCAGGTTCTTCGTGTTTCGGGTTTCGGAGTTCTTTCGGCATTCGGATTTTGTCATTTGGCATTCTCAAACCAGTTCCTTCATCGGCTGACAGCCGGCATCGACCAGATATTGCGGGCGGCCGGCCAAATCCATAATGGTCGCTTTGCTCACGTCGATGCCGAGATTGTGATAGAGCGTCGCGAACACATCGCCAAAGAGCACGGGCCGTTCAGTTGGTTCGCCGCCCCAGCGGTCGGTCGCGCCAATCACCTGGCCGGTCCTCATGCCGCCGCCGGCGAGCACCGCACAGGTGACTTTCGGCCAATGATCGCGTCCCGCGTCCTTGTTAATGGTCGGCGTGCGGCCAAACTCGCCCCAAACGACAACGGACACATCCTTTTCCAGACCGCGCCGGTGCAGGTCTTCGACCAACGCGCTGACGCCCTGGTCGAGCAGCGGGAGGTCGGCTTTTGCGTTCTTGTGATTGTTGCCGTGATAATCCCAGAAACCGAACGCGACGGTCACGACACGCGCGCCGGCTTCAACGAGGCGGCGCGCGACGAGAAATTGTTCCATCAACATCGGCGCGGCGTCGCCGTGGGGTTTGGGATCGCCTTTGCCATAACGCTCAACCACGCGTTTGTCTTCGCGCTGGTAATCGAGCGCTTCGAGCAGTTTGCTGGAAGTCAACACGCCGAACGCCTGTTCGTTGAACGCGTCGAGTCCTTCCATCAACCCGCTGGCATCCACGTCGCGGCGGAACTTGTCGAAACCAGCGAGCAGCGCCCGTCGGTCCGCGAGCCGGTCGAGGGTCACGCCGTTGAGCACCATGTCCTGCTTGCCGTTGCCTTCCGGGTGGAACGAACGATGGGCTGCGCCAAGAAAACCGGGCCCGGCGTCGTTGTACGGCAGGTGCTGCATCTTCGGTTCGAGACCGATGAATTGCGGCACGGCCGGGTCGGTCGGACCAAGCAGTTTGGAAACCACCGAGCCGAACGACGGCCAGCCGCCGGGGGGCTGATTTCGTTTCGAACGGCCGGTCAGGCAATGGAAGTCGGAATGATCGTCCACGGCGTCGGAGATGGAGCGGATGATGGCGAGCTTGTCGGTCATCTTCGCCAGACGCGGGAGGTGTTCGCAAATCTGGATGCCCGGGACGTTGGTGGGAATCGGCTTGAACTCGCCCCGGATTTCCAACGGCGCGTCGATCTTCAAATCGAACATGTCCTGGTGCGGCGGTCCGCCGGGCAGATAAATCATAATGACCGCTTTGTGCGAATTGCGGATGCCGGACCTGGCTTCGGCTTGTAGAAGTTGCGGCAGGGCGAGCCCGCCAAGACCGAGCGCGCCGATCCTCAGAAAATTCCGCCTGGAGATGCCGTCGCAGAAGCGGGATTCATTGCCGTAGATGGTGAGCATAGAGTCAATGACGAATGACGAATGACGAATGACGAATGAATGGCGAACGTCGAATTGCCGAAAAGCGAGCGGGCGCTCGTGCCGCCACGCTCCCGTTCTTTGGATTTGGGAATTCCTTCGTCATTCGGGTTTCGTCATTCGGATTTCAAACCAGTTCCTTCATCGGTTGGCAGCCGGCGTCCACGAGGTATTGCGGACGACCGCTGAGGTCGTTGACGGTGACTTTGCCCACGTCAATGCCGAGGTTGTGATAAAGCGTCGCGAACACGTCGCCGAATTGAACCGGACGCTCCGTCGCTTCGCCGCCGAGCCGGTCGGTGGCGCCAATCACTTGGCCGGTCTTCATCCCGCCGCCGGCCAGCAAGGCGCACGACACGCGCGGCCAATGATCGCGTCCCGCGTCTTTGTTGATGGTTGGGGTGCGGCCAAACTCGCCCCAGACGACGAGGGAAACGTCCTGGTCGAGACCGCGTTGATGCAAATCCTCGACGAGCGCGCTGACACCCTGGTCAAACAGCGGCAGGTCCTGGCGCAGCGCGCCAAAATTGTCTCCGTGATGGTCCCAGCGGCTGAAGGCGAGGGTGACACAGCGCGCGCCGGCCTCGACCAGTCGGCGGGCGATGAGCATATGTTCCATCAGCTTCGGACCCCCATCGTCGCGATTCTTCGGGTCGCCCTTGCCATAGCGGTCGCGGACTCTCGCGTCTTCTTTATCGAGGTCCAGGGCATTGAGAAGCTTGCTGGAAGTGAGGATGCCAAAGGCCTGTTCATTGAAAGCATCCAGCGCTTCCATCATGCCGCTGCCGTCGAGATCGCGACGAAACTTATCGAAGCTGGCGAGCAACGCTCGGCGATCAGCGAGGCGATCAAGCGTGACGCCATTCAACACCATGTCGTCCTTGCCGCTGCCTTTATTTGGCTGGAACGGCGCATGGGCCACTCCCAGAAAGCCGGGCACGCCGTTGTCCGCCCATTCCATATGGCCCATTTTCGGGGCGAGGCCGACGAATGGCGGGACCGATCGGTCCACCGGGCCGTAAAGCTTTGAGAGCACTGAGCCAAGACAAGGCCAGCCGCCCAGCGGGGCCCCGCGCGGGTGGCGGCCGGTCAGGCAAGTGATGGCATCGTGGCGGTCCTCGGCGCCAACCATCGAGCGGATCAGGGCCAGCTGGTCCATCATTTTGGCGAGTCGCGGCAGATGCTCGCAGATTTGGATTCCAGGGACGGCGGTGGAAATCGGTTTGAACTCGCCGCGAATTTCCGACGGCGCATCCATTTTGAGATCGAAAATATCCTGATGCGACGGCCCGCCGGGCAGGAAAATCATGATGACCGCTTTATGTGAACGGCGGATGCCGGATTGGGCTTCGGCCTGGAGGAGCTGCGGCAGTGTCAGGCCGCCAAGGCCCAACGCGCCGATTTTGAGAAAGTTGCGACGCGAGATTCCGTCGCAGAACCGTTGTTTCGGGCCATAGATCGTCAACATAAGCGCTTGTCCTGTTTCAGGCGCGCCCTCGCGCGCAGCCGGCACTCGTGGTGGAGTTTACTAAGTCTTGTTCTGATGCAATGCCTTGTCAAGCTGCGATTTCGCCAGACTGGCCAGCTTACCGCTCTGGCCTGGGCGATGCCGATTTCGACGTTGATGCGTGGGAGCAAATTCAATTCCCGCCGCAGCGATTTTTTCTCGAGACGCGGCGTGATTTGTGCTAAAAAGGCAGCGCGTCGGACGCGGTCGGAATTGGAAGGCGGTTCAGTGAAAATAATCCAGAAGCTCAAGGTGCAAAAAGGCTTTATGTCTCGCTGGGATCGTTTTCTCCGGGTGGCGATCGGTTTCTGCGTGGTTTGCGCAGCGGCTCACGCTGCGGCCTCAATCGTCATCAACGAGATTCATTACAATCCGGACCTCAAAACCGAGCACGTTGAGTTCATCGAGCTGTTCAACAAGGGCACGAACGCAGTGGATTTGTCCGGGTGGTATTTTTCGGACGGGGTCAGCTTCACTTTTCCAAACGGCACGTTTCTGGCGCCGGGCGGATATCTGGTCGTGGCGCAGGACCCGGCGGGAGTCCAAAGCAAGTTCGGCGCAAGTGCGCTGGGGCCGTGGACCGGCACGCTCAACAACGAGGGAGAGCGGATTGTCCTGCGCAACGCTGCGGGCGGCATAGAGAACGAAGTGGATTATCAGCAGGGTTTTCCCTGGCCGACCGTCGGCAATTCGCCGGGCTATTCGATTGAGCTGGTCAACCCTTCGTTCGACAACAACCTCGGCGCCAATTGGCGCGCGTCCGTGGCCGGCAATCCCACCCAACAGAGCCAGACGCTCATCCCGGACCACTCGATTTGGAAATATTTCAAAGGGTTGAGCGAAGCGTCTTCGCCAACCACCGCGTGGCGAGCGCTGGACTTTGATGAGGCTGGCTGGTTGACGGGCCCGGCGCCCATCGGCTACGACCCGGCGCTCGCGATGGGAACTTATCTGAACGACATGCGGTCGAATTACACGACGGTTTTTTTTCGCGCGACATTTGTCGTCAACGACCCTTCGCCGATCGGCGGTTTGTCGCTGGAGGCGCTTTATGACGACGGCTTCAAGGTCTGGATCAACGGCGCGAACGTCCTCAACGTGAACATTGGGACCGGTGAAGTTCCCTTCGATGGAACCGCCGGACCCGCGCGGGAGGACGGAAGCTACAACCGGTTTGATTTGAATTCGCCCCAGACCTACCTCGTGGCGGGCGCGAATATCATCGCTATTCAGGCCGCCAATTCGAGTCTGACCGCGAGCAGCGATTTCTTTCTCGACCTGCGGCTGCTGGCGATCATCGGCCCGGCGAATCACGGTCCCACACCCGGCAGAATCAACTCGGTTTACGCAACGAATCTTCCTCCGGCAATCCGCCAGGTGGACCACAGTCCGAAGCAACCCGCCCCGGATCAGTCGGTTAAAATCACCGCAAAAATCACCGACCCCGAGGGCGTCGCGAGCGCGACGCTGGAATACCAACTCGTTGATCCTGGAAACTATATTGAGCTTACGGACCCTGCTTACTCTAACAACTGGGCCTCGATTCCGATGAACGACGCGGGAACCGATGGCGACGATCTGGCCGGCGACAGCATTTACACCGCGGTGCTGCCCGGTTCGCTGCAGACACACCGGCGCCTGGTGCGTTATCGCATCAGGGCTGCGGACCCGACCGGCTTGAGCGTCACGGTGCCCTACGCGGACGATCCGCAGCCGAATTTTGCCTATTTCGTTTACGACGGCGTGCCCGCCTGGACTGGCGCGCTGCGGCCCGGCGTGACGCCCGTGGTCACGTTCGACACGAACGTGATGCGCCGGCTTCCGTCAATTCATTTGATATCGAAGAGAAACGCGGTTGAAGCAGCGACCTGGTTCAGTCGTTACGATGGGGAGCTTTACTTGTGGACCGGCACGCTGGTTTTCGACGGCAAGGTTTACGACCACGTCCATTACCGGGCGCGCGGCGGCGTGTGGCGCTACGCGATGGTGAAGAACATGTGGAAGTTCGATTTGAACCGCGGCCACGATTTGGAAATGCGGGATGACTACGGTCGCAAATACAAAACGGGTTGGACGAAACTGAACCTCGGCGCGTCGATTCAGCAGGGCGATTACGGGCATCGCGGAGAGCAAGGGATGTTCGAATCAGTCGGGTTCCGGCTGTTCAATCTGGCGGGCGTCGAATCTCCGCTCACGACGTTTGTGCTGTTGCGTGTGATTGACGATGCGCCGGAGGCCGATCCGGCGAACCAATATGCCGGCGATTTCTGGGGTGTCTATCTGGCGGTGGAACAGGAGGACGGGCGTTTCCTCGACGAACATGATTTGCCGGACGGCAACTTCTACAAGATGGAAAATGGCACCGGAACACTCAACAACCTTGGTCCAGACGGCCCGATCGACCGTTCTGATCTCGACGCTTTCCTGAACGCCTATAACAGTTCCACCAACGCGAGCCGGCCGGACATCTGGTAGCGGACGAAC
>QHNT01000200.1 GCA_003218515.1 Verrucomicrobiota bacterium | reverse complement strand
GAAAATGAATTCCGCCTTCACGAGACCGGGTTGGTGAACAGCTGAGCCAGGCGCCGCGAGCTGTGGGGGCTGTGAAGCGCATCCGGCCAACAGCGCGATTCCAAAGGGAATTGTTGCGACTCGCAAATGCATAACATGTTTGCGCGGCGCTGACCGAGCCCCGCTGCAATCACTTCTAAGGAGCGCGGCTCCGTGAGCCGCAGCAAGATTGGGCCTTAACTACTGGCCGCAGACCCGCTGTCTGCGCTTTGCCAACCGCCCTTTGGATCACACCCGCCGCCCAACTCGCGGACAAGGCTGTCCGCGCTCCGATCATTTCTTCGGCGCCGTGATCATGGGAAAATCGTCCGTGCGAAAGGGCGACGCCGGCAGACCTTCACGATTGAACAGGTTTACGACCGGATAGTCCGCCCAGCCGTAGCGGACGGCGAACGGTTTTTCGACTTGCGGGCTGCTGACGACGACCCTGCCGCCGTCAATCTCTGCATTGGCCCAGACGAATTTCTGGTCGGCGCCGCAAATGGCGAATCCGCGCAACCGTCCGCCGCGCGCTTCCAGTCCGCCACCGAGATGGTCGAAATTCAAAATGATCTTGTTTGCCTTGACCTGCATCTGCCGAAATCTCGGGCCGTACCATTCCACCTTTTCGCCATAAGCGACACTGCGCGCCAGCAGCGCCAGCCGCGCGCCGACCGGCTCCTTCTTGGTCGGATGAATGTCATCCTTGTCGCCGACATCCGTGATCACGGCCAGGCCGACCCTGGGCAGGATTTTTGTCGCCAGCCATTGCGCCTCGCGCAGCTCCGCCCAGTCGCTGTCGCCGGGCGTGGCAGTGATCTGGTCAACGCTGCGTTTCTTGTTCCGGTCCCACGGCGCAAGTTGAACGGCGAGAAACGGAAAGTCACTCTCGCCCCAGTCGCGGCGCCAGTTGCGGATCAGGTCGGGGAACAGCGCGCGATACTGCCAGGCGCGCCCGGCGTTCGATTCGCCCTGATACCAGATGGCGCCTCTGATGGCGTAGGGAATCAACGGCGCGATCATGCCGTTGTACAGCTCGGCCGGCTTCCAGGGCGGCGGCGGCGGCTTGCGCTCGGTGCTCTTGCTATCGCCTCCCGGCGAGGGCATTTCCTTCTCGAATTTTTCGAGCGCCAGCTGATAATTTTTCAGCGCCGTCTGGTAATCGTCGAGGATTGCCTTTTTATAGTCGGGATTGGCTTCCAGGACCTTTTGACTCATCCAGACCTCCGCCGGCGAACCGCCCCAGGATGTGTGAATCAATCCGACCGGCACGCCGCGGGATTTTTGCAGGTCGCGGCCAAAGTAGTAGGCCACCGCGGAAAAGTTCCTGACCGTGTCCGGGTTGCACTCCTGCCAGCCCGCTTTCACGTTGTCCACGGGCTCGTTGGCCTTCAACTTCGGAACGGTGAACAGATGAATCTGCGGATTCGCCGAACGGGCGATGTCGTTTTCCGACTCGAACGAGCGGCTTAGGGGAAACTCCATGTTCGACTGTCCGCTGCAAATCCAGACTTCGCCCACCAAAACGTTCTTCAGTTCGATTTTGTTTTTGCCTTCGACAATCAGACTGTCCGGGCCGCCAGCGTTCTGCCCCGGCAGTTTCACGATCCATTTGCCGCCCTTCGCGGTCGCGGAAACGCTTGCGCCGCGAAAGGTCACGGTCACTTTTTCGCCCTCATCGGCCCAACCCCAGACCGGCGCGCGCATTCTCCGTTGAAGAACCATGTTATCGGAGAATAGTCCGGCCAGCTTCACGTCCGCGCGGGCGGTGAACGCTGCGCAAACCAGGACGAGCCGAAGCCACACGCGGGAAAATCTGGCCATGCGGGATAGTGCAACGCAAGCCGTGGCGCGCGTCAATCGGGAAAACGTATCGGTAGTCTCCTAATTTGCTTCGGGTGGGTGCGCCGCTGCCGCGGCGCACGGCGGTGCCGCAGCACCGCCGCCACCAAACTAGGCTAGGACACTACCAACGTATCGAAACCAATTCTCATGGAATCTTGCTGAAACTCACGGGCGAGACGCCCGTGGCACGACATCGTGGAATTTACACGCCGCGATTGGCGCGCCAGAGCAGCACCGCGCCAACGGCCTGGAAAATGAAATCAGGCAGCCAGACAATCAGTTGCGGCGCGAGGTCCGGGCGCGTTTCCAGCGATTGGCCGAGGACGATGAAGCTGTAATAGATCAACGAGAGAATGAGCGCCAGCGCCACGCCGGCGCTGGTTTCGCGGCGATGCGCGCGAATGCCGAGCGGAATGCCAATGAGCGTGAAGCCTATGCAACCGAACGAAAGCGCGACCTGGCGGTGGATTTGGACCAGCACCGGCATAGTCAGATCGGCCTTGACGGTTTCGAGTTGACGTTTCTGTTCCCGCAACTGCTCCGCACTGGCGCGCGCAATCGGTCTGGCCTGAGCGCTCAAATGTTCCAGGTCGCGCAGTTTCTGCCACAGTTGCCGGAACGTCAGATCGCTTAACGGAACGCTGAGCGTCGGCAGCGCCGACGGTTTGTTGGTCAACGTCTGGGAAACCACATCGAGTTCGCTGACGCTGCTGAAGTTCACCAGGTCGTATCGTTGCACTTCATACAGTCGAAGCACCACCCGGTTGTTCGTGATATCGGACTCGACCGTCGCCCGGGCCGCGTGGGTGCGATTGGTCATTCTGCCTTCCGCGTCCAGGCCCAGAACCTCCACGCCCTGCAAATTGGTTCCGCTTTTCCTTGCGACATAAAGGATGTTACCGGGAAAATCATCCAGGTACCGATCCTCCATGATCAGTGAACTCGAGCGTTCCAGGCCGACGTGGAACAGGAGATTTTTATACGCCACGCGGCATTGCGGCGCGATTTGCAGGTTGACCAGCGCGGAGACGCAGCTAAGCCCCGCGCTGAGCAGCAGCACCGGCGTGACCAGCGCGACCAGGCTCACGCCGCCGGCGCGAACGGCCGTCAATTCCTGATCGGCGCTGAACCGGCCAAAGACCAGCAGCGTGGCGGCCAGCAGACCCATCGGGAGCGCAAAAGCCAGGACCCACGGAACCAACAGCGCGACGGCCTGCAGGACCAGGCCGATGGTCGCCTGGCCGCTGACCAACAGCGAAAGGATTTCCCTGAGCACATTGCTCAGCAGCAGCACGAACGTCAGCACGGTGACCGTCATCACCAACGTCGCCAGCACCTGTCGCGTGAGATAGAAATGCAGCGTTTTCATGTTTGAGTGACAGCCGCAAGACAATGTCCAAACAACGTCGTCATGCGGGAACTCCCCTCACCCTTCCCTCTCCCCTCATCGGATGAGGGGAGAGGATGGCTTTAGCCGGGTGAGGGGAACCTGTGCGCACTCGAGCATCGGTTCATCTCGGAAATTTCTTCTATACAGGTTGCCAAAAGTAATTTCCGAAATGGTGGGGCAAACCTGCCGGTTTGCCGCGACGACCCGCAGCTCGTCGCCCACCATTTCGGAAATTTCTTTTGGCAATCACTCTAGCAATGGCCCCAGCCTGCATCTTCTTCCCCTCGTCCTGGCGAAACGAACCGTCATCGTTGTCGCAAATCGAGACCGAAGACGAGATTGAATCATCCGCGCAGCGATTTCCACGGCTCCTGGTCGCTGACTTCCACCGTCACCGGCCCGTCGCTATTCGCGGGGGAAAGGACAGCCAGGAAATCGAGCATGTCGCTGTCGGTGTTGTAAGTGCCATGGACAATGCCCGCCGGAAGATAAAGCGAATCGCCAGGTTTCATGCGGTGCTTCTGTTTCTCCACCCATTGTTCGGCCGTGCCGGACAGTACATAAAGGATTTCCTCCATCGCAGGATGAAAATGGAACCTGTGCGCTTCGCCCGGCGGCAACTGGGCGCGGACGAACAGGAGGTTGGTGTCCGCGACCATGCCCGGTTTGCAATGCCAGTAGTGGGTTTTGCCCGGAAGTTTTTCGACTTCAGCCTGGTCAAAGGAAACAAATCGCCAGCCTGGGAGCGGTTGATTCGCCATGAGCGGCAGTCTTGAAGACCATCAAGGGGAGTCAAGTGAAATGACAGGACTCACTTTTCCGGTCTGAACCAGAGTTTATGACTGTGGTAATCAATGAGGGCGCCTCGCCCCCTCAGCATTTCGCGCCCAAGCACGCCCTGCACCTCCTCACTTCTGCTTCCGGGTTCAGCCAGGCCCCAATTCTTCAAGCCTGTCACGCCGACGTGAACGTTCGTCCATTGAAGCGAACCGACTTCCAATGCCTTCAATTTCGTGACCCACATCTTGTGCGCGCCGATCTTTCCAAAGCCTATGGCATTTGCAGTCCATTCCTTTGGTATCAAACTTCCCACGTCGGCCGCATCATGCTTTACCGCGGCCAGGCCGAGACGTTTGGCCAACGCGTTGTCCAGAATGCTGAACGTGCTTCCCGTATCGACGAGCAGCTTCACACTTTCATCGTTCACTTTCGCGTCAACCGTCAGTCCGTATTTCAAGTTGATCGGAACGTCGATAAAGCCGCTGCGCCGAAGCGTCGCTGCCATTGCGGACGTCACGTCGTCCGAGGGTTTCGAGCCGCGGACGTAAAGCCGGTTGCCAAAGCAATCAATCAGGCAGTAGTTGCGAAAGAAAAAGTCGCAGCCGAGCACGCCGTCGCTGCCCACAAAAATGAAGTCCATACGGAGATTCGTCACGCGCGCGGGCTGATTCAAAAACTGCGCGCTTCCAAGCGTGAGCTTGTCCATCAGCAACAGGGATGGATCGGACAATTTACCCAGGAATCCGTCCTCCAACGTGACGCCAAGCTCGCCCAGCGACTTCAGTCCGCGCGCCGCGCTTTCGTCCAGCACAGTTCTTCCACAGCCCGTATCAACCAGGAACAGGCGCTTCTTTCCGGCCAGCACACCTTGGGCGAGAAGTTTGTCGTGCTCGCCTCGCTTCAGCTCAATCGGCAGGTAGCCAACGCGCTTGAAGTAGTCCTCAAGGCTCGAACCACCCCCATTGTCCGCCTGAGCCGCGCGCGCAACGAAACCCAGCGCGAGACTTGCCGCCAGGAGACCTGACAACGCGTCTGGAAACTTCCGGGAGATCATTGAACGCCTCATCGCCTCGCTTCGGGGTTCAGTCCATAGTGGCCGGCGTGAGCCAAAACTCAAGACTGAAAAGCCGCCCCACAACCGATTTGCGATTTACGATTTACGCCGATCAAATCGTTGCCCGCCAACCTGCAGCCTGGAAGGGCTGCGCTACGTAGCGCACGCTTCCAGCGTGCAGGTTTCCGGCGGCTTCCGAGCCGCCAGTTTGGGGGCATGTCCAGCAACTCAGTTGCTGGGTAGTGTCTTAATTTCAGAATCTGAATTGTGGCGGCGCTCTATGAGCGCCATTTTCGGTGGTCACAGACCGCCGCTACAAGCAAATTAAGGCACTGCCAGTCGCTAGGGCGGCTTCGACCGCGGGGCTCTATCCGGCACTCATTCCTGCCGTGGTCCCTGGATGCCGGGAACGACCTGCCGAAATTTGAAGTTCGCGCTGGTTTTTCCGGGTGGAGCTAGGGTTTTCGCCAGGCGCGTGTAGGGATGGGATTTCAGGACGCTGCCGTAGTCCCCAAACGCAGTCAGGTCTGCCGCAGTTTTCTGCGTCTCCAGGCCGCTGGAAATCACTTGCGTTTCGAACCCATCCGGCAAGGACACCACCCATTCCAAGGTGCCCGCGGTCTGAAACACCTCCGGGAGCGTGAGTTCGACCGAGCCGACAAATCCAAGTCGCACGGGTGGATAGGCGAGTCGAAATGACAGACGGTGCGCCGTTTGTTCGGGTGCTCGGGCCGGCAGTGGAACGCGGCACAACAACTGATCCTCCACCACGGGCGTGCGGATCTCCGTGCCGTTGACGGAGGCTGAAATCAATTGCGCGGAGCTGGGAAGTCGGAGGCGGAATTCCTCCTTTTGAATCGCCGGCAATTCGAATTCGGCGAAGTGCGTGCAACTACCGTCGGAGTTGATGACGGTGAGATGCTGCGCGCGGCTCAGGCCGATTCCGTAGAGCGTGCTGGTGGCTTCCCTGGCGGCTCCAAACCGCGCGTCGCCGCCTTGCTCGACCCATTCAATGGCTACGGATTCCTCACCTGCCACGCCGATGTCATAGACCGTCATTTTGTCCGCCGCGCTCCTGCTCCACACACTGCCCCCAAGGACTTCGAAATCGCTGCGCGCGGACTCAACGCGAAGGTTGCCGGGAGGCCCGACGAATAGGGGAATTTCCGCCCGCTTTTTTCCTTCCCGATTCCCGACCGGAACGCGATAGACCAACGACAAGGTTCCTTTGCCGGCGCGTTGCGCATACAAACCCAAACGATTTGTCACCGTGACCAATTGAACCAGATTGCTCGCAGAGGATTCGAGCCGGTATTCCTGTAGATAAGCGGGTACCGCCAGCAGCACAGCCGGCACCTCTCCGGGCCGGACAACCTCGAACGGCAGCCGCGCTTCCACCTGGAAATGAGTGGCCTCATGCCGCGCGTGGTACTGCGCCGGTTCGTAACCGAGCAATGCCGCTGTCTTCTCGGGGCCGGCCAGGAGCATCTGGTTCGTCAGTTCAGCGGGCAGCAGAACGTGGACCGCGGCGGCGCTCGCCCCAGGCGGAAACGCCGACGCCAGCAGCAGCGCGGCAACGGCAGCCTTGCTGCGCAGCGCGCGATTCTGAAGATTGATCAGCACCGCGAGCGTCACCACGCCCAGACACAACAACACCATCCCGCGGTTCCATCCTGCAAACGCGGCGAGCGTGGGGAAGACCTGGTAAAGCGCGAGGAAGATCGGGCCACCCACCAGACCGGCCTTTCCGATCAGCCAGCGCGCGTAATTCAACAACAGCGCGCCGGGAACCACCACCGCAATGGCAAGGGCCACGCCAAAAGAGAACCGCGAACTGAGATAAAGAACCAACGGGAAGTAGAGCGCGTATCCCGCGCTGATCGTGAACATTTGAACGGCGCTCAGTACCTGCCGGGCCTGAATGACCGCGAGGACGGCGACAAGAAAAAGCAGGCTGATGATCGGACCCATCTCCACCAACTGCGACAATGCCGTGAACAGGTTGCGCCCTTCAACGATGCTGGCGGAGAAAAAATCCGGACCCAGGAAGTTCTTTCGTTCCCAGACCAGCGGCTCCGCCGTTTCTCCGATCGTTCCGTCACTGTTTTCAAAACGCATCGAGTCGAGGTTCTTTCTGTTGAATGCGACGCGGACCTGGTTCAGCGGACTTCCACTCTGTTCCTCGACGTGGTACATGACTGCCTTGAGCGAGGCGACCTCGTAAGCGACTTCGACCGACATCGAGGCGCGTGCGGGAACGGTCCCGCTCCAGAGCCAGGCGTCCTTCGCGTTCTCCTGCACGCCGGGCACCGAAGCCTGCAACTTGAGTCCGCCCGCCAGCAGGTTTTGCCCATCGCTGCTTTCGGTCCGCGGATGCGGACATTTGAAAAGCACGAACACCGGTTCATCGGCGCCGTTCGTCAGGACATATCGCGCGGTGAGCTGGCCCGACATGTCACTGATGGTTTTCAACCCGCGATAATCCCGTCGCCCGCGCATCTCGAAACGGATGTCCGAAGATTCCGGCTGAGTCGATTTGATCACCGAAACATCATCACTGACCTTTCGGGTCACAATGCGCGGCGACTCCTGCACGAGGACGGCCTTGGCCGTTCGTATCGGTGGTCCAACGAACTCCGGGCGTTCCTGCATCAGCATTTTCAGGCCGAGAAACCCCAGGCTGATCACCACCCAACTCGCCACCCCAGCCGCCAACGGCGAAGAGAGTGGATGTGAGTTTGAGGGTGTGTCAGGTCTGACGTTCGCATTCATGGTGCTCACCGCCGGGAGATCATAGAAAAACTCACAGCCTTGCTTCGCGGTGCAGCCCATAGTGGCAAACCGTGAGCAAAAACTCAAGAGTGAAAAGCCGCGCGACTCCGATTCCAATGCCGCGACCGACGGCTGACGCCGTGTATTTGCCCCCTTGAACGTAGCGCGGTTTCCAACCGTTTCCAACCTGCCGTATCGCCGATTTCCAATCGGCAGAGCGTCCCCGATTCCGAGGCCTTGGGGCGGCGAAGCGTCTGCGGGTTGGAAACCCGCGATACAGCAGATTTGGAAATCTGCGCTACCGCGCGTCGTCGCCGCGCTAAACCCGAAGATCCACTTGATTACGTGTAAGGCGTTGAGGAAAAGGATGTCAGACAAGAGACTGACAGAAGAATACGGACAAACGTAGTCAAATACCTACAAAAGTAAGTCAGTCTGCGGACTACAGAAGCATCAGACGAGCACTGATTACCAAGCAGAAGTCCAAGTGGTTAACTCGCGAGTGATCGGAAGCAACTCTCCGGTCGAGTCTGAAAAGCGGAACGCTTATTGACTGATTTGACAGGCCGATGCCTGCGGCTTATGCCGCGCTTCAGTTCAAGGTTTTCAAGGTGTCGGGCGAGGTCTGTTTTTTGAGAACTAGCAAAATCAGACGACTTTTGGAATTGTTCGCGATCCTGGTCTTTACTCTGGCGACTCCCCTCGCAATCTGGAAAGGCGCAGGCCAGAAAGCGGTGGTTAGCTTGGTGGCGGCGGTAATCCTTTTATTAAGATTCGATTGGACTATTTTCCGCGCAAATTCACCGGCTAGGATATCGAGGAAGCTGAGGAGTTTGGTGGCCCTGCCACAGCGTCGGAAGAAAAAGTCGCCTTCGTGCAAAGCGTCGCTGGAATAATCGCAGGTAAGGAAAAAACCTTTATCGTGTCCTTCGCGCTCTGGGTTTCCAACCACAGGGCAAGAATTTTTAAAAGCTGCCGCAATTGGCCTGCTATCCTGGTGGAGACGTGTAGTCTGCAATTAGAAAACGCCGAGGCAACCGAAACTCTCAGTGACAGGACTTTCATTCACGCTGCTTACCAGGACTTCTGCTCTGCCGTTGCTCGTCATGGTCGCAGCCTCGGCCGTTGCGCAGACCAACTTTACCATTCTGAAGAGTTTCGACCCGCTCCCTGATGCTGCGGTTCCCTTCTGCCATTTGATCGAGGGCACTGATGGCGCGATGTATGGGACGACCGTCGCTGGCGGTATTAGCAATTCTGGCGCGGTGTTTGTGCTAAGAAAGGACGGCTCCGGGTACGCTGTTTTAAAGAGTTTTTCAGGAGCCGACGGGAGTGGCCCGTATGGGGATGTGGTGGAAGGCACTAACGGCGCCTTGTATGGAACGACCTACGGCGGGGGCACCTCGAATTTTGGCACTCTGTTCAGGCTGAACAAAGACGGCAGCGACTACAGGGTGCTGCACAATTTCCTGGGAGGCGCCGACGGGAAGAATCCGTGGGGCGCTTTGATCAAAGGGACTGACGCTGCTTTGTACGGCAGCACTGTTTTTTCGGACGCCACGACCCGCGGCACGTTGTTCAAGTTGGACGAAGACGGAAACAACTACGTCGTGTTGCACGCCTTCACCGGCTCGCCGACAGACGGTCAGCAGATACAGTCCAAGCTTTTGCTGGGGACCGACGGAGCGTTGTACGGGACTACGGGCTTTGGCGGCAGCGGCTTTGTGGGAACCGTGTTCAAGCTGAGTACCGATGGCAGCGGTTACACCTTGTTACACAATTTCACGGGTCACAGGCCGGACGGTGCTTCGCCTGCCGGCGGGCTCGTCGAGGGAAGCGACGGTGTGTTATATGGCACAACCGACACGGGCGGCAGTTCCGTTGCGGGTACGATTTTCAAGCTGAACAAGGATGGCAGTGCCTACGCGGTACTGCGGAGTTTTTTGAACACGGGCGGCGATGGTCAACGGCCTTACGGTGAACTGGTAGAGGGCAGCGACGGAGCGCTGTATGGTACGACCTCCTTTGGCGGCAGCGCCAATTATTATGGTACGATCTACAAAATAGGCAAGGACGGCAGCGGTTACTCTGTGTTGCGAAGTTTTCTTGGCACTGGCGGCGACGGGGACGCTCCCGGAACTGGGCTGCTTTTGGGTAGCAACGGCATATTCTACGGCACGACCTCATTCGGTGG
>QHNT01000199.1 GCA_003218515.1 Verrucomicrobiota bacterium | reverse complement strand
GGGCTCCAGGCCCCGTTGGAGTAAGGGTATGTAGTGTAAGAACCGTCTGTGCCGGTCATTCGACTGATGGTGTCGCCGTGCGCGACGGCGAATCCCAGAGTGGTACCGACCAAGCCGCTGAGGGCCGCAATTGATGAATGCATCATTTGCTGTGAGCTTACAACTCTACTTAACGCGTTTTGCCTCACCCGCCCGGTCCACTTCACCGTAAAGGCGCTCGGTGCCAGCACAATGACGCCCTCGCCGGGATAGAGTGTCATCAGGTAAGAGTCCCAGGTGATCACGCCGCCCAGGTCATCCTTGTGGTTCGTGCGGAAGCTCTGTGTGTTCTCATCAAACTTATAGACGAAGGTGCCTGCCGGGGCGGGGTCGAACAGCGGGAAATCAGAACTGGAAAGTGGACTTGCCGCTCCGCAGCGGCGGACGCCGCGCTCCACGGGCGTCGGCGCCCTGCAGCCCTTTATTGCGGAGACGCGGAGGCTAGAGCGTTTTCATAAATTGTGTGGCCGCTATTAACCGCAAAAGAACGCAGAGATCGCAAAGATGTCTGTTTCCTTGTGTTCTTTTGCGGCTACAGTTTTATTCAATTTGCTCTAATTCTCGCCACCGATGGAAGGTTTGAGCCACGGTGTTCCGGCCCAATACCACTGCGAAGCCTTCAGCGCCTGAATGTGCCCGTCCACGAACGCCACGTTGCTGCGCTGGTTGTGACGGAGGTGCGGCCCGCCCCAGTTCGGGTCGCCCTGTGAAGTCACACAACCGGTGCACGGGGCGTCGTTGGCGGGGTCGTGGACGATCCAGCAACCCGGTTTTTCCGGCGACTGCGGGGTGACGCATTTCTGAGGGTCCTTCGTGTTCGTCGGCCGGGTGCCACCGTCAGTGAGGTGAACGGTCGAGGACGGACCTTTGACCGCGGAGTCTTTGACGGGCGTCCAGGTCTTCACGTCCCAGACATTCGGCCAGTCGCAGCCGCCGAGCGAAAAGTTCATCGAGTAGTTGGAGACGGCTTTGTCGGCGACTTCACTCGGATATAGCGCGACCAGTTCCTTGAACTTCTTTGTTTTGCTCGGACAAAGCAGCAAGTTGGTCGTTTGCTGGTAGGGTTGCAGAAAGTTAAACCAGGCCTTGCGGAAAACGTTGTCGCCACGGACCTGGAACGTAAAACAAAACCTGCTTTCGTGGTCATCCGCATAGATTTTCGAAGCGATCCCCATTTGGCGAAGGTTGTTGATGCAGCCGATGGACTTGGCCTTTTCTTTGGACTTCGAGAGCGCCGGCAGGAGGAGCGCAGCCAGAATGGCGATGATCGCGATAACGACGAGCAGCTCGATGAGAGTGAAACCGCGCAGCGTCTTCATGGGTTTACCCTCGCGACTGTGCGCCGAGTCGGGAGCGGCGGCAACCGAAAAATTGAGGTAACCCCAGCAAAGGGCGTCTTCTTGACACCGCCACCATAAGCGAGCTGGAAATATTTCCCTCTCCCCCCGACGAAGGAGTGGGGAGAGGATCAGAGAGAGGGGAAATCCGATGATCAATAGCTCTCTTCTGACAACCCCTCTCCCCGCTCGTCCCTCGCGGGGAGAGGGAGAGCAGCCTTGCAATGGTGGTAGTTGGAAGATACACCCGCCAGCAAGTTGTCCACAATTGCCCCACCGGACGAACGCGAATGAAACGCTCTCGGGGCCTGGCGGTGTTTTCGTTGACTGTCCGCTTGATACACCCTACGAACGGGGCAGTTTGAATTTCCGGAGATGAGCAAGCGAAAGCAGGACGGCGGGATGCTGACTTCCTGGCTCGAAAACGCGCCGGCACCCCTCTTCGCGGCCTACGCGATCACGGCGGCATTCTCGACCTACTTCTGCATGTATGCGTTCCGAAAACCGTTCGCCGCGGCGAAATTTGAGGGCGAGTTTTTTTTGAATTCCGCCGTTGCACTGAAGACAGCCATCGTCATCAGTCAGATCATCGGCTACGCGCTGTCGAAATACATCGGCATCAAAGTCTGCTCCGAGGTTTCGCCGACGCGCCGGGCAATCACGCTCGTCGCGCTGATTGGCTGGGCGGAACTCGCGCTGGTCGCGTACGGCCTGGTTCCCAACAATCTCAAAGTCGCCGCGATTTTCTTCAATGGTTTGCCGCTCGGCATGGTCTGGGGACTGGTGGTTTGGTATCTGGAAGGCAGGGGGACTTCGGAATTGTTGCTGGCCGGGCTGAGCTGTTCCTACATCGTCTCGAGCGGCATCGTGAAGGACATTGGCCGGGCGATGATGGAAGGCGGCGTCGCCGATTGGTGGCGTCAGGTGCCGTTGATTGGCCAGGTGATTGGCGCGTTGCTCGGAAAAGTCAGCGAGAGCTGGATGCCGGCGGTTACCGGTCTGCATTTTCTGCCGCTGTTTTTGCTGGCTGTGTGGATGTTGAACCAGTTGCCCCGGGCCAGCGCATCGGACGTGGCAGCGCGCTCCGAACGGAAAACCATGACGGGCGCCGATCGGCTTGCTTTTGTCCGCCAGTTCCTGTTCGGGATGGTCCTGCTGTGCGTGGCTTATTTCTTCCTGACTGCTTACCGCGATTTCCGCGACAACTACCAGGTGGAAATTTTCGACGGTCTCGGCTACCCCTACGCGCAGAACAAGGCGATCATTTCCAAAACCGAAACCCTCGTGGCGTTTGGAGTCATGAGCGCGCTGGCGCTGCTCACGTTCGTCAAGGACAATCGCCGCGGGTTGCTGGGCGCGTTCTCCATCATGACCGGCGGAGTGTTCTTGCTCGGCCTGGGCACGATGCTGTTCGAGGCGCATGTCATCAACGGCTTCTGGTGGATGACGCTCACCGGGTTGGGCTCCTATCTGGCCTACGTGCCGTTCGGCTCGGTGTTCTTCGACCGGCTCATCGCGTCCACGCGGGCAGCGGGGACAGCCGTCTTTGCGATTTATCTTGCCGACGCCATCGGCTACACGGGCTCGGTGGGAGTGCAACTGTTCAAGGACCTTGCGCAAAGCGACATTTCACGGCTCGGCTTTTTTAAGGGATACACCTGCTTCATGTCGGTCCTGGGTATGACGTGCTTCGTCAGCAGTTGCGTTTACTTTCTGCGCCGCGGCCGACGGGATCAGGCTGAGACCCCGGTGACTGCCCGGTGATCCGAAAAAAACGGGGCTGCTGGCTTTGGCGGTCGAGGGCGGTGGTGTCACAATGAAGGTGCTCAAGACGGCGCGATGATCCGATGGCCACGGATTGATGCTGTTGCGACCGTCGAGTTCAGTGGAGTTCGTCACCGTCACGCCGTCGCCCGCCGAAAAATAGACGAAGTCGATCCGGTCGAACACACCGTTCGGTTCCTGGTTGGTCAACGGCGTCCAGGTGATGCCCGGATCCTCGAAGGCGAATGGACCGGGAAACTTGTGATTGTTCCGATGGACCACGAAATAGGAATCGCTCAGACCCGCATTCGCGCAGGCGACCGACGTGGGCCAGGGAAAATCGGCGTAATCGAAATGCGACGGAGCGTTGAAATCGCCGGTCAGAAAGCAAGGTTCAGAGGCGGCGATAAAAGGCGTCATCGCCGACAGTAGCTGGCTGAGAGCCGGCATTCGGGTGGAATTCTCCTCGTTGATCACGAAGCTCTGTGTTTTACCATCATGCAGGTCGTAGGGCCCGTATGGATAGGCCGCAAGGTGGCAGTTGAAGAAATGAGCGCGCTGGCCCGGCCTCAACTCGATGGTCACGCCGCGACCGCCGCTGGCGGGAATCGAGGCGACGACCGGAAAACGGCTCACAATGGAGGCGTCGCTGTCGGTCGCGGCGTAAAAGCCAAGATTGGTGGCGATCGTCTGCGCCGTGGCGCCGTTGCATTCCTGCAAGCCGACGATGTCGGCGCCGGCGGTTCGGATGACTTTGATGCAGTTGCTCAAGCTGCGTCCGCCATTCACCCAGATGTTAAACGACAGCACTTTCAACTCGATGACCGGCGCAGCTTGCGCGCTGTTCGCCAAACCGAGGAAAGCGAGCAGTGCGACCAGAGCTTTTAGCGGCTTCAAAAAATGCACCAGCCGAAACGTCTCGCGGAAACCAAGCGCTTCGTGCGCTTTCAAGCCCGCGGCGTTGTTCAACTCCGCATCGCTCGCGATTTCCGTCAGACCGCGTGCCGCAGCCCAGCGTTCCGCAGTCTCCACGAGTTTCCTGCCCATCCCTTTTCCTCGGAGGTCCGGCTCCACAAACCAGCCTTCCAGGTAGGCGACGCGGGCGGACATGGAGCCATCGACACGGTCGCGAAGGGAGACCTCGGCAAATCCTCCCAGCCGCCCGTCTTCACGTACCATCACGAACACGGCGCGTGCGCCGGCGCTGTTCGCGTACTCCTCCATCTCGCAGAGGTGCATTGCCTCCGAGCACGCGGGCCAAAGGATCCGCCGCAGGCGCAACCATTCGGACTGATCGTGTGGTTTCAGCGGACGAATCAACATGTCGTTTAGACTCCGTAGTACGTTTCGTAAACCCGCGCCGCCTGGATGCGCGCCTCCTCCCAGGTCCAGCGCGTCTCGGTGAAACGATCCGGGCTGAGACTCTTGACGTAGGCCGAGGGACGCCGGTCGAGCAACGATTCGACGAGCAGTTTGCCGATGCCGCCGGAGCCGGAAATGCCGTGCGCGTTGCAACCGCCGGCCATGACGAAGCCCTTCACACGGCAACTCTCGCCAATGATAAACCCGCCGTCCGGTGTGAACGTTGGCCAGCCTTTGCCGACAAAATTCTTGTTCGCGCCTTTGGCTCCGGGAACAAGTCGCGTGAAGCTTTTCTCAAAACTGTTGAGCACCTGCCAATCGGTCTCGACCGCCGCTGGTTCGCCGCGCAGCGGAAAACTGCGCGGGTCCAGGTGCAGCGACTTTGGTTCCCAGCCGCCCAGCAACAATCCACCATCGCGCACGCGGCCGTAGAGGGTCAGTTCCGGAACGCGGAAGCACGGCAGATCGGGCGCAAGGCCGTCCATCGGCACGGTGATGTAATACTCGTGGCGCACGGGCACGATAGGCAGCTCCACTCCGGCGAGTTTCGCGACGTGATACGCGTGCGCGCCGGCGGCGTCGATCACGTACTTGGCTTCGGCTGAACCACGGTTTGTCTCCACCCCGGTTACGCGTCCGCTTTTCACTGTGATTTCCTCGACGATGGTTGAGGTTGTGAAACGGACACCCATTTCTCGACACGCGTGCTCGTAGGATTTCGCGACGCACCGGGGCGTCATCCAGCCGTCCGACGGGCACCAGATCACCGACTTGACCGCGGCGAAGTCCATCAACGGCCAGCGGTGTTTCGATTCGGTCGTGTCGATGAGGTGCGCTTCAAGACCGGCGTCGTCCGCGGCCTGTTTAAGACTTGCAAATTCTTCGGCGCGTTTGTCGCTCAGCGCGATGCGGAGCGAACCGACTTCATGCCAATCGGGCTTCACGTCGGACTTTTGTAAGTCGCGGAAGACGGCCACCGAGTGCATCGCGAGCTTGATGCGCTCGGCGGAGCCGCGCACCTGGCCGCATAGCCCCGCGCCCTGGGACGTGGTCACCTGGCCAACATCGTCCGCGCGTTCGATCAGCAGAACGTCGGTCTTGCCTGCCTTCGCGAGCGCGTAAGCCACGCCGCAGCCGACCGCGCCGCCGCCGATGATGATGATTTCGCGACTTGGGAGTTGATTCATTCTTATTGCTGTGGCAGCCGACGTAAGGAGGCTCGTTTTTCAAAATCCGAAATCTGAAATCCGAAATTGATCGGAGCCTTCTTACGTCGGCGACTACGAATTGCTTCTTGAAATCTTCTTTAAATACCAGCGCACGAAACTTTCCACGTTGTATTCCTTGAAGGGTGAATACGGACCGGGCGTGTAGGCGCTCGAATTCACGCCTTTCTGCTGGCGCTCGCAAATCAGCCAGTCCTGTTCGGACGTGAGCTGCCAGAAAGGCATTAGTTTCGCGAGATCATAATCGCGGCCTTCGACAGCCTTTTCGTCCACCAACCAATAAACACGAATGGCGGATTGTTGCGGGCCGACCGGAAGGAGTCGCGTGCTCACGCCGTGGTCGCAACTCGAATGGTTCCAAAAGTTCGGCAACGTGCGAATCCGCAGAGTGCCCACGTCCGCGTCGGGATAATCCCCCATCAGCGACGCGACCTGTTGGCCGTCCATCGATTCACTCACCCAGCCGTCCGCCAGCGGCGTGCGGTTCGCGGAAAACCATACGTCGTGCTCCGCGTCGGGGAAGACCGTCATGCCGGTCTGCTTGTGCGTCGGCGCGAGGTCGTTGTCGGTCCACTTTTTTTCGCTGCGCGTGACGACGGTGGTGATCGCTTCACGGACTCGCGGCGAGGTGTCGTCGGCGTTGTAATGGTCGAAGTTGGCCTTGATGTATTGCGGGTGATTGACGTTGCAGTGGTAACACTCGCGGTTGTTTTCCCAGAGCAGTTTCCAGTTCGCCTGGACGAGATAGTCCACCGCCTTCGCCACTTTTGCGCGGGTGAAACCTTGCGGCTTGAGCAGCGGCGCCAGCGCGCGCTGGACGGGCGCGAATGGAACCGGTTTCTTGGCCAACGAAATGAAAATCAAGCCTTCGACTTCCTTCACGTGAACCGGGTGGAGGCTGAACTGCGACTTGTCGAGATCGGCCTGCATGCCGCGACAGGCGAGCAGAGTTCCGTCGAGGCCATAAGTCCATTGGTGGTAAGGGCAGACGAACCGGCTCACATGGCCGCACGCCTCGGAGCAGATCCGCGAACCGCGATGCCGGCAGACATTGTGCAGCGCATGGATGATTCCCTCATCGGCGCGAATGATAATGATTGAGTCCGAGTCCACCTCCATCGTGAAATAATTTCCCGGCTTCGCGATTTCGCACGTGTGGCCGGCAAACAACCAGCCGGTTCGCCAGACGTGTTCGATGTCCAGCTGGTAAACTTCATCCTCGTGATAAAACTCGCCGGGCAGCGACCACCCAGGGCGCCACGCCGCAAGCAAGTCACGGTCGAGAGCGCGGTCACGCTTCGCGCCTTTGCCAGCGTCGGATCGGTTCCCCATCCGCAGCGAGGGCGAAGCGCCACGCAAGCGGCCCTTGGATCGGGTCTTCACAGTGACAAATCTTAATGGGAAAGGAAGTTCTCTCAATACCCCATTTCGGGGGCAATCCCGAGGACGCTCAGGAGAATACCGCCCTGCCCGTCGATGAAGGGCAGCCTCATGGCTGTATTCAGCATCGAAACGACCGTGATTCAGATTACTTGTGCAGGTAGCGGATGGCCGCCTCCGTGCGCGTGTGCACGCCGAGCTTGTTATAAATCTTCTTCAAGTGGCCGTGCACGGTCCAAAGGCTGATTCCCAATGCTCCGGCGATTTCCTTGTCCAGGTATCCTTTGCTTAACAGACTAAGGATATCATGTTCACGGGGGGTCAGCTTCGTCCTGTCCGGCGCGGATTCACGGGCGGAGAGCGACTCAACCAGGGTCTGAAAATAGCGGCGGACATGCAGAGCGATACGATCGGCCGAAAGATCCCTGTCTTCCGGCGCCCCAAGGAGCGGCTCAAACAAGCGCTCCGGCGATGTGCGCTTCAAGAGGTAACCAGAGGCGCCACCGGGCGTGGCTTTGAAGAGTTGATCACTGTCCTCGTAGGTTGTGAAGAAAATGATTGGGAGATCAGGGATGATACGCCGCAATTTATTCAGGAATTCAACTGCGACCAAATCGGGTGAACTGCTGTTGGCCAGCGCAAGATTCGGCGCGCTTTCGGGGATTTCGCCAAGAGCGTCCTTCGCGCTGCCATAGGTCGCACTGCAACGGAATCCGGCCTGCCTGTTTACGCACCGGGCAAGCGCCCGGCGGACGCTGGGATCCGGTTCCATGATGGCGACGTTGACCTGTTGAGCATGGTCCGTGGTCCGGGACAATACGTTCACCAGCGGGCCCTCAACTGCGGTGTGGACGGTGGCGTAGGTCCAAGCCAATGGGTTTTCCGCCCAGTGCATCGCAATCGTGAGTTCGCGCGGGAAGCGCTGGTTGACCGCGCCCCAACCCTCCCGGACCACGGCCAGATAGATTTCACGCGCTTTCGCCGACGCCGCACCTTCGTCAAGCGTTCCCAGGGGAAAGTAGTGGTTGATTCCAGCGTGCCCGATGCGCGCGGAAAGCCCGGCAAGTGGCGCCGCGTCCGGCAGCAACCGGTGTCGGCGCCGAAGCAAGCGGCGTCTCCAGTACTGCATGTCGGTTTTGGGAAACGAAGCTGGTTCGTCACCAGCGCCGGAGCGTGCGGCGATGAGGTGTCGGTGTCCGGGGGGCGCGACTGCGTCCCAGCCCTGATTCAGAATCGTCTGGTAGATGGCCTTGGCCTCAATCGCGGCAGCCGCGCGGCTTGCGGCAGCGAGGGAGAACGTGCGGCGAATTCTCCGGTGCTGGATCTTCACCGACCAGCCCTTTACCGCGACGCGTTGTCCGCGATGGGTGTAGGAATTCTTGAAAATGCGCTTGCGCCAGTAGCCCGTCGCAGCCACCGCGGCCGGAGGCGCCGCCTTGAACCCAGGTCGCGGATGACATGGTCTTGGACGTTGCTTGGACATATCAAGAGTTCATGGTTTTGCCGGAACATTTTCCAGAAAAATCAGACACCTTGAATTCGGCGACCCACGGGACCCAGCCTGGTCGCAGCGCCGAGTCAGAATTACGGGGGCTGTAAAACGATGCGGGCATCCTGACCGAAAAGTTTGTCCCCCGCGTCGCGAGTTTGAAGCTTCAAGCGTCCGGCAACATCCGAGTGTGCGAATCGCGTCACTCGCAATGCCCCCAAGACAGGCTATTGTCGTGCTTTGCTTCCGGACCTAGACTGCGACCGCCGAAACAAGAAATGTTCGGGACCTGAACGGTCCGCTACGAACTTCTCCTGTGGGGCCAACGATACAAAAACTGAGCAATATGAGTCCGCATAGATCAACAAGAAGAATGGGGTTGGCCGTCCTCGCGGGTGGGCTGGCCTTTGTGGGTTCCGCTGAGGCCACTGAACTGATCACCGATGGCAGCTTTGAGAACACTTCGCCCAGCAGCAATCCTGTCGTCAAGGTGGGCGGCTCGGATAATCCGGGTGTGGGCGGCGGGTGGAGCACTTTCAGCACTTACCTTTACTCGACACTCTACACGATGCCCGGGCCGGCCGGGTCGGGTTTGCAATTCTTGAGACCTTATCCTTCCGGCACCTACGGGATTACGCACAGCAGCACCAATGTGGCGCAGACGGTCAGTCTGACAGCCACGACCACCCTTACTCCAGGCAGGATTGATGCCGGGTTGGGCCGATTTACCTTGTCTGCGTGGTTTTGCACTTACGTCGGGGACAACGATTACAGCGACCTGACTCTGCAATTCCTGGATGCTTCGACCAACGTGGTGGGCAGTCCCGTTGCCCTGGGCGGCGCCGATTTCGTGGCCAGCCTGCCTTTCGATATGAACGCCAAGTATAGCAACGCCCGAGATTGGGGCCAGGATGCAAACAGCGGGACGATTCCTGCGGGTGCCCGCGCGGCTCGAGTTCTGATTCAATCTCATTCTTTGAGCGGCGCTCCCGACGGATATGTCGATCTGGTTTCGCTGGATGTAGTGGACACCGGCGTGGCGACGCCGACCCTGGCCAGCGCGGACCCACCCGACAAAGCTGTCGGTGTCGGGCCGGTAGTGAACATCGGGATCACACTGCAAGACCGAGCCACTGCGGTGAACACCAATTCAATTCAATTGTTTTTGGACAGCAACCTCGTATCGCCATCGATTCAGAAAGTGGCCACTACTAATACGATCGTGCAATATGCGGCGGGACTTTTGCCGGCGTTATCGCCGCACACCTACAAGGTTATCTTCAGCGACAATGGCACACCGGCCGCTACCCAGACGAATCAATTCCAGTTTACGGTGGCTGATTACCTCACGCTGCCGGGGTCGCTTCGAAGCCCCCTCGGATCTGAGGACACCACAAAGCCTGGGTTCAACGTCAGTGTTTATCAGGTGGATACTTTGCCAGTCACCGACCCCCCATCGGTGCAGAGTGATCTGCCTGCGAGCATCGGCTTTTCCGAAGCCGTTTTGGCTGGGCTTGTGGGTCCGAATATTGCGGAACTATCTGGCGCGGCTTCCGGCAACACGTTCGCAGTCCCTGGCGTGGTCAACTGGATCAATTCCATCGGCGCCACAGCCAATTTCCCGGGCGACGAGCCGTTCCCTGGGATTCCGGGAACGAACCAACGTTGTCATCCCATGCGTCGCCATCGCAACCAACATCACCCAACTGCAGTTCGGCGGCGGCCTGCCATCCACCGCACTCACTGCGCCAGTCGCCTATGCCACGCCGAGCGGAAACCCGGATGACGCGTGTCTGATTGGAACGAACAGCAGCCTTGCCGGCAAGATCGTGCTCCTGGATCGCGGTGCCACCAACTGCGACTCGGCTTTCAAAGCCGAACAGGCCCAGCTTGCCGGAGCTGTTGCGGTGCTTCAGATAACGCCCGAAGACACGGGTTTCCCCTTCAGACTCGGTGACATCAATACGAATGTCCGGATTCCGGTCCTGGTCATCGCCGACAGCTATGGAGCGGCACTTCTC
This sequence comes from Verrucomicrobiota bacterium, assembly GCA_003218515.1. Lineage (GTDB taxonomy): Bacteria > Verrucomicrobiota > Verrucomicrobiia > Limisphaerales > AV2 > AV2. The sequence goes on along the minus strand of QHNT01000199.1, from coordinate 1,900 downwards.
AAATCGTACCTGACCAACGGCATTGCCGTCACCGCCACGATCCGAGGGGATGGAAGTCCGAGAATCGCCGAGTGGGACGGTCCCAAAGGGTTTGGCGCGGTGGATGTGACGGTCGGCTTCGCCGTGCCTGCGGCGGGTGTTTATCCCATGCGCCTCGTCGCCGGTCAGGGGTCCGGCGCGGCTGATTTGGAATGGTTCTCGATCAAACCGGACGGAACGAGAATTCTGGTCAATGACACTTCGAAGCCTGACGCATTGCTCGCCTTCCGCGCCCGCAACGCCGGAGCCGTGCCCGTTTTAAATGTGCCGACGTTGTCGGGTGCAAATGTGACGGTCTCCTGGACGGGCGTTGGCATGCTGGAGGAGGCGGCGACTTTAGTGCGAGGGCCTTGGGGCGCTTCGTCCAACCAGAATAACCCGCAAACAATTCCCTCTGCCGGAAGCGCAAAGTTCTACCGCATTCGACAATTGTAGAACGAAGCCTGCCGCACAACCAAGTCTGGAACAAACGAGTTTGTTCAGTAACCGAAGCCGTCAATCGAGGGCTGTAGGATCGGCAAACAGGGTTCGAGAAACTCTTGATAGTTTTTCCAACGACCGATGGCGCGGGTGTAAAGGGGCTGACTGACGGCTTCGTAGGTGGGCGAGCCGACGGCCTTGCGACGGAGCCGTTCACGGTAATTCAACACCTGGGGTTCCCAGGGTAAACCGAGGAACTCCAGAACGCGCCTCGCCTCCTTTTCCAAATCAGCCACGGTGCTTTCGTAGCGCACTTCCAGCCATGGAGAGGCAATCGTTTCCCGGAACTTCCGCCAGATCCCCATGTCATTGGCATAGCGACGGGCCGCGCGCTCCAGAGTGAGAAAACAGACGCTGTTGGGGTTGAGCGGCAGGTATTGCATGAAACAACTGATCACGACGTCCCGTGGATCGCGCAGGGCGATCACCAACCGCGTTTCCGGAAACAACCGCAGGAATCCCGGGATCACGAGCGTAAGAGTCGGATTCTTGTCGAGGTGAACGCGTTCGCCAATCGGTTCGTTCAACGCCGCGGCCATGTAATCCAGATAGCGCTGGCGCAAGGCTGCCAACCTTTCCATCGGAACCGCGTCCAGTGCCTCGGCGGTGGGCATCGGCGTTGTCGGTGTCAGCCACATCGCCGGAAAGAGGTCACGGGCGAACGCTTCTCGTTCATCCGAGCTCACCAGGCCCGAATGGCAATCGAGCACCTGCTCCAGGAGCGTCGTGCCGGATCGGGGAAAACTCGCCAGCATGGCTGTTCTTTTGAAGGGAAACGCGCGACCGGCTTCGACCCATCGCTTGAAGTGAGCGTGCGTCAGCGACTCTGCCAACCCGCGCAATTGACGCAACACCACTTCCGACTCCCGCCGCATTGCCGCCTCCCGCTGCAGAAGAAGTTCCTTGCATTTCAGCATGGCCTGCATGGCCGCTTTGTAATCTTCGTGGCGATCATGGCTCTGGGCAATCTCCGCCCAGGCTTGTGCGCGCACGACCGGATGGGCCCGCTCGCCGGCGGCCAGTTCGTGGAAGAGCGATTCCGACGCCCCCTCCTCCTTCATGCGGCGCAGCAGTCTCGCCTTGAACAGTTGCGCCTCCTGATAATCGGGATCTGTCCGCAGGCAGTCCTCGATAAGCGAATAGGCTTCCTCCACGCGGTGACGACGTTCATAGAGAATCGCCAACTCAAGATACGCGTCGGGTATCTCCTTCGTGACCTTCAGCACCCGTTGAAAACATTCCATGGCTTGATCGGGCCGAAAAATCATCCGGTAACTCTGGCCTGCCAGGTGCAGGATGTCCGGCTGTTGAGCACCCAGCTTCATCAACCGGTCGAGCATCGTCTCAGCGCGCGTGATCTCAAAGCGCGCGCCTAAAGCCC
>QHNT01000198.1 GCA_003218515.1 Verrucomicrobiota bacterium | reverse complement strand
GTGAGCGGGTCAGTGGGTTGAACTTCGTAGAGGAGAGTTCGCATGAGACGCGTCAGGGCAAGCGCTGCGGCGAGTCCGGCACCCGTGCCGATGAGCGCGAGTTTGAGGCCCTGTCCAATCACGAGGGCGAGGACGTTGCGCGTTTGCGCCCCAAGCGCCATGCGAATGCCTATCTCTTGCGTCCGTTGCGTCACGGAGTAGGCCAGCAAGCCGTAAAGGCCGACCGCCGCCAGGAGCAGCGCAAGCGCGGCAAACAGACCCAGCAGCGACGAATGAAAGGGCGGCTGCGTTACGGTTTCAGCGATGACTTGGTTCATCGTGCGGATGACGGGAGTTGGCAGACTTGCACTCACAGCTTTGACTTCGCTGCGAACAACCACCGCCAACGCCGCCGGATCACCCGTTGTGCGGATCACGATCACCGGATCATAGATGGGCGATTGCCAATAGGGCACGAACGTCTGCGGCACAGGCTCCGGATTGAGGCTGAAATTTTTGACGTCACTGACGATGCCGACGATATCGCACCACGGCCCTTGCCAATCCGGCGGGTCCCAAGGCGCTCTGCCAGCGGGTTGTCGTGGATTGTCCCGGTCAGGAGTCGCCAGCCGTTTGCCGATGGGATTTTCATTCGGAAAGTAACGTCGAGCGAACGTTTCGTTGATGATGCGGACGGGCGGAGCGTGCAACTGGTCAGCTTCCGTGAAGTCCCGGCCGCGAAGCAATGACACGCCAAGCGCGCGGAAGAACTCGGGCGTCACGGCCGAACCATCCGTCTTGGGTAAATCGTCCAGGCCTGCCGGTGGACGGCCCTCAATGAGTATCGGCTGCCCGGGAGAACCACCGCTCCGAGTGGGCAAGCCTCCGATCGCGCCGACGGCCTGGACACCTGGACGTTTCCGGAGACGCTCCATCCATTCGTGCAATGGCACGTGTGGACGTGAGTTCGTGGGCTGAGTCCATCCGCTGAACCCTGTGTCCTTGAAATCAATTTGCGCCGTCAGCAGGTGTTCGGGATTGAATCCGCGATCCATCCACGCCAGGCGTGCGAAGCTCCGGAGCATCAGTCCCGCGCCAATGAGCAGGATCAGCGATAACGCGATTTCCGAAACGACCAGCGCATTGCGCATCCGTCCTTCGCGCAGACCCGTGGAACCGCTGCGGCTGGTATCCTTCAAAACCTCATTCACGTCGGGGCGGGAGAACTGCCACGCTGGCGCAAGACCAAAGAGCACGCCGGTCAAACCCGAGACCACGAGCGTGAACACCAGCGCGCCGCCATCCAGCGTGACATCCTGCAAACGGGGAATTTGGCTGGCACCGGCAACCACGAAAAGCTTCAAACCCCAAGCCGCAAGCAACAAGCCGAAAACGCCACCCACGCTTGACAGCAGCAAACTCTCGGTGAGCAACTGACGCGCGACTTGCCAGGAACTGGCTCCCAAAGCGGCCCGGAGCGCGATTTCCTTCCGCCGAGCCGCGGCCCGAGCGAGCAAGAGATTAGCGACATTCGCGCAGGCGATGAGCAGGACGCCCGCTACCACACCCCACAACACCAGCAACGCGCGCCGCGCCGTGCGTCCCACTGTTTGTTCGAGCAATGGAATCACCGCGACTTGGGAACCGATGAACGCCTCGCGATACTGCTGTTCCAGTCGCGCTTGAATCGTGTTCATCTCCGTTCGCGCCTGGGTGAGCGCGACGCCAGGCTTGAGCCGCGCGATCACACTGAGCCAATGCCCGCCGCGACGGTCTCTTGGCACGCCATTCCAGCCCGCAGGAAGCCACAGTTCGCAACCATCAGGAAAACGAAAACCGGGCGGCATCACGCCGACAATCGTGTAATCGCGTCCGTTGACTGCGCCGACCGTGAGGGTTTGTCCCAGAACGTTCGAGCTGCCGCCGAAGCGGCGCTGCCACAGATCGTGGCTCAACACGGCCACGCGGTTGCCTTGGGGCTTATCTTCCCCGGACAGAAACGTGCGGCCCAGCAGCGGTGCTACGCGCAACACGGAGAAGAAGCTCGATTCCACGTGAGCGCGCCGTGCCTTTTCCACTCCGTCGGTCGTGACGAGGTTCAACTGCTGAACACCGTTCCAATACGCCATCTGCTCGAACACACGGCTCTGCTCTCTCCAATCTGCGTAATTCGGTGGAGTGACGAACTCCTGCTCGACACCCCGTTGCGGATTGCGCTCCCACAGCGTTACGAGTTTCTCTTGCTCCCGATAGGGCAGGGGTTTGAGCAGCACGCCGTTGATGATGCTGAAGATGGCCGTGTTCGCTCCGATACCGAGCGCCAGCGTGAGCACGGCCACGGCGGTGAAGCCGGGGTTCTTCAGCAACTGCCGGAAGGCGAACCTAAGATCATTCATAACGCAGCGCCTCCATTGGATCGATATGGGCCGCGCGGCGCGCGGGCAGCCAGCAGGCGCAGATCAACGCGGTCAGGACGCTCAATGTCACAGCCATGAAGGACAGTGGATCGAAAGGACTGATGCCAGCGAGTTGGTGACGGAGAAGCCCCGCCGCGCCGAGCGCCAGCGGCAGGCCGATCACCAGTGCGATGAAGCCCAGCCGCAGCCCGGCGGTCAGAATCAGCTTCATCACCGAGCCGCGCGTAGCCCCCAGGGCGATGCGGACACCAATCTCACGTGTTCGGCGCGTGACGACATAGGCCATCAAGCCGTAGGTTCCGATCACGCAAAGCGCCAACGCCAGACCTCCCAGGATGCCAAGAATTCGCAGCGCAGTGTGCTGAATTCGCAAGGCGTTCTTCATGGTATCGCGCAGCGTGCAAATCTCTCCCTGCACCAGCATCGGGTGGATGCGAGCCAGTTCAGCGCGAATGTCCCCGATCAGGTGCCGAGGATTCCGTTTCGCGCGAACGAGCAGTTTCACCTGAAGCAGACTTTCCTTGCTCGCGCCCCAAAACACCATCGGTCCAGGCGCCACATCGAAACGGCTGAAACGCGCGTCCCTCACGACGCCGATCACCTCAACATCTTCAATCTGCTTCCCCAGCGGTTCCTGATCCGGCCAGAACTTCCTCACGAAACTCTCGTTCACCACCGCCACCTTGCGGTCGAGTTCAATATCCGTCTGATGGATCTCGCGGCCGTGCAACAGGGGAATCCCCAGCGCCGCGAAGGCACCCGGCCCGACATCGGCAACGCCGAACATAATGACGTTGCCATCCGGAGATTTTAGTTGCGGAATGCCCATATTCCTCTGCCATCCGACGAGTGGCTCGGAGGCCGACAGGCCAACCTGCTCGACCCCGGGAATCAGCGCGACGCGACGGGCAATCTCCACAAGTTCCGCCCCCACGGTGTTGGTCGTAAGCCCGATCCGTTCCAGATTCAACGGCGCGATCGTGAGCCGATCGGATCGAAAGCCAACGTCCACCGCCAGTTGCTTGCTCATGCTGCGCAGGCAGAGTGTCGCGCCGCACAGGAGCGCGAGCGACCCGACGATCTGCGCGACGATCAGGCCGTGACGCAGCCACGCCCGTTTTCGATCCGATCCATCGCCGCCTTCCGCATCCTTGAGCGCGATGAATAGCTGGAAACCGGTCGCGCTTAGCGCCGGGAAGAGACTGAAGCCGATCCCCACGAGCAGCAGACTGCCGACGGCAAAAAGAAGAAGCCGCAAGTCAAGAGTCGGATGGATATCAGGACCTTGCCACCAACTTGCAAGCTGCGTGATGATCCCGCCGATCCAGGAGAAGGCCAGCAAAGCGCCGGCCGTTCCGAGCGCCGCGACAAGAATGCCTTCGCCGACAAGCTGACGCACCAGCGCGCCGCGAGTTGCGCCGAGCGCGAGGCGGGTCGCCATCTCCTTGCGGCGTCGCAGCGCCCGCACCAGAAAAAGACTCGCCACATTTGCGCACGCGATGAGAAGCAGGAACACCGCGGCTACACCCGCGAATTTGAGGAAATCGAGAATTCGTTTCTTGACGAACGAGACCCCCAGCAAACCTCGGCCGATCGGTTCAAGGCGCACTCCTTGAAAACCGGGCGCGTAGCCGTAGCTTTCATAGCCGGGCACGATGCCGCGGCTGGTGACCTCTGCCACGACCGGCGACAATAAATCGGCGGCGGCCACAGCCAGTTTTGGTTCTGCCAGACGGCCCACAAAGTGGTAGCGCGTGGTCTCATCCATCAATTTCTCCATGCTCGTCGGCAGCCAGAGGGCGGGTTGCATGAAGTCGAGTCCAATGAACTCCCTGGGCGCGACGCCGATGATCTCGATTACCTTGCCATTCAGTGTGACCGTGCTGCCGATGACATTGCCAGACCCGCCCAACTGCCTTTGCCAAAAGCCATGACTGATCACCGCCACGCTGTGCGTTGCCATCTTGGCGTCTTCTTCCGGAAGAAACCAACGCCCTAACGCCGGCGTGATGCCGAGAAACGAGAAGTAATCGCCCGAAACAAGCTCCACGTAGATGCGCTCTGCGGCTTCGTTAGTACGCAGTTTCGCCATGATGCCCGCGTAGCCGATGACTCCTTTGAACACTCGTGCGTGCTGGCGGACGGCTTCGTAGTAGGGTCTGCAGACATTCGCAAAGACCGGTTGCCCAGTTGAGTCGGCTGGCTCGATAGCCCACAATTCGTCGGGATTGGCAACGGGCTTCGGGCGGAGAAGCAACTCGTTGAGCATCGCAAAGAGCCCGAGGTTCACCCCGATGCCGAGCGCAAGCGTGAGCACGGCCACGGCGGTGAAGCCGGGGTTTTTAAGCAATTGGCGGAAGGCGAATTTGAGGTCGTTCATAGCTCAGCGCAAAAGCCCGCTACTTGGTGAGATGAACGTCGCCGCTGAAAGTCGTAAATCTCAGTGTACTGTCACCGGCGGCGCCGGGGACCGCGCCGGACACCCGGTTGTGGCCTGCCTTGTGCAACGTGAGCGGCAACTGGGTGTCGAAGCTGCCGCTGAAGCTCTTGAAGTTGACGTCGCCATTTACGGAGTCGGCCAGACGCACGCGAATACCGCCGCTGAAGGTCTCGGCGGTCAGGCGCGGCGCGGCGCCCGCGACGGCGGCGTCAACAGTGACTCTGCCGGAAAACGTCTTCAACCGCTCGGCACCGGCGACGCCCTTGATGTCGAGATTGCTGCTGAAGACGTCCACGTCAAGGTTTGCGCCAGCCGGCACCTCGATCTCGAAAGACGTCTCCACCACGTTGTTGCTCTTGTCATGCTGCCAGCCTGGGTCGCGCTTGTTCGCGTCGATCGTGACGGTCGAGCCCGAGGTCTGGATGTCGAGCGCGATGTGATCGAGCCGGTCACGTTCGGCGCGCCGCACCGCCTTGATCACGAGGTCTTTCCCGGCAGTGCCGGTGATATGCACGTCGCCGGAGAAGTTGTGAAGCTGGAGCGTCCCGCCTGCGGGAAAGGCCAGAGTGCGGTCAACGTGCTCAGTCTCTTCCTCGGCGCGCGCCACGGTGGACGCCGCGAGTGCCAGGACGGCCACGGCGGTGAAGCCGGGGTTCTTCCACAATTCTCGGAAGCCCAATTTCAAATCATGCATAACGCAATGCCTCCATAGGATCCACGTTCGCCGCGCGGCGCGCTGCGCCCACCAATAACATCAGGGCGAGCGCCATTTCACCCGTGACAAATACGCTGCGAAGCCGGTTATGCCCAACACCCTGGCTGGTTCCGCGTTCGCCTTCCTTCAGTGCCTCAGACAACACGGCCCTCGACGCGGTGAAAGCCGGCGCAAGCCCAAACAAAATCCCGGCCAGGACGGCCAGCAATGACGTGAAGCCGAGAACGGTGTAGTCGAGTCCGATGGGGGTGGCCATCGACACGTTCCAGGGATGGACGGCTTCAAGATCAGGTCGCACCACTCGCAGGAGCCCAATCAACAGGTGGGCCAACATAACGCCTAACGCTCCTCCCAGCGCCGCCAGCACGACACTTTCGGCAATCAGTTGGCGGATGACTCGCCAGCGACCAGCGCCCAACGCCGCTCGGATCGCTATCTCCTTGCGGCGCGCCGCCGTTCGGGCCAACAGCAAGCCGGCAAGATTGGCGCACGCGATCAAAAGAACAAACGCCACCGCGCCCAGCAGAATCAATAGCGTAGATCGAAGGTCGCCGGCGAGTTGTTCGCGCAACGGCACGAGCTTGACCTTCCAGTTCTTGTCTGTCTTGGGATATTGGCTCTCAAGACGGGCAGCGATGGTGTTCATCTCAGTCTCCGCCTCTTGAAGTGTCTTGCCGGATTTAAGGCGAGCCACGACCTGGTAGGAATGATCTTCCCGTTCTGTTAGCAGTTCGCCTTCCTCAATCTTCGGCACAAACACCTGGGCCTTGTTGGCCATCTGAAATCCCGGCGGCAACACGCCAACGATCGTGTAGCTTTTGGAACTGAGTTGAATCGTGCGGCCGACGATCTCCTGATCGGAGTTGAACCGGCTTACCCACAAGCTGTGCGTGATCACGGCGACTGGAGCCACGCCGGCTTTTTGGTCTTCCGGAAGGAAGCTTCGCCCTTTAAGGGGTTGAACTTTCAGAACGGAAAAGAAGTCGGAAGAAACGGCTCGACCCGCGATCAACTCAGGCTTGTCGCCAGTCGCAAAGACAAAGCTTTCGCCCCAATTACAACCCGCGATGGCTTCGAAGCATTGGCTTTGTTGTTTCCATTCGATGAACTTCGGCCAGGCCACCGGCGCTGTGCCTTCACCTCGCCAAGTCTCCCAAATTTGGACCACCCGATCCGGCTCTTGAATCGGCAGTGGTCGAAGCAGTACCCCGTTCACAACGCTGAAAATCGCGGTGTTGGCTCCGATGCCCAGCGCGAGGGTGAGCACGGCCACGGCGGTGAAGCCGGGGTTCTTCAGCAACTGGCGGAAGGCGTAGCGAAGATCGTTAAGCATGTCGGGTGGGATGTCTGAGACATTTTCGACGATTCTCAAGGCTCGGAGTGGCGACACACCTCCCTTCGTCCCAGCATAAATCTGAACATGGTTGAGACCGGTGCACGCAATCGATTATCTGACTCCTTTGCATCATGCGTGCCATCAGCCAAACAAAGGCGATGAAGTTCCCAACAAGCTGGAAATGAAAGACTTAATCAGCAGCTCTAAATAAAGCGGACTGGCACCTATGTTCGCCTGCGGGATTTGCCCGTCCCACGGATGGGACGAACTTATGCCGGAATAACAATTAGTGGTGACTGCGGAGCGTAGTCTCCTCGTGGATTTGCATGTAGACGGCCGTTGCTGAATCCTTCGCTTCACGCTGGCGGTATGAACCTTGCAAGAACAACTCGCCTCCACTGTGAATCGTGACCATCCGCCGGTATGGACTAAGGAGCGGGCAAATCAGAAAAAATGCGATAGAACGGACAGAGTTGGCTCCGGCGTTTGTATCACTGAGCGTGATGGTGAACCAGGCAAAGTTCAAACAACAGGTGCAACCTCGTCTTCTCTCTCAAGGCAATGTAGTAGCTCTCGAACAGCCGATGCTCTTCGTAGGACGTGGCCCAGACTTTGCAAAATCCCTCGAAGATCTTCACGAGATACACGACTGGGAATGAAGCCACCCCCCTGACCTTCACAGGATACGCTTCTCATAGAACTTGCTGAGCGGGGCGTCCCTGTACTCTCCAAAAGGCGGAATACTCTGAAAGCCTGCGCGCTCGTACAATCCGATAGCGGCGTGCTGATGAATGCCGGTTTCCAGCCGCAGTAATCTGACGCCCCGGCTTCGGGCGTAGTCGGAGAGATGATCGAGCATCAACTTGGCAAAACCCAAACCCCGAAACTGTGGACGGACGTACATCCGTTTGAGTTCGCCGTAGTCCGTCCCAAATAGTTGGATACCCCCGCAGCCGACGGGCGTGCCATTGTCACGGACGAGAAAGAACGCCACCCCTTGCGCGAGCAACTTCTCTACACTGTAGCCATGCCGACTTTCCCGCGGATAGAGCGTCGCAAGGTGTGCTTCGAGCTCGTCAATCAACGCTCTGGCATCGGCGGTGTCCGGTCGTTCGGTAGTTATGGTGGCTTCCATATCTCCGGCGCAAACTACTCATGCGTGCTCCCAATCGTCAAATCTCATGCGCCGCTCCTCTCGGTAATTAGTAACCTCAAGACGAATGCCATCAGGGTTGGAAAAGAATAGTCTCGGTGCTCATAGGCGCGTGATGCCGCCGTTCGCTGGCGCATGGGTTAGGCTTCGTGGTCATTTGGTATAGAGCGCCAAGGGCGAAAACGCGGAATAAATCGTCGCACATGCCTGCAATACTCTCGATAGGAATTACCAAACCGTCGCTCCAATTGCGGTTCTTCAACGATTGGAATGTAAATCAGGTTCAATAACAGGAAACAAACTGCCCATATACCGTGTGACCGTGAAAGCAGAACTAACGCCTCGCCGAACAACAACAGGATGACACCGGAAATCATCGGATTGCGAACGAATTGATACGGTCCGCGCACTACGAATTTGCTTGGAGGGTCCCAGGGCGCCAAGGTGCCCTTCCCATCAGTCGCGAACCGCCGCAATGACGCAACGAACAACAAAAGCCCTATGCTCAGTAACGCCAAGCCAACCACTTGGAGTAACACGGAGCCGACCGAGCGACCAAGGGTAAGTGCCACCCCAAACCGCTCAGCAATCCAAAATGGAACAAGAACAACGACCGTGAACGGGAGGATCGCAATTGCAAGCAAATGACGTAGTAGCGTGAACATCGTTTCTCGATGAGCTACCGCCGCCGTGAAACCACCGGCGTCAGCCTCGCCGACTATTATGGCTCTCGAAAACCGAGAGGCTGGCGCTCGGTTAGCTCCATCCGGCTCGTTGTCGTTTTAAGTCCTTAGGCCGCACTCTCGCAAACTTTTTCATCCAACGTCTTGCTGAACTGAACTGTCTCGACTGCTCCATAAAAACTCCGGCCTGTCTCTTGATACCCGTGCTTGCGATAAAACTCCAGCGTCAACGGACGCCTCCGCGCGGTCTCCAAGCAGAGCGTGCGAACGCCAGACTGAAACGCTCTCCGTTCCAACTCTCGCAACATGAGTGTGCCGTAACCCTGGCCCTGAAGGTCGTGAGCAATCCTCATTCGGCGCAACTCAGCCACAACGTCCGAGAGCCGCTTGAAGCCGCCCATCGCGACAAGTCTCTCGCCGATGAACCCCAGAAGGAACTCACCGCGGCTGCGCAGATAGACCTCATCGATCGTGACAAGGTCCGCTTCGTCCTGCTGCTGGCTCATGCCCAAAGTGAATTCCTCTACGGCACTGCGATGAAGCGCAAGCATCGGTTTCTGGTGTTCGGGCTGGTAGCGGATGAGGCGCATTGACGTACTCGCGCGGCCCTCAACTATTCTTTCGATGGAGAAAATGCCGTGCTATTGGATATTAAACCAAGTTGTTATCATTCTTTTGCTGCTTCCGCATCACGCGAAAGCCAATCAACGCTGCGCACCACGGGCCGAAAGGAAGAAGCCACGCCTTCAGACCGTTGGAGTCTCCAACTAACACCGAATAAAGAAAAACGAAGCCACTGAACGTGAGAATGCAAACGCTGACCATTAACAGTCGGTGGCGCGATGGCGAATGTGACGTGTTATTGTTCATGGCGCGGTCTCGTGCTCTAACGACGCACCTCAGCCGCCCCGCGCCGCTGGCGGTCAGCATGTAACAGAGAGGTCATGGCGAAGTCGGCTGCAGGTGCTGGTTCGGTTTTCGTACGCTACTGCTCTACTGGGGTGAGAATACAGTCGCCGTCGGCGCTTGCCATCCTGACCACCCAGAGCAGGCGAACGCCTGAGTATGGCATATCGATCAGTCCCTCTTTGGGAAATGGTCTCTTGGCGAAGCCTGCTAATCTCCCAATCTGTTCTATTATGGAAGCCGCGTGCTCGGGACCGGGTGATTGCCACTTGTGCCAGGCCTCGGCAACTTTGTACCGGATCGGAGCCCCGGAGGTGCGCACGACCAACTCCGTGGCTTGATCCTGTTGAGCTTGGAACAGGATCAATTGCGTGCAGCGCTTACTCGGATCGTAACTCATATGTGCCCTCGTTTCGTGCACACCGAACGACCCAATATAGGTCAGCGGCCCGGCGCACGGGACGCAGGGATTGCAACCGGAGCGCGATGGCCGGGTTCGCTGCAGCGCGGTTAGGCCCTTTTTTCATTCGACGGGTAATAAGAGCCTGCCCGTAGCAACTCCGCCTGCACGCGCTCCCTCATGTCGGTGTATGCAGTATCGATCAGCTGCATTAGAGCCGTAGCATCGAAGGCACTTTCGGGTCTAAGCTTCACATGGCGCATAAACTTG
>QHNT01000197.1 GCA_003218515.1 Verrucomicrobiota bacterium | reverse complement strand
GCCATCCGGGGTGGGATCGTCCTCGTCCTCCTCCTCGTCCTCGAAACGCCTTGAAACTGACGACGACGAGAACGAGCACGAACGACGACGAGGAGCGAAATTCCCGCGATCAACGTCAAATTTTTTCAAACCCTTGCGTCGGACTTCAGAGCTGCACTGGCGGACAATTGTCGCAAACTAACGCCGCTTGATCTCCTCCCAGAGCGGTTCCAGGTCGTCGTCGTTCAACGCCATGAATTTGATTTTTTCTTTGCCGGCGATTTTCACGGCGCGCTGGAGCCATTCGCGCGCTTCGTCAAGTCGGCCTATCTGACAGGCGTAGCAGGCGAGGTTGTACGGGATCGTCGGTTCCTTGGGAAATTTCTCAAAGGCGGGCAACAGGGCGTCCCACGCCGTTTGCAACCCGCCCCGCTGCACGCGGCGAAGCGCGTAAGCCCGGTGCAGCCAGCCGGAAGAACGTTCCGGGGCGATCTCGACGAGTTTTTCAGCGACTGCCAATCCCTGCTCCCAATTCTTCTCCTGCGCGTGAACGAGCCAGCGCAGCTCCAGCACGTCAGGATGCTCGCGCAGCGCCGGTGAGATTCTTTCCAATTCCGCCTTCGCCTCCGTGATGTTTCCCAATTCATACCAGCCGGCGGCGGCGGAAAGAAAATGTGTGTCGGGCGGACTGAGCGGTTGCATCGCCGAAATTATATCGGAAAGGACTTCTTTGCGAAAGGGGAGAGGACGCGAGCCGCCAATACTTGTTTGGCAAGTAGTTTGCCTCGAGCGCAGCGGCGCTTCCCTTCTCCCTCTCCTTCCCCAAAGGAGGAGAGGGCCGGGGAGAGGAGGCCGTTTTTCATCAGTTTCCCCTCTCTCCAGCTCTCTCCCCGCTCGTTCCTCGCGGGGAGAGAGGGAAAAACGCCCTCAGCGTTTTTCATGGCGAACACTATTAGCGAGCCGCGGGCGCTCCCGGTCAACTGCATCGCTCCGGCCAGTGGCGACAGGACGCTTGTTTGCCGGGCCAACATTGGTTACTAAGTCGAGCGCTATGAAAAATCTCTTATCCTCAGTTTGCCTGGTGGCTTGGGCGACCGCCGCCCATGCAGAATTGCACAAAGAAACCATCGAATACAAACAGCGCGACACGACGCTCGAAGGTTTCCTGGCCTACGACACCGCCGTGACGGGCAGGCGTCCCGGTGTGCTGGTCGTCCATCAGTGGAAGGGGCTTACAAGTCCGCTCGCCAGTTGCTCCGTACGCGCGTGAACGCGGGGCTGGACGTGCTCAGGAAGCACCAACTCACCGATCCGAAACGCATCGCCGCCATCGGTTATTGTTTCGGCGGGACGACGGTCATCGAACTGGCGCGCAGCGGCGCGGACATCGCGGGCGTGGTGAGTTTTCACGGCGCGCTTGACTCGCCGAATCCCGCCGACGGCAAAAACATCAGGTGCAGAGTACTCGCCCTCCACGGCGCGGACGATCCGTTCGTGCCGGCGAAGGACGTTGCGGCGTTCGAAGAGGAGATGCGGCAGGCCGGGGTGGACTGGCAACTGGTCAAATACGGCCGCGCGGTGCACAGCTTCACCGATTGGAACGCGGGCAACGACAATTCCAAAGGCGCGGCCTACAACGAAAAGGCCGACCATCGCTCGTGGGAAGCAATGAAGGAATTCTTCGCGGAGATCTTCAAGTGAGGTTTTCCCCATGAAGAGCAGCGCTCGGTAGCAGGGATCCGGTTACGCGTCGAACGCAAGACGATGGGATGGGGGGCGCCGAATTCCGTTTCGGCTTAAGGACGCGTGAGGCGCCGAACAGGAGCTGTGCGTTTCCGTTGCAAACGCCCTGTTCGACCCGAGTTTTCCTCATGGCGTGCTCCGTTGGCCATTTTCTAATTGCGCCTTTCAGCCGGCCATTTAGACTAAGGACAAATCCAGCCAATCAAGCCTATGTATTTCGGCACTGATTATTATCCGGAGCATTGGGTCTATCCTTACGCTGGCACTCCAGAAGAACCTGAGTCCCGCTGGCAGCGCGATGCCGAGCTGATGGTCGCCGCCGGGATCAACGTGGTGCGCATGGGCGAGTTTGCCTGGGGCCTGTACGAACCGGAGGAAGGCAAATACGATTTCGCCTGGATGAAGCGGGCAATGGATGTCATGGCCAACGCCGGCATCCAGGTCATGCTCGGCACCCCGACCGCCGCCCCGCCCATCTGGCTGGCAAGACAACATCCGGAAATCCTCCCGCTCGACGAGCGTGGCCTGCTCAAGCACGAGGGCACGCGCAAGGCCTATTGCATGAACAGCAGCGTCTATTGGGAGTATTGCAAGAAAATCATCACCGAACTCGCCAACGCCCTCGGCAAACATCCGCAACTCATCGCCTGGCAGATCGAAAACGGAATCGGCGGGCATAACACCGAATCCTCCTTCAACGAGGAGACGCGGCGCGACTGGCACGCGTGGCTGAAGGCAAAATACGAAACCGTCGAGCGCCTGAACGAGTTCATGGGGACGCGGTTTTGGACGCAAACCGTGACCCGATTCGAGGACGTGCCGATGCCGATGCAGTCGCCGACGGTCTATAACCCCGCGTTGGTGCTCGATTGGATGCGGTTTTCCAGCGACACGATCGTGGCGTTTGTCAAAATGCAGGCCGACCTGCTGCACGAATTGACGCCGGGCATTCCGGTCACGAACAACCTGCGCACGCTGACCCGCTGCTTCGACCATTTCGACGTGGCCGAAGTGCTGGATTTCGTCGGCATCGATAGCAACGCCACCATCAAAAGCAAGTCCGCCGAAAACGCCTGCGGCATCGACATGCTCAGGTCTTTGAAGAAATCGAACATCAAAACGCCCGACGGCGAAGCCGGCTTCTGGGTCGTCGAGCAAAAGGCCGGCAATGTCAACTGGCAGGAAGTCAATTCACTGGTCCGTCCGGGCATTGTCCGGCTGTTCACCTATCAATGCATTTCGCGCGGCGCCACCGGTCTGCTGTATTTTCTCTGGAGACAGGCGCGCATCGGTTCGGAGAAATTTTACGGCGGCGTGCTGACCCACGACGGTCGCGGTGAAAACCGCGTCTATCGGGAAATCAGCCACATCGGCGATGAGATGAAACTGCTGGCGCCGGTGATCCAAGGCACCAAGGTCGTGGCGGAAACGTGCATTCTCTTCAGCCACGATAACGAATGGGCGATGCAGCAGGGCCCGCAGCCGAACCGGTATTTCAACCAGCGCGAGCACCTTCAGCTTTTTTACAACGCGCTGCACGACCGGAACATCCCCGTCGATTTCGCGCGGCCCACCGAGGATTTGTCGAAGTACAAACTGGTCATTGCTCCGTCGCTGAAACTGCTGGCCGGCGGCGAAGCGGACCTGCTCAAGCTCTACGTGCAAAACGGCGGCACACTCGTCAGCACGTTCAACACCGGCCTGGTGGACGAACACCACATCGCGCCCGACAACGGCTACCCGCACGACCTGACCGACCTGTTCGGCATGGAGGTGCTCGAGTTCGACCCGTTGCCGCCCGGCGAGGAAAATCACCTCACGTTCAAAGGCGCGTTTCCGACGAGCCACCTTCACCCCGCCAAGCTCTGGTGCGACCTCATCGAGCCGAAGGAATGCCAGATTCTCGCCACCTACGCCAAGGATTTCTACGGCGGCCGCCCCGCGATCATCATGAACACCTTCGGTCTTGGCAAAGCGATCTACATCGGCACGATGAGCCACCAGCATTTCTATTACGATCTCATCGTCTGGCTGCGACAGTTGTGTAATCTCTACCCGCTGCTCAAAGTGCCCGACACGGTCGAAGTCAGCCTGCGCCAGAAGGACGACACCAGGATCTATTTCCTCCTGAACCACCAGAATTCACCGGTGCGCATCCAGTTCTACAAGCCGATGCACGATTTTCTCACCGGCTCCACCTTGCAGGGCAATCACGATCTGCCGCCGCACGGCGTGCTCGTGCTCGACGAGCGCGTTCCGCAAAAAACCGAAACCGAGCCGGCTTCCTAATCTAAGCTTTCCAGCCTGCTGGTTGGGTCGACGTTCGTGTCAACCGGAACGGCGGATGATGAGGGCAGTCCGGGCGACAGGGTTGGCGTGCATTGGGCCCGTCACCCGTGGCCGCCGACGTCAGTCGGCGCTAACTATTCGATAGTGCGCGGACTAACGTCCGCGGCTACCCGGTTCATTCCACGCGTTGCAGGATCGTCGAATCGCCTCCAGACTTGCGTTTCCGAACCAACCCTTCATGGTCGGAAGGCGACGTGTTTGAACTGTCAATGAGCTGAAAACAGAATGAACTTTCCACCCCGACGCATTCCCCCACTCGGTCCGCCGAAGCCGAGCGCACACCAACGCGCGCTGAGCGAATGGCGGGGGATCGATACGGCGCCACTGGAAAAGGCTCAGGCGTCGCGCGGCAAACCGGTCGCCGACATCATGCCCGCCGTCTTGAACCGGCTTGGTCTGGACCGCCGCCGCGCCGAGGCCGAAATCGTTCGCGTCTGGAACAACCTCATCGATCCGAACCTCACCGCCCACGCCCAGCCAACTGGCCTGAATAAAGGCACGCTGTTTGTCACCGTGGACAGCAGCGTTTGGCTCAGTGAAATCGTCCGCTATCGCCGCAAGGAAATCCTCGACCGCCTGCAACACGGCTTTGGCCGCGATCTCATCGCGCGGATTTCCTTTCGGGTGGGGTAGCACCCGCGTCTCGCGGGTCGCATTAGGCGTCGCGCTGAATGCTTTCGAGGACCTGCTGATCAGGGCGGAAGATAGATAGGAGACAGATGATGAGCCACAAAGAGGCACAAAAAGCACACGAACGCTTGTATTCTATTGTGCCGTTTGTGCCTTTTTGTGGCCATTTTTCTTCTCGATAATTTGCGGCGCATCCCGGGGTTTTCCCGGTAACGAACCTCATCTTGCCTCCAACTTGATATCCAACTTCCCCTCCCGCTCCAGCCCGGTGATCTCCGCCGTGTAACCCTGGCGAAACGTCGGATACTTGAACTGATAACCCAGTTCCATCTTCAATCGCCGATTGGAAACTCTTTTGTTGGTGAGACCGCGTTTGTGATCGCCCGCCTCAGCCTCGGCCGCAAAGGGCGGCATCCATTTGCCGAGCGTTTCGGAGAGCCAGCGGAAGAAATGGATCTGGGCCACCGGCTCGTCATCCACTGCGTTGTAAATCTCGCCCGGACGCCCGTTCTTCAGCGTGGCCATGATAATGCCGACCAGATCATCGCGGTGAATCATGTTGATCAGCCGCTCGCCTTTGCCGATCATTTTCGCTTCGCCCTTCAGGTATTTCAGGAACAGGTGGCCGCGGCCCGGCCCGTAAATGCCGGCCACGCGCAAGAGGATGGCGGGAAACCTGCCGTCAGCCACGGCTCCAAGTAGAAGCTTTTCTGCCGCCACCAGAACCTTGCCCGTCTCGCTGGCCGGACCGGTCGAACTGGTCTCCTTGACCAGCGCGCCGTCGGTCTGTCCGTAAACACTGGTGCTGCTCGTATAAACAAATTTCTTCGGCGGCGCGGGCGTCAGCCATTCAATCAGGTTGCGCGTGCCGTTGAGATAGACCTGGCGATACTCCTCGACACCTCCTTTGCTTGAAGAAACAGCATTCACGACCCAATCGAACGGCGCGGGCAACTTCGCCAAATCCTCCGGTTTGGTGATGTCAGCGACGCGCGGCTGAATTCCCGCAGCCTTTAGTTCTGCTTCCGCGTCCTGGGCGCGGCGCACTCCAATGACTTCGTGCCCCTGCTTGACGAGTTCGGCCCCCAACGGCAACCCGACGTAACCGCAGCCGACGATCAAGACGCGCATGGCCGGAGTGTAGCGCGGGCATCCTGGCCTGCAAGTTGCGAAGCTTCCAACTTCGCTGAACCACCGCAGCCAGATGAAGATTGCGCCGGGTCCCGGGCTGTGTAGGTTCTCGTCATTCGGCAGGGCAAGGCTTCCGACGAGCCCGGATCCCGTAGCCGCCGACGTGAGGAGGCGGAAACCATGGGTCCACCTCGTTACCTCGGTGGCTACTGAGTCACGGCTCGCCAGGGCGCTCGCCCCACCAGTTGAACGATGGCGAAACATCAGACAACATCGGTTGAAGAAACGATTGCTCCGAAACAATCGGGCGGTTCATTCCACACTGCGCACTCCGCGCTCCGCATTCCGGAGCTGCTCGCCCCAGCCGGCGATTGGGACTGCGCCCGGGCAGCCGTCGAGAACGGCGCCGACGCGATTTACTTCGGATTGGAGAAATTCAACGCCCGGATGCGGGCGCGCAATTTCACCGAGGCCGATCTGCCGAAGCTGATGGAGTTCCTCCATCGGCGCGGCGTCAAGGGCTACGTCACGTTCAACACACTCGTGTTCGCCAACGAGATGGCCGAGGCCGAGCAATACCTTCGCGCCATCATCACCGCCAGAGTGGACGCGGCCATCGTGCAGGATGTCGGCATTTGCCGGCTGATCCGCCGGCTCTCGCCCGATTTCCCGATTCACGCCTCGACGCAAATGACCATCACCAGCGCGGGCGGTGTGGAGTTTGCGCGCGAACTCGGCTGCCACCTTGTCGTGCTCGCGCGCGAATGTTCGCTCAAGGAAATTGAGAAGATTCAGACTGGGCAAACCGATTCCGGTTGCAGGTTGCAGGTCGCAGGTTGTCAACCAGGCGGTGAACACAACCCGGCCAACCACCCGCCACTTCCGCTGGAAGTCTTCGTCCACGGCGCCTTGTGCGTCGCTTACTCCGGCCAGTGTCTGACCAGTGAGGCGCTGGGCGGCCGTTCCGCCAATCGCGGCGAATGCGCTCAAGCTTGTCGGCTGCCCTATGATTTGATTTCCGACGGCAAACCGGTTCCGCTCGGTGACAAGCGTTACCTGCTCAGCCCGCAGGATTTGGCAGGCCTGGAGGTGTTGGCCGATTTGCTTCGCGCCCGAGTAGCGTCGCTCAAAATCGAGGGCCGACTCAAATCCCCGGAGTACGTCGCGAACATCACGCGGGTTTATCGGCAGGCGCTCGACGATTTGCGATTTACGAATGACGATTTACGCGCCGCCGGCGAAGCCGCTCGTAAACCTGAAATCGTAAATCGTAAATACGAAATGGAGATGGCCTTCTCGCGCGGGCTTTACACCGGCTGGTTTCGCGGCATCAACAATCAGGAACTTGTCCACGCCCGTTTCGGCAAAAAGCGCGGTGTCTATCTCGGTGAAGTGACGCGTGTCCAGGGCGGGAAAGTTTTCGTCCACTTGCTCGCGCCGATCAAGGCGGGCGATGGCGTGGTGTTCGACGCCGGACATCCCGAGGAAACCGAAGAAGGCGGACGGGTCTATGAAATCAACGTAGGACAGGCTTCTCGCCTGTCTCCGACCGCACAGCATCCGAACCGTGTGACCAGAAAGGGGGAGACAGGCAGGATGCCCGTCCCACCTTGTGAAGTCTTGCTCTCCTTCGGTCGTGGCGACATTGATTTCTCGCGGGTTCACGTCGGCGACAAAGTGTGGAAGACGAGCGATCCCGAACTGGACCGGCGGCTGCGTCAGAGTTTCTCCGGCAACCGGCCACATTTCCAACGGCTGATCCAAATGGAAGTGCACGGACAGGTCGGCCGACCAATGACACTCATCCTTCGCGACGAAATTGGCCACGTCGTTCAGGTCGAGTCGGCGATGCCGCTGGCGAAAGCTGAAAAACAGCCGCTCAACACTGAACGTTTGCGCGAAAAACTCGGCCGTCTTGGTGGAACGCCCTTCAAGCTCGGCGACCTGAAGAATATCCTTGAAGGCGACGTGATGCTGCCGTCGAGCGAGTTGAATCGCCTGCGACGCGAGGCGGCCGGCCAGTTGGAGGCGTTGCGCGCGCAACCGAAGCGGTGGACGCTGAATGAATGCGGAATGCGGAACGCGGAACGCGGAATGAAATCCGCGCCGCTGCTTGCCACGCCAGCGAACATTCCGCACTCCGCACTCCATACTCCGAGTTTGGTTGTCCTCGTCCGCAATCTAGCGCAACTCGAAGCCGCCTTGCGCTGCGGCGTGCAAACGCTTTACTGCGAATTCGAGGACGTGAAGAAATATCGCGAGGCCGTCGCGTTATTTCGCAACGTCCGGAGTCGCGATGCCTCCCCATCAACCATCAACCTTCAACCTTCAACGATTTGGCTCGCTCCACCGCGCATCTTCAAAACCGGCGAGGAGTGGATTCTCGAACAGGTCCGCGCCTGCAATGCCGACGGCTATCTCGTCCGCAATTATGATCATTTGGCATTCTTCGCCGACTGTCGGCGCATCGGCGATTTCTCCCTCAACGTCGCCAACCCGCTGACGGCGGACTATTTCATCCATCGTTATGGTCTGGAGCGAGTCACGGCATCATACGATTTGAACATCACGCAGCTTGAAGCGCTGCTGCGGGCCGCGCCGCCGGAATGGTTCGAGGTTACGATTCATCAGCACATGCCGATGTTTCACATGGAGCACTGCGTGTTCTGCGCGTTTCTCTCGAAGGGCACCGACTATACCAACTGCGGCCGGCCGTGCGACCAGCACGACGTGCAGTTGCGCGACCGCGTCGGCGCGCTGCACTCGCTCAAGGCCGACGCCGGCTGTCGCAACACGGTGTTCAACGCGCTGGCGCAGACCGGCGCGGAGTTTGTTTCACACCTGCTCGCACTGGGGGCAAGGACGTTCCGGATCGAATTCCTGAAAGAAACGCCGGAGCAGGTGGCGCAGACCATCGCGAAATATCGTCAATTGTTGCGCGGCGAAATCACCGGCGCGCAGCTCTGGCGCGAATTGAAGTTGTTGAATCAACTCGGCGTGACGCGCGGGCAGATGACGTAAACAGAAAGTTCGTACCGCTGACGTGCCGGCGGTCGGAGCTGACTATCGTTCTACAGTGAGAGTGAGATCGTAATCCGCCCCCCTTCTCTTTCCCGCCATTGTCTTTTGCATCCTTGCCTATGCTATAGACCACAACCGAGTCTTGACTATGTTCACTTCAACACCGCCCGCGCCGGCGCCCCGTCGCTGTCGCGGATTTTCACCGGCAGACAAATCAGGTTGTATTTACCGGGTTTCACTCTGGTGAAGTTCAATCCTTCGATGATCCAGATTCCCGCTCCGAGCAGAACCTGGTGGCACTCTACGCCGTCGCGCTGGAAACCGCCGACGGAGAGGTAATCGATGCCAATCGTGCGAATGCCACAATCGACCATGTGTTGCGCGGCCGCTTTGGAGATATGAACGAACTTCACGTCAAAATCTTCGTTCCACCACTCGCGTTTCGAATTCTGCGTCTTGAGCAGGATGCGCTCGCCTTTGCGTAGCTTATGTTTCTGCAACTCGGCCGGTTTCGCCGAATCGTCGTCTTTGATTTCGATCACACGACACGGACCGATCACCGCGTCGAACGGGACCGTGTCGAGCGGCGCGCCGTCTTTGATGAAGTGGTTCAAGCCGTCCATGTGCGTGCCGGCGTGCGCGCACATGTCCAGCTTCGACACGTTGCAGACGGCGCCTTGGTTCATGTCGGCGAAGCGTTCGATGTTCACCGACGGGTCGGTGGGCCAGTGCACCATGCCGGTGTGTAGCGGGACGGAGATATCAATCCATTTGTTCATAGCAGTTAGCAGTCTGTGCGTGGTCGGCTGGACCAAATCGTTAAATCGTGGCCTCAGGGGAGCGCGTGAGTTTCGCGATTTAACGCTTTTTAACGGTTCAACGATTCAACTCTTAAGCGAGCGCGATAACATTCTTGATGCCGCTGACTTTCCCCAACAACAGGTCACGATACTGGTCGATCTTGTAACGGCCGGTGATGAGCGAGCGAAGCGCGTTCGGCCAGCGTTTCAAAAAGATGCCAAGGTCACGGATGGCGCCTTCAAACGCCTCACGATCGGCATTGACCGTGCCGACGACGACCTGATTTTTCAACACGAGGTTGCGCATGATGAGGTCGGCGTCAACCGGCACCGGCGGTCGGGGGGCGGGAATGCCAGTGAAGACATAAACGCCGTTCAGCCCCAGCACGCGCAGGACGTCGTAGGAAATTTTCGCCGTGCCAACGGCTTCGTAAACGAGATCGATGTTGCCGATTCGCTCGGCGAGCTGGTCAACGCTTTCGACCTCGCAGGAGATGTATTTCGCGCCGATGGATTCGACGAGTTCGGACTTTGGGTTCGGCGCTTTGGACCGCGAATAAACGCAGGTTTTGAAGCCGTTTACCATGAGCACCATTGCGCCGAGGATTCCGACCGGGCCCGCGCCCAGCACGACGGCGGTCTTGCCTTTGCCAATTTGGTCCGCCCGCGTGTTCGGCGCGACCCAGGGCAACCGCTGCTGCACTTTTCGCACCTGGGCCAACCCTTTCTCCGCGACCGTGAGCGGTTCGACCAGCACGGCCACGTCGCGCAGCTCCGGCGGGACGTAAGTGAGATATTTTTCCTCGTCCACGTATAATTCAGTCATGAAACCGTGCGTCATTTTGATGCCGCGCTCGGTGAAGTCGCCCGTGAAACAGAAATCCTGTTTCTCCTCGCGGCAAGGCAGGCAATGCGCGTGCGGGCACGGACGCCGAACTGAAGGAACAACAAGGTCACCGCGCTTGAACCGCGAGACGCCGTCGCCGATTTCGATGACTTCACCGAGCGATTCGTGACCCAGCACGAGGTAATCAAATCCGTTCGGCGGCGAGCCGTAAACAAACGTGCAAATCTCGCGGTCCGTGCCGCAGACGCCCACCTCGAGGGACCGGATCTTTACCTGGTTCGTCGCGGAGATTTTCGGCGCCTCGTGCTCGATCAGCCGCACCTCGCGTTTGCCGGGGAGGACTCCGACGGCTCGCATCATGGATTTTGCCATAAAGGTATTCTGTTGGCTCAACCAGGCCGACCAGCCACCCGCGGGAAAAGCCCGTCGCCCATCTTATCCTTCGGGGAGTTGGAGGAAACAAAAAACTGGCAGGGCATTGAGACCATGAGCCGTAGCAGCCGATGTGAAGGAGGCTCACTTTTCAAATGCGGAGTGCAGAGTGCGGAACGCGGAATTGAGCCAGAGCCTCACGTCGGTTACGAGGCTCCTGGAGAGGTTCCTTTCGCTTTTGTGCACGCATTGGGACCATGAACCGCCCCCTCACCCGACCTCCGGCCACCCTCTCCCCCGTTGGGGGAGAGGGAAGGGGTGAGGGGGCAGGCTCATGGGAAGGGTCGCCATTGGCTCTCAGAATAGCCGCGGCTTAATCCAAGCCCCGCTCTTCCAGATCGATCTCGTCCAGGCCCAGGTAATGGCCGAGTTCGTGCAGCAGCGTCGCGCGGACTTCCTCGCGGTACTCCCCCTCATCTCCATCCGCTGCGCCCCAGATGTTTTCCAGAAACAGGATGATCTGCGCGGGCAACGGCGAGGTCGTTGTTCCGATCCTGGAAAATGGTTCGCCGACGAACAATCCAAGCGTGTCCGGTTCAATGCCGTCCTGCTGCAACGCCTGGTTGGGGCGTGTTTCAAATGAGACGGGAACTCGCTCCGCCTCCACGCGCAAATCGCGCGGGAGCGAACGGAGTACCTTCCTGATGGTGGCCTCCGCCAGCGACGAAAGCGTGGACCAATCGGCGGGCATGCTTGACGCCTTCCTCTCCATGAACCTGCCCCCTCACCCCTTCCCTCTCCCCCACTGGGGGAGAGGGTGGCCGGAGACCGGGTGAGGGGGCCGCTCGGGTTCAAGGGCGCAACGCGTGTTCAAAGTTCGGGGAGGTCTCTCCTGGGGGGAGTCAGG
>QHNT01000471.1 GCA_003218515.1 Verrucomicrobiota bacterium | reverse complement strand
GTGAGGGGCGTTGCTGTTTCCAACTTCACCGGACTCAGGCGCGTCGTTTGACACGCATGGGTAAGGGGTTAGCTTTCAGCATGAAGGAAGCCGTGGTCAGCCGGGTTTCCAAAGCCGCAGATTCCCGGGAGCATGATCTGAAAGGACTTGTTGGTTTTCGGAACGTTAATTATTCAAACGACCTGCCGCTCGCCCAAGGCATCCACTTTGGAAACAACGTATGAACACGATCACGAACTCGCATCTGACGGTATCTGAATCACCCGCCACCGCGCGGCGGGAAAAACGATTTGACTGGCCCGTTTGTTACGAAACGGAACGGCTTTTGTTGGGTCACCTCGAGGCCTTCCTGGCCCGCAATCGCTTTGCGCGGCAGCTCACGGAGCGGATGCGGACCGAAACGGGAACCCTGCTGTTTGACTGGATCGACTACCTCGTGGTTCCGGAGCGGGAGGAGAGCGCGTTGCGAAAAGCCGGGTTTATTGAAGATCCCCTCGGCGAAACCGGCGGAAGCGAGTTGGCCCTGCACCATCCCGAAGCGATGTTGCCGCGGGTACTCATCGCTCCGAGAAACGCCGATGCGCCCGCTACGATTGCCATCCATCCGGAAAGTCTCTGTGACTTCATGGCCGCGCACGGCTTGAGCGGCGAACCGGAAGGCGAGCCTCTCTCGCGCTTCCGCCGTCTCCTCGTGTCGCAGGACAAGGGGACGCGGTTTGAGGCGGTTGAGCGTCGTGGTTATCGCGGTTTTCTGGCGGCCAAACCCCGGACCGGCCAGGCGGAAGCGTTCTTGAAAGCCCGCGAGCTTTGGCACACCCGTCCGCACGTTTTCTCGGAAGACACGGATGGCTACCGGAGCGCGCACGCAACGTTGGATCGAATTATTGGAATGGTCGCGCGCGACCTGGCCTGCCACGTCGTCTTCGATGGCGAGCGCGCTTACTGGCAGCGACGTAATCGCGCGGCGCAGTTCCAGAAACAGCGGCAGGATCGTCTTGGCCTCGGCTGGGGCAACCACGATCATCACACGTTTCGCAGTTCGCGCGAGCATTTCCTGGATTTGATGCGGGTGATGGAGAAACTCGGCTTCGAGCGACGGGAACGTTACTACGCCGGCGCGCAGGCGGGCTGGGGCGCGCAGATTCTGGAGCAGCCGGTGGAAGGGATCGTCGTGTTTGCCGATGTCGATTTACTCCCGGAAGAAACCGAGATCGATTTTTCGCGCGCGCCATTGCCCCCCACGCCACGCCTGGGGACGATCGGGCTCTGGGTTGGACTGCACGGGGAGAGCTTTCTGGAAGCCGGGATGCACCACCTCGAAGCGCGGTTTGATTTTGCCCTTGTGCGCGAACAACTGAAGGAACTGAGCATTAACGGAATGCCGCCTTTCTCTGACTTAGAGTTTCTCAAGCAGGCGTTTACCGAAGGCGAGCGATGGCCGGTGCGCCGGGAACGCGCCGGGAAACTGCTGCGCGGCGGGTTGATTACCGAAGCGCAGTTTCAGAAGTTTGTGAGCGAAGGCGCGATTGGCAGCCACCTGGAAACGCTGCAGCGCCGCGGCGGTTTCAAGGGCTTTAACCAAAAGTCCGTGAGCGCCATCATCGCCGCCATTGACCCGCGCACTCAATCCCCCAGTCATGCCTGAGCCTGTTTACGTCATCGGCGCCGGACGCACCGACTTCAAACGCAATTTCAAGAAGGAGGGCAGGTCCATCCGCCACATCATTGTGGAAGCCGCGCGCGCCGCCGTCGCTGACGCAGGCATTGCCCCAGGCGACCTCCAGGCCGGCGTGGTCGGCAATTTTGCCAGCGGACTCTTTACCCGACAACTGCATCTGGGAGCGTTCCTGACTGAGATTGATGACCGACTCCGCGGTATTCCTGCGTTGCATGTCGAAGCGGCCTGTGCTTCCGGCGGGGTGGCCGTCCTCACCGCGGCTCAGCAGATTATGGGTGGCTTACACGACGTCGTCCTGGTCGTGGGCGCCGAACAGCAGAAGACAATGCCGCCCGTTGAAGGAGCCGATGTGCTGGCGGCGGCGGGCGATTATCACGCGGAAACACGGCGCTACGGCGAATTCATGTTCCCCAAGCTGTTCGCCCGGATTGCGCAGATCTACATGGAACGATACGGGCTGACGGAAAGACAACTCGCTCAAGTCGCCTTTAAAAACCACGCCCATGCCCGGCTCAATTCGCTCGCTCAAATGCGCGACTCCACGTTGACGGTGAACGATGCCTGCACTGTATCGGAAGCGAACCCGCGGTTCGCTCCCCCGCTCAAGGTCACCGATTGTTCCCAGATTACCGACGGCGGCGCGGCAGTCATATTGTGCTCGGCTCGATTTCTGAGCACTTTGTCAAGGCGTCCGGCGGTTCGCCTGCTCGGCTATGGTCACACCACGGACTATCTGCCGTTGGAGAAAAAGGATATCCCGGATTTTTCAATTGCCCGCAAAGCGGCGGCTCAGGCGTATGCGATGGCGGGATTGAAGCCGCGCGACATTCAGGCCGCCGAAGTTCACGATTGTTTTTCCATCTCGGAAATTGTGGCCTACGAAATCCTCGGGTTCGCCGAGCGCGGGGGTGCCGCCAAACTGCTGGAGAGCGGCGCCACGGCGCTCCCGTCCGTGCGCTCGCAATTTGCTCGCGGCCAACCGCCGTATGTGGCGCCCGTGAATCCGGGAGGCGGCCTGATGGGTGACGGCCATCCAGTCGGCGCGACTGGTGTCCGCCAGGTGGTCGAGGCTTATCTCCAACTCACCGGCTCGGCCGGCGAGCGTCAGATCGAAGGCATCAAACGGTACCTCACTTTCAACGTGGGTGGCAGCGTGACGACCAGCGTGGTGATGATTTGGGCTGCGGTTGAAGCGTTAAATCGTTAAAAGC
>QHNT01000056.1 GCA_003218515.1 Verrucomicrobiota bacterium | reverse complement strand
TAGAGATAGAGATCATATCGACCGGCCGGCAGATCTGTCACCGTCACCGTAATATTGTCTGCGTTGAACGGATAGAGATAAACGTTATACATGGGGTCATCCAATCCGTTTAGCCAAGCCCCTGGCGCATTGGCCACCGTCAAGCCGACCGAAGACACAGTCCCGTCAGCCCACTTCAAATTGCTCACCGTTCCAAAGTCTCGATATCCCCCATTGCCATCGTCCCGGCTGTAAAGATTCCAAAAGTCATTGTCACTTTTCCCAACCGCAGCATAACCCACCTTGGCACTGCTGGTCCCGATCCCAAAATCAACATTCAACAATGATTGGGAATAAAGTGCCGGGGTGAAATAACCGACTTGAGAAATCATTACGCCAACAGTAAGCAGATTTTTTAGTCGCATAAATTGCCGCTCCCTTCTTTTTTGTTCCTTTTTGTGACGAACCGTTTTTAGTTTGACCAACCAGTAGAGGTGAATAACCCTCGCTCACATTTCCGGTTGGGATTATGGAACCAGGTCGAAATAATTCAATGGGGTGTTAACCCCATGGCGAATTGGGGTGTTATATCCATCTGTAGAGATGCAGTCAAACGGGGTGGCGACAATGCGATTTCGAGATTGAGCGTGCCATCGCCATTGCCACTGGAGCGTTTGGCCGAGGACACGAACATTTGTTGCTTCGCCATGTTGCATTTAGAGTGTGATCTGTATTTTATCAACCTGTCTTTAGCGGCTTTTTCTTTATGATTCCGAACCCTCCGCCGAAAATATCAGTGATCCTTCCCATCTTCGGAAACTCGGGTGACCTTACCCGACTGATTGACAAGCTCGCGAGCCAAACTCTGAAGCCGGATGAAATCATCCTGGTGGACAGCAGCCCAAAACCACTGGAAAGCGTACCCAAAGGAGTCCGTTACCTCAAGAACCCGGAAGATACCGGCTTAGGGGGAGACATCAACTTCGGTTCACAATCCGCCGCCGGGGACTTCCTGCTCATTGCGCAACAGGATTGTCTGCCTGAGAATGATCGCGCGCTGGAAGAGCTTTTCAACGACATGACTCCGGAACGTGTGGCGGTCGCTTCCACAGTCACGCTCCCTCCGGAAATCTGGGAGAAGTATAATTTTTGGGGGAAAATCCTGATGGCCCGCTGGGTAGGCGACATTAACCAGGGTATCAGTGACAAGTTTGATCTGATTCGAAAAGAGGTCTTCCGCAAGATCGACGGTTATGACATGAAACACTTCAGCGCCGGCGGCCAGGATCAGGATCTCTATTTACGATTGAGCCGGCACGGTGAGGTTCATGTATCGCGCACTCGAATCCTGCATCTCCACAATCAATCTAAAAAAACCAGTTGGAAGGAGCTTTTCACCAAGCAATATCAACTGGCGGAATCGTTCGGTGCCCTCTTTCGCAAATGGGGCTTTGCGTTGCGCCGGGCGCCTTATTCAGGAAACTGGACCCATCACTTTGCAAAATACCTTTACCCTTTGGTGCTTGTCCTGCCCTATGCGCCCAAAACGATCGGCATTGTCTTGTTGGTCTTGACGAATCTGACCTATCTGGAAGTTTGGAGGGTCAAGTCTCCCAAAACCCTGGTGATGCTCGTCTTGAATCCACTCCTCTTTCTGACCGGCGCAGTCGGGACCATCCGCGGCCTGCTTTCCGGCCGGCAACGTTATTCGCAGGATAAACAACCACCCGGCAGCTCAAACAAACCCAGTCACGGACCGTGAGGCTTGAGTGGCGAGTAGCGCGACCGATGTCACGCCAGAGCAAATTGAATAAAACTGTAGCCGCAAAAGAACACAAAGAACACAAGGGAAACAGACAATCTTTGCGATCTCTGCGTTCTTTTGCGGCTAATAGCAGCTACACAATTTATGAAAACGCTCTAAGGGTTGTGAAAAACAAATGCCGAACCAGAGTCATATTTCCAACAAAATGGCCCTCACCCTGACCCTTCCCGTCCGACTGGAGAGGGAACAGCCAGAAGCGCCGCAGGCAGCTTCCAAAGCGATCTGATACGCCGGCCGACGGTGGACGATTCTCCCTCTCCCATTCGTATGTGTTTAGCGTGGCGACCGCGCTGTAGCGGTTTCCAAACCTGCTGTATCGCGGGTTTCTAACCCGCAAACGCTTCGCCGCCTCCAAAGCCCCGGAACTGGCGACGGTTCTGCCGATTGGAAATCGGCGATACGGCAGGTTTGGAAACCTGCGCTACGTCCAAAGGGCGCTAACACTAAGCCCGCTTTGTCATTTGGTCGTAAATCCACCCGTAGGTCTTCTCCAGGCCGTCCCGCAGCCGCGTCTTCGGCTCCCAGTTCAGATACCTCTTGATCAGCGTGTTGTCGCTGTTGCGCCCGTTCACCCCTTTGGGCGCTTTCAGGTTATATCTCCGTTTCAACTTCACGCCCGCGATCTCCTCGACAATGTCCACCAGCCTGTTGATCGTCACCAGTTCATTACTCCCGAGATTGATTGGTTCCAGTATGTCGCTGGCCAGGATCGCTTCTGTCCCCTTCAAACAATCGTCGATATACATGAAACTGCGCGTTTGATGTCCATCCCCCCAGATCTCAATCTCGTGCCGACCGGAAAGCTTCGCTTGAATGACTTTGCGGCAGATCGCCGCCGGCGCCTTCTCACGCCCCCCATCGTAGGTCCCGTGGGGCCCGTACACATTGTGATACCGCGCCACGCGCGTTGCCAGCCCGAAATCCTCACGAAAATGCCGGCACATCCGTTCGCTAAACAATTTCTCCCAACCGTATCCATCTTCCGGCATGGCCGGATAAGCATCGGTTTCTTTCAACGCAATCACTTCGGGCGAGGTCTGTTTGTCCGCGGCATAAACACAAGCCGACGAAGCATAAAAAAAACGCCGGACATCGAACTTCCTCGCCGCCATCAGCAAGTGGGTGTTGATTAGAACGGAGAGCATGCACAAGGCGCGGTTGTTCTCAATGAACCCCATCCCTCCCATATCCGCCGCCAGGTTATACACGATGTGCGCTCCCCGTGTCGCTTGCTCGCACGCCGGCCTTTCCTGCAGGTCCAACTGCAGGTTCTCAACGGCGGAAAAGCGCTGATGCCAATCGCTGAGCGGTTTGAGGTCCACCGCACGGACGTCTGTGTGCCCTTGCCTCAGAAGGTCCGCCACCAGATGTCCGCCGATAAATCCCGCGACGGCGTTGTTCACCGTCTGAATGGCGGAGCAAATTCGAGGGCTCCTGTTCAGCCGGTGAACAACGCCGGACAATCTATACAGGTTTCCAAACCTGCTGTATCGCGGGTTTCTAACCCGCAAACGCTTCGCCGCCTCCAAAGCTTCGGAACTGGCGACGGCGCTGCCGATTGGAAATCGGCGATACAGCAGGTTTGGAAACCGCTACGTCCAAAGGGCGCTAAACAGATACCCCATCCGATGGGGAGAGGGTGGCCGGAGGCCGGGTGAGGGGACCAAGTGCGTCACATCAGCTTGGACTCCAACAGAAAATTTATTGGCCGGAAGCGCGCGTTTGTGTTTTACATGGCGCGGCACAACAGCCGTCAAAACAGTAAAATCATCAAAAAACACAGGCCGGCGCCCGCCGGGACATTCAGCACCGAAGCCGAAATCAAGGCGCACGCGCACTCCGAATTCAGCAACCCGACCGCTTCCTGATCTACTATGAGATACCTGGTACTGGGCTCTTCCGGACAGATCGGCAGCCACCTTTGCTCCTACCTGGAGAAGAACCGGGACGATCTGGTTGTCCCTTTTGACATCGCGCGCGATTCCAGCGAGGACCTTCGTCACAATTTTCCTCTCTTGATGGAAAAAATGCTGGCGGTGGACTTCGTGTTTTTTTTGGCATTCGATGTCGGCGGAGCGCTCTACCTCCAGCAATACCAAAACACGTACGAATTTATCTCCAACAACGTGAAGATCATGAACAATAATTTCGAGGCGCTGCGACTCCTGCGCAAACCGTTCCTTTTCGCCTCCAGTCAGATGTCCAATATGCAACAGTCCCCCTACGGCGTGTTGAAGGCGATTGGCGACTACTATACCCGGGCGCTTGGCGGAATCATTGTCAAGTTCTGGAACGTCTACGGCGTTGAAAAGGACCCCAGGAAATTTCATGTCATTACCGATTTCATCAAGAAAGCAAGGCGCCATGGCAAAATTGAAATGATGTCCAGCGGTGCAGAAGAACGCCAGTTTTTGTACGCCGAAGACTGCTGCTCATGCCTGCACAAGCTCTCCGTACTGCACGAAGCCATTCCCAGGGACAAAAATCTCCACATCACCAGTTTCGCCTGGACGAAAATTATTGAGATCGCCCGGATCATCGGCAAGCAGATGGGCGCGCCTGTGATCCCCGGACCTGAAGCCGTCGACAACATTCAACATTTTCAAAAGAATGAACCCGACCCGTTCATCTTCCAATATTGGCGGCCGACGACTTCTTTGGAAGAGGGAATAGCGCGAGTTATCGCCGACACGCCATGAAAGTGAATTCCCAGCGCTGCTATCCGTGCTGATTTTGCAGCGATTGGGCGGCTGTCGTCTTCCGATTTCCTGACAATTTGAGGTAAGAATTCACGAGAAAAGCGGGACTGTGATTCTTCAGGAAGAGCTTGATCGAGTGCGAGAGGTTTTTGCGAAGGAAAGTCGGCGTGATCAGGTGACGATACTCGGGCCGACTCACCAGCAGCTTGAGCATTGGTATTCCATAAATGAAAAGTGAACCGCCCTCGCGGATAAATCCGAGGACTGCCTGATTTTCCGACTGGCTGAGCCGTTCGAGCAGGAGTTCAAGCACTCTCCGGTACTCCGCTTTGTCGCGCCTGATTTTGTGATAGTAAGAATTAGGCTGGACGTGGAAGATCGCCAGCGGCTCCGGAACAAAGCAAATGCCGTGACGGAATCCGGCGACGTACATCGCATACCAATCACAACAAAACTTCAGTTCGGAAATGAAATTCCCCACTTCGCCAAGAGCGCTGGTTCTAAAAATCACACTGTTCGGTGGAATGTAGAATTTGCCCTTCCTTTCGCACTCCACCATGCGCGCAGGTGAAAGGTAAGTCGGCGACTCAACAATTCCGGCGCCCCAAAGCCAATGAACACCCGTATGAGCCTCGCGAAATTCGGTGATGGTTGCCGACAGGGCTGCTTCAGGATGCTTCCCCAGCAAACGCAGTGACTTTTCGAGGAAGCCGGGCAGCACCTCGTCATCGGCTGCCGCAGCAAGCACATAGTCTCCACTCGCCAGGTCAAGTCCGCGGGAGACGGTAAATAGCGACCCTCGGTTTATTTCATTTCGATAAAAGCGAATTACCGGATACTTGGCGGCAAAGCTTTCGATAACTTCCACACTGTTGTCCGTCGAAGCGTCATCAATGACGATGATTTCCATTGGTTGCGCCGATTGTTGCACGATCGCCGTCAGGGAACGGGGCAGATAATGAGCGTGGTTGTAATTCGGGATGATGACGGACAACCTGGGCAGACTCACGGCTTTCCTCCCATGATACGGCTCAGCCAGTCGGAAAATCAGGCAGTCCTCGGATTTATCCGCGAGGGCGGTTCACTTTTCATTTATGGAATACCAATGCTCAAGCTGCTGGTGAGTCGGCCCGAGTATCGTCACCTGATCACGCCGACTTTCCTTCGCAAAAACCTCTCGCACTCGATCAAGCTCTTCCTGAAGAATCACAGTCCCGCTTTTCTCAGCGGGTCGAAAGGACAACGCCGATGAAATGCTGCGTTTGCAATTCGGTACGCGTCGTCCGGCTGGGGAAGGTGGGCGCCAAACCGGGGGCAGTCACGTCTGATTCGGCGTTGATTCAGCACCCGGTGATTGTCTGGCGCTGCGCTGACTGTGGTCATCTCCAGAAACTTCATACCGAGGATGACTGGCGCGTCATCGGCGAGATTTACAACGATTATGCCGGGCATCGCCTGTCGAGCGGACGCGAACAACTGGTTTTTCCGCCGGGCTTGCCGCCGCGACCCCGGTCGTATCACGCCCTCGAACAGTGCCGCCCGAAGTTGCCTGCGCGCGGCGTGCTGCTCGATTACGGCGCGGGCGATGGAGCGGTGCTCAAGTCTGCCGGCAAGCTTTTGCCGGACTGGCAGTTTCAGGCCCTGGACATCACCAACAAGTTTCGTGAGGAGATCCTGCGACTGCCGGGCGTCGTGGGCTTCACCAGCGGCAACCCCGCGCAATTGCCCCGGGCGCACTTTGACCTCATCGTCGTCTGGCACACGCTGGAACATGTTCCCCAGCCATCGAACATGCTCCGCACATTTCACCAGTGGCTGAAGCCGGACGGACAGGTGCTGATTCAAGTGCCCGACGTGGCGCGTAACCCGTACGACCTGGGCGTGGTGGATCACGTTTCGCATTTCACAAACGCTACGCTTCGGTTCTGCGCGCGGAGCGCCGGTTTCGAGATTACCGCCGACGGGCATCCGTGGACGCACAATTGCCTCACGTTTTTACTCGGCAGTCCAGAAGTGCTGCTTTCCACCCAACTGCCAATTACACCTCAGTGCTTCCTGGACGAGGACGACCGGCGGGTAGGGAGCAAAATCAACGGCATCCCCATTGTGCACCCCCGGGAGTTGCGTGCAACAACACCGATTGTGATGCCATTTCTCGCGGAGACCTCCCGTGCAATCGCACTGCGCCTGGCCTCGCAATGTCCCGGCCTGAAACCGGAGCAATTCCTCTATGCCGACTGATCCAACCGGTCGATTGGCAAACGATGCGCCCGATCGACAGCTTGGTTAGACTGGTTGCCAAAAGTAATTTCCGATCAACGTCGTGTGCAGGAACTCCCCTCACCCGGCAAAAGCCACCGTCTCCCCTCATCCGATGAGGGTATGTGTTTAGCGTGGCGACCACGCTGTAGCAGGTTTCCAAACCTGCTGTATCGCGGGTTTCCAACCAATAGTGTTCGGCAAGTAGTTTGCTTGGACCGCAGCGGCGATTCCCTTCTCCCTCTCTTCCCCAAAAAAGGAGGAGAGGGCCGGGGAGAGGAGGCCGTTTTTCGTCAGTTTCCCCTCTCTCCAACTCTCTCCCCGCTCGTTCCTCGCGGGGAGAGAGGGAAAAAAGCCATCAGCGTTTTTCATGCAGAACACAACTGGTTGCTAACCCGCAAACGCTTCGCCGCCTCCAAAGCCTCGGAACTGGTGACGGTTCTGCCGATTGGAAATCGGCGATACGGCAGGTTTGGAAACCTACGTCCAAAGGGCGCTAAACAGATACCGATGAGGGGAGAGGGCAAGGGTGAGGGGAGCCGTTGGACATTCGACCATCGGTTTCATTTCGGAAATTTATTTTGGCAATTGCTCTAGGACTGGCTTTCCTATCGGCCCACCAAGCGCCGCGTCCTGGCAACGCAGGCAAGTGTCCGAACACCGGATAATGTTGGGATGCTCCCGTATGACCGGTGTCAGGCGTTCAATCAACTCCGCGAGCGGTGCAGCCAAGATGCGTGCGGAACCGATCCAAGTCTCCCGGAACAAGGTCTGGCAATAAGGGTACAATTGGTCAAACCCTTTGCCGCAGCCACAGACGCGCACTACTCGCACACGGCCCTGCCGGTCCAACGCCCAGCGTATAAACGGTCGTCGCCCAGCGCGCTCCTCGGCGACGTGAATGGTCGTGCAGGATACCAGCGTCACGCCCAGCAGCACGACCCATCCACCCGCGGCAGCCAGCCGTTCCAGCGGCTGGTTGGCGCTTTCCCAGGGATGGTCCCGGGCATAGTCCGGCGCATCTTCGCCCCAAGCCAGCCAGGAGTGCCAAGGATGGTCGCTGCGGTACACACCGGTACTTCGCGCAAAGGTCTGGCTGATACTGCCCATCTGGGGATGAATCGGAGCTTTCTCGACATCGAATGGTTCCGGTGGTTGGCGGAGATTAAAATGAATCGCATAGTCGCAGCCATTTTGTTGAGGCCTCTGTTCGGGCGGTGGCAGCACATTATTGGCGGCGCATTGGAAACCGGGCATGAGCACGGTGCGGCAGACACTTTGCAACGCTGAGATCACAGTTTCCGCGCCCCCTTCGACGTGACCGAAGCTGCGCAGCGAGCTATGCACCACCACCCGCTTTCCGCGCAAACCAAGTTGCGACAGGCCGCTCGCTATCCTTTCTGCTCCCAGCGCTTCCATACTTTGGACCTGAGCGATTTCAGCGAGAGCCACGCGGCGCGACGCACAGCGCCATTAGATAGTGAGACATGGGGAGAAAACCCGTGTGCACCACCTCGTCATTCATGCCGAACATAAAAACGTTATGGAAGTGCCGCTGGCAGAGCGCGCGAAGTTGTTCCCCTTGCTTCAGGTTCACATGGCCAATCTTCGAGTTCTCCGAGGCATGAATGTCGGCCGAGGCGTTCGGCGTTCCGATGACCGCAACCCCCCGCGCCGTGAGGCTACCAGCGAGATGGCTCATGAAGCGAGCCTCCTCCTCGGGAAAAATGTGCTCCAGGACGTCAACCAAGTACAGGCCTTCGGCGGTCTTGGGGTGGGACTTCTCCCGAAAGTCGTAATACTCAAAGCTGATGTTCTCGAAAACAGCCAGACGTGCACAGTTGTCACGCAACTGTTCCTCATCAATGTCCGTGCAGGTTAACTCCCCCACGACTTGCGCGATGAGCGGTGCCCCGAAGCCGTCGCCGCAGCCGACTTCGATAACGTGCCCGAGGCCGACAAGCATCTTAGCGACAAACTTGTAACGCGAGATGGCGAAGGAAAGGTGTTTGGCATCGTGGACATAATCCTGCGCGGACGCGGTGCCGAGGCGCACATCATATTTTTTCAACTTCCCGCGTAATCCCAACCACTGGCTTTTGGAATCGTTCATGAGGGAGCGATCGTTACAGAAACAGAATCGTGAGGTGTTGCAAGCTACGAGGCACAACCTGCTTCCTTGAGCTTGACGGATGGATCGCCGTGCGTGCCATGAAGGTTCTCGTGCCAGTTCTTGATGCGGTCAATCCGATTGTAGTAGGTATATTCGGTGGTGCGGCGAATGAGAAGTCCATCGCGGACAATGTCCTCGTACTGGTAGCTCGACCAGCGGTCGCAGGTCTTGCAGATCGGGATCTTGTCCCACTCGCCGCGTTCGTGCAGCCGCCGCATGGCGGTGAATCTCGGCCCGTGCCAGACGCCCTTCACACCGTCCTTGAACACGTTGCCCATGTTGTATTCGTTGAAACCGTCCAAACAGCAAAGGGAAACATTGCCGTTGGTATTGACCGGTAGGGTGGTGTAGAGCGACTGGCAGGGCACACGTTTGCCGGTGGCGATGAAACCGGAAAAGTGGCCGTGTTCGTAGATTTCGCCAATGCGAACCACATCCACACGCTGCGTCCAGAATTCCACAAAAGCATCACGCTCGTGGCGGTTGGCCGGCTGGAGCGTCATGGAAACGCCAATGCGCGGCAGCGCTTTGTCGCCGCGCGTGGCCATAAGTCGTTCGACGGCCTGGTGCAGCAAATCCAACCGTTTGATTCCCCGAACTTTCTGCAAGGTTTCCGGAGTCACAGCATCGACGCTGAACATAACGGAGTCGAACTTCACATCCACCAGGAACTGCGCCATGTCGGCGTTCAGCTTGAGGCCATTGGTGTTCATGGCCACGGTCAGCCCGCGCTCTTTGATCTGGCGAACGTGTTGCTTGAAATCGGGATTCACGGTAGGCTCGCTCCACATGCCGGGCATTATAAGAGGTTTCGCCGCCATAATCTCATCCAGAACCTTCCTGGCATTCTCCACGGTCATGGATTTCTTGAGGAACTCTTTGAGGCGCGGATCGTCCGTGCCGCCGTGCACAATGCACATCGGGCACTTGAGGTTGCAGTCGGTCACCAGGTCAAGCAGTACCCGGAGCGGCAACTCCGGAACCGGCAGTGGTGCGTGCGGAGCCGATTGCTCAGGGGTTGCCGCGGTCGCTTGGATGGTATTGGGGTCCATTGGGTGATCCGGGACTGACTACTAAAGGTTTTAATCGTCTGAGTTTAGCCTACCTGAGGAGTGAGCTATGTCAACCCAACTTCCCGGCAGTGTCCTAATTTGCTTCAGGTGGGTGCGCCGCTGCCGCGGCGCACGGTGGTGCCGCAGCACCGTCGCCACCAAACTGTACCACTACCAACTTCCCAAGGGGGGCACGCTGGAGAAATGACGGTCACGCTCCTCTGCCGCTGTCCTCTTTGCGATAATACCGCTCCACCTTCGCGATGGCGTCCGTGATATCGCGAACCTCGTCGGGGCCGTAGTTTTCGTTGAACAACAAGTTGAACGAAGCGTCGCGGCAGGCAGCCGCGTTGGGAGTGGCGAACTCGTCCGCCAAGTACGCCCTCACATAGGGCCATTCACTCACAACATAATCATAATGCGGATTCACATTGATCCCTTCCGCGGCGATCGCCTCGGCGAACTCCCGCACACCGCAGGAAAGCTTTCCGCTCGCGACAAAAATCGGGAAAAAGAAAGGGGCATCGTCATCCGACATTTGCGAAGGAGTGCAAACGGCGGACCGTTCGCGCAGCGCTTCGCCCAGCGTTCGCAGGAACGCGCGGCGCCGTTGATTCGTGCGTTCGAGCCGCGCGAGAGTTTGAATACCGATGGCGCACGACAACTCGTCGAGGTTCAGATTGAGCGCGGGAAACAAAAACTGTTTGGGGTCCTTCTCGTTAAATCCCGGTTGCCAAAAGGCTTTGCCCCGATCGGCGCATGCCCGCACCAGGCGGTAAAGCTTTTCGTCCGGAGTGAAGATCACTCCGCCGCAACCGCCCGTCGCATGATTTTTGCGGTACATGGTCGAGAACGCTGCGATGTCGCCAAACGTGCCCACCATTTTCCCGTTCAACCGCGCACCATGTGACTGGGAACAATCTTCCAGCACCTTGATCCCACGCTCTCGCGCAATGGGCAGGAAATTGTCCACCGGGGCGGCAACTCCCGCCGCATGCACCAGCACGAGCGCACGCGTCTCGGGTGTCAGGCGTTGCCGGAATTGTTCGGGTCCGGCGTTGTAGCTGCCGGGCATCGAGTCCATCAGCACCGGCACGAGTCCGTTCAGAATGATGGCGTTGATCGTGCCCGGGTCCGTGATGGGGGAGACGACGACGTGACTTCCGCGCGGCAACTGCAGCGCCGCCAGGGCGACAAACAGGGCGGCGATGCCGGTCGCCACGGCATCCGCATAGCCTGGCACACCAAGGTACCGGATGAAGGCCTGGCAATAATGTTCCTCGAAATGCCCCTGATAACCAAAGTCCACATTCCGTTCCCGATAATAGCAGAATACCTCCTGCACGGCCGCCAACTCCGCGTCCCCGAACGCGAACCGCCCCGGCAGGGTGGTCGGGCGAGTTTTTGGCCCGCCATGGCTCGCCAGTTGATCTGATTTCACAGGGGCAATCCCCTTGTTGATCTGAGGTGGGTTCATGTCTCGTCGGCAGTTGAAAATAAGCTAAAAACGGCGCTTAGAGTGGTTGACAAAAGTAATTTCCGATCAACGTCGTGTGCAGGAACTCCCCTCACCCGGCTAAAGCCACCCTCTCCCCTCATCCGATGAGGGGAGAGGGCAGGGTGAGGGGAGCCGTTGGACATTCGACAATCGGTTTCATTTCGGAAATTTATTTTGGCAATTGGTCTAGACCACGAATGGACACGAATGGACACGAATGATCAAGCAGATACATGCCGCGTAGGAATAAGTGCCCGCATCTTACCACTACCACCGTAGCTGACTCCCTCTCCCTGCAGCGAAGCGCGGGGAGAGGGTTGGGGAGAGGGGCGTTTGATCTGTGCTTGCCTATGGTTCCGATGCGCCCGCAAATAGCCTGAGGGTAAGCTTTTCAGTGGCCCAAGATTCGTGTTCATTCGTGTTCATCCGTGGTTTCGACGAGCCTACTCGAAACAAACAAAATCCCAGTCCCCGCGATAACCGATTTGATGAAAAATCCACTCCCATTCGGCCGGCGTAAAAAAGCATTCGCAAGTGAGCTGCCAGTACAGCAGGTTTACTTTCTCGCGCTCGTTGCGATACGAATCCATGACGATGAATTTGTGCTGGCGCCCCACGCGCTCGATCTCGCGCAAGGCCTTGAACAAATCCGGCAGATAGAGGTTGTGCAGCGTGTTGATCGAAACCACCAGGTCGAAACTCCGGTCGGGGAAGGGAAGGTCCGTGGCGTTGGCTACTTTGACGAGCGGCCTGACTTCCTCCATCGCATTCGCGACGGCGTACTCGGAAATATCAATACCGGTGACTTCGAGGGCCGGCAGCGCTTTCATGAAGTCGTAAACGAGGAACCCTTTCCCACAGCCGATGTCGAGGACCTTGTGCCCCGGCTTCAAGCCGTAGTGCGAAATCAATTTCTCCGCGAACGGACGCCAGCGACCATCATATTTGTAACCGCCGTAGCCGTACTTGCGGTCTCCGTCGAAGTAGTCCTTGCCGAACTGTTTGGAAATTTCCGCGCACGCGGCCTTATCGGACTCGACGACGCGTTGGAGGTAATCTCTTTTTGTCGCCTTATGGATGATGGAGATGAAGTCGAGATATGCCATACCGGAAGAGAAAGCTGATCTGTTCTCGCTTATGAGTTTTCCAGTTCTGATAGAATCAGGTCCTCATCCAACCCATGCGCCGCCCAAAGCTCACGCTGCGATCCGTAAAAGTGAATGAATTTGTCCTGCAAGGAAAAGGCTTTGAGTTTACAGCTTGCGCGGACGTCCCACGCAATTTGTTTCACCTGGGCGCCCAGGCCCCCCACACAAGAATGCTCCTCCAAGATAACGACCAGTGGATAGGAACTCAGAATCGAACCGATTCCTTCTCGGTCGAGCGGCTTCAGCGTATGAGCGGACACGACTGCCATTGACCTTCCCGTTGCTTCCTCGAATTTCTGTGCCAGGTCGACCCCCATTTTGGTAATCGGGCCGTACGAAATGATGCATGCATCACGACCCTTTTTGATGAAACGGATTTTGCCAAATTGAAACGGCTCGGGCGCTTGTGACGTCAGATCGGGTTCTCCCGCTTTTCCGAGTCGTAAATAGACTGGACCGGGCACCTGAATGCAGGCATGGGTAGCGGCGATCGTTTCCGCCGGATCGCACGGAGCGATGATAGACATGTTTGGAACTGCGCTCATGATCGCGATGTCCTCTTGCGTGTGGTGAGTACCACCCAACGTGGAATAGGTTACTCCGCCTCCAATGCCCACAAGCCGGACTGGGAGATTTTGATAACAACAGTCCACACGTACTTGTTCAAAAGGGCGGTAGATCGTGAATGTAGCGATGGTATAGGCGAAAGGAATGCAGCCTCGCAATGCGAGTCCCGCAGCCACACCGACCATCACCTGTTCGGCAACACCTACGTTAACGAATCTTTCAGGATATTCCTTTTGAAAAGCTGCGGCGCTCGCGACGGGCGAAATGTCCGCGACCACAAGAAACAGTCGCGGGTCTCTCTTGGCGATTTCGTAAAACGCGTTCGCGAACGTGTTTCTCATGCGGCGGATGACTCTAATTCCTTAATCGCTTGCTGGTACTCTATTGGCGAAGGAGAGCGATAATGCCAGATTGGAACATTCTCCATGTAGGTCACCCCTTTGCCTTTGGTCGTTCGCGCAATCAGCATAAAAGGTTTCCGCCCGGAACCAGACATGACCGCTTTATAGATAGCGCTTGCGTCATGTCCATCGACTTCTATGGCTTCCCATCCGAAAGCCCGAACCTTGTCCAACACGGGATAAAAATTCGGGTGAATTTTGCTCGTCTGTCCAAGCGATTGAAAATCATTCAAATCAACGACGCCGACGAGTCTCGTGATGCCAAGGGTAGGCGCAAGCATCATCGCCTCCCAGATAGAGCCTTCCTGCAACTCGCCATCGCTCATCACCACGTAAATTGCCCGGTCTTTTTTCTGGACTTTGTCTGCCAAAGCCATCCCGACGGCCAAACCCAGTCCGTGACCTAGTGAACCAGTTGACGCTTCAATTCCAGGAAGCCCGTAATCAGGATGTGTGGCCAGGTGCCCTCCGGGCTTGCAATACTTATCCAGCTCTTCCGTTTTCAATACACCCAACTCTTCCAGCACCACGTACTGAGCCAAAGAGCCGTGCCCCTTCGACAAAATAAACGTGTCATCTGAATCCTTGCCCAGGTTTCGCCGCATCAGGCCAAAATAAATTGTATCGACAACTTCAAGACACGAAAAGGCAGGAGCAATATGCAACGCCGTCACCGTTTGAGAAATGTCAAGAATTCGCTTCCGAAACTTTCGGCAACGATTTTTGGCCGCAACCACGTCGAAAGTATGTTTAGATTCTTTCATTGCACCAGCATTGAGCATACGAGCATTATAAATGGCAAGTAGATAACCATTTTTAGGCCCTTTCCAGTGTTGCGTCGCCGACGGCATCCAGTTCAATGGGCCAACTTCTCGATCGCCAGGTCCCAAACGCGCCGCACATATTCCGGCATGGGGCAAGATGCAGCTTCCGCGCGCAGGATGAACTCGACGGCCTGCCCTTCAAAACAATGTACCTGCTGGAGGCCATCGTAACGGCAGGCAAACATCCCGAGCCGGTAGGTCAATCGTCCGTCGTCACTCGGATGGAGAATCCTGGTTAGCCATCGGAGCGCGGCGCAGACGTAACCTGTTTCTTCCAAAAATTCCCGTCGGGCGCCGTCTTCCAGGGATTCGCCCGGCGCGCAGTGGCCGCCGGGAAAGACCCAAAGCCCGGCCGCGTTCAGCCCGGGCTTGTTGTCCCGCAATTGCAGCAGCGCGGCGTTGTCGTCGCGCAACAGAACCACGCCAGCCACTGTCCGTACCGCGCACATGCAAGTTAGCGGGGTGCTCTTTCCGAACTAGCGGCGCATCCGGTCGAGCCCGTCCGCCAGGGTGGTTGGTTTAAAACCGGGAAAGACCTGCTTGAGAAGGGAACAATCGAATGCGCGATAACCGCCGTGTGGCATTGGGCCCTGGCGCGGCGTACCGCGGATTATGACGAGCGGTTCAAACCGCGCGGCCGCCATCCCGGCGATCGCCTTGAATGTCGTCACAATTCCAGTCACTGCATTGACAACGCCCGTGGCGCGATGGAACACGCAGCGTCTCACGATCTCGGCAACGTCCTCGATAAATATGTGGTCGCGCAGTTCTTCGCCTTCACCGAACAGAACAATGTCTTCGCCTTGAGCCGCCAACCGCATGAATCGGTTCGGGCCGTACCCGTTGTGTGGGTCGTCCGGCCCGAAAATCAGCGTGGGACGCACGAAGACCTGCGGAACATTCGGCAGCTCGTTCTTCAGCATCACTTCCCGCGTCAGGTGCATCGCGCCGTGCAACGACGCGGGTTCCGCGCAGGAGGCTTCGGTAAGCGGCCGCGCCGAATCGCGGTAAACCGCGTCCGAGCTGAGATAGACCAGGTGGCCTACCGGGCAGGATTTGACTGCGGTGATGACGGCTTGAATCATGCGCAGGTTGTCGAGCAACATCGCGACGTTCTTGCAGGGCGCCTGCGCGGAGGTGACAACCAGGGTGGTTTCCGGCGAGAGATACGACGCCAAACGACCGGCCGCTTCGGCATCCAGCAGGTCTACCTTTTTGCGGGTCAAACTTGTCATTGCGACGCCGGTCGCCGCCAGGAGACGCGCACTCGCCCGGCCGACGAAACCGCCGGCTCCCATGACGACGATATGTCCGGGTTTGGTGGGTTCGTGGTGGTGTAGAGTGAGCATGAATAATTGCAGGCGATTGGCTCATTTCACGACTTTCTTGCCAGAACTCGCGGCAGATAGCGGCGCCATGCCGAGGCGATAGTAATCGAATCCCAAAGCGAGCGCGGTCTTACCGTCCAACACGCCAAGTGGATCAAGGACGATCCTGCTTTTCATGCCGGCCTCGACGGCTTTCAGGTCTGCCTGTCGGAATTCGGGCCAGGGCGTTGGAATGACAAGCACGTCCGCCCCCTGACAACATTCGATCGCGCTGACGCACTGCTCGAACAGTGGATAGGCGTCAACGGACAACTTGACCACCGGATCATACGCCCGCTTGCGGCACAGCGTAATGCTCGAGAGAAAGGCCAGTGACGGCGAGTTTTTGATTGAATGAGTGTTCTCCTTGTAAGCGAGGCCCCAGATCGCCACGACCGCCGCGCCGGGAGCGACGCCCCGTTTCTGCAAGGCCCACTGGAACGTTCGCGCCAGCCAGCCCCGCCGATGCAGGCTGTTGTGAATCCACGCTCCAACGAGTCCTGCATCCATGTCCGAACCCTCGGCGAGTTGCATTACCGTGAGCAAATCGCGTTCGAGATTGCCCCCGGCAATGCCCAGCCCCGGATTCAGGTAGGCGTTCGGACCGATCCGTTTGTCCAGGCGAAGGGCCGGGGCGATCTCCGACCAGTCCGCGCCGATCTGTTCGCAAACTTCGGCCAGCATGTTGGTGGTTGAGACTGACGAAACGAGGAATAAATTGATGGCGAT
The DNA here is from genome assembly GCA_003218515.1 of Verrucomicrobiota bacterium. Taxonomy (GTDB): domain Bacteria; phylum Verrucomicrobiota; class Verrucomicrobiia; order Limisphaerales; family AV2; genus AV2. The sequence continues at coordinate 30,025 of QHNT01000056.1, read as the reverse complement.
TTTGGCCAGTTCCGCGCTCTCGTACCTCATGACCAGCACCGGACAGTGAAAACTCTCGTGCCAACGCCGGAAAGCTTCCGGCAACGGTTTGGCTGGATCGGCGGCGCCGACCATATAGCGTTCCGGATGCAGCGCGCGTTCGACCGCGCGGCCGAAGATGAGCGTCTCCACCTGATAATAAATTTCCGGCGCGGCACCGGAAGCGAGAAGCTCCCCGCGCAGCCGCCGCGTAAAGCCGGGCGCGACTTGACTCAAGACCACCAACGCCGCCCCTTTGGCGAGGTGCGGGACAATCTGACGTATCAACGCCAGCAACGGGCCCGTGTCGCTCCGATTATCCTCGTCCGTTTTGACGTCAATAGAAACGAAAAGCAGTTCGCAAGCAGACAGGTCCTGCGGGTCTATCGTGCAATGGAGCCGATGGCGATTCGCTTCAAAGAGTTCGCGCAAGCCGGGTTCTTCGACGGACAACTTTCCTCTCTCCAGGTCCGCCACCAGTTCAGGCGACGGGTCGTAGGCTCTCACATCGAAACCCTTGGCCGCCGTGGCGAGGCTGTAATTGACGCCCAGGTGCGAGAGTCCGGCAAAACCAATCATAACGGAGATTGCGCACTGAGATCACTGAGCATTTCATTGATCCAGAGATCGTTGTCAATGTTGCTCTGAGGATCCCGGCAAAGGCGAAGAAAATGTTCGTACTCTGCCTGCCAGGTGGGATCGGCGCACACCAGCGTGACGGATTCCTCGTCCGGCCGCCCGCTGGGCAGAACGCGCGTGCGTCGCGTGAAGGTGCTGGGCCCCCATTTGCAGAGGCAGTCAATGTGCACGCTTGCATTCTCGGCGAAGAGATCAAGCCGGAACGTGTTTCGCCAGGAAAGCATCGTCATTTCGTAATCCAGCGCCGGGGAGCCCGGGAAGCTGAAGTGGTAGTGGTCGAAAGACCGGTTCTCGAAGCGGTGCGCCGCCCAGACCCGCGCGGGAACCTGCGGCTTTCCAAAAAGAAAGAGCGTCCAGTCAAGCAGATGGCTCCCGAGGTCGGCCAGAACGCCCAATCCCGCGTCGCGCCAGGGTGAATTTCGCACGTCACGCGCGGTGCCGTTGCCATAGAAAAACTTGACCTGATAAACCCGACCGAGAGAGCCGCTCTCCAATGTTTGTTTTAAGCGGACCAGATGCGGTTCAAAACGGTGATTGTAGGCGGTATAACAAACGACCCGATTCCGCTCCGCCAGTTCCTTCAATTCCTTCAGGCTGTGCTCCGCGTCGCTCAACAGCGGCTTTTCCACCAGGACATGCCTTTTATTGGCGAGCAGGTAGGCCAGAATTTTCGGCTTGGCCACGTCCGGCGTGCACACCAGAGCTGCCTCATAATAATTGAGCGGCGCCTCTTCGATGGTCTTGAACTTCGCCTCCGGATTGAACGGGTCAACCGTGGCGACGAGATCGGAACCCGCCACTTTCGCCCGCTTCTTACCCTGGTTGCCCAGACCGACGACGACGACTTTCATTCGTAGTTGATCTGTCTTTCCACCTGGTTGAGGCGTTTCACCAGATCGTTGGCATCAATCGGATTATTGCCGTCGCGTTCGCAAGCCAGAGCCGCCGCAATCGAGCCGAGAATCGAAGCCGAAACGACGCATTTTGATACGACCAGCGTGATCGTCGCGTAAGCGAGCAACGCGTCGCCCGCGCCGACTGCGTCCACGACTCGGTCGGCCAGACTGTCCACGGTAAAGAAAGAGCGCACGGTGTCGCTTGGGGCGCGATAAACGATCATGCCGCGCTCGCCCATTTTGAGCATCAGATATTTGCAGTTGGCGCGTTTGTAGAGTTCCATTGCCAGTGGACGCACGGTTGAATCCTGGTCGCCCAGGGCGAAGCGGGCCTCCCGCTCGTTCGGCGTGATCAGGTCAAATCCCTGAAAATCCAGGATGTTCCCCCAGCGGCTCGCGACCTGGCTGTCGGCGACCCGCATAGGTCCTCGCGGCAGGGCGCCAATCAGCAGCGGAATGGTCGTCTGGTTGAAGATGCCGTGGCGAAAATCGCTGAGCACAATCGCGTCCGCTCGGCTCCCGGCGATCAGGGATTTCAATTGCTCGAGGATCCTGTCGGAGATCGGCCGGTTATCGAGTTTGTCCACCTTGAGCATACGATAGCCCTGGGCGGTGAACAGGTTCTTTTGCGTGGTTGGACGCGTGCGGTCGATGATGGCGTCGCAGGGCACGCCATAATTCTGGAGGTCGTTTAACACGAAATCCTTGAGCGCATCGTCGCCCAGCACGGTGGTGAAGCGCACGTCGGCGCCGGCGCTTTTCAAGTGTTTGGCCACGATGCCGGCGCCCCCGAGGAAATCGACCTGATGATCGAAGCGCAGGCTGAAGGTCGGCGTCTTGGTGTTGCCGCCAATCAACGTGCAATACGTGTACGAATCCACGATCGTGTCTCCGACCACGTGAACTTTTGCCCCGGCAAACGACTTCAGAATCGAATGCAACTTGTCGAAGGTGACCCCTTCCGCGTGCATCAAGGCGTGCAGTTTATCCGCCGAGAGGTTCGGAGGCGTGGTCTCGATGATATGGGAAGAGGAATAAACGATGTCGCCTGGGGTGAACAGAATTTCTCCGCCATAGCTTTCCAATGCTTCCTTCTCCTCCCGGGTCCGGGGATGCAAGCCTTCTTTGCTGTACTCATATCCTTTGGCAAAGTAATCAGGCTGGATAATTTTAATGTTTTCGATTGGCGTGGGATTTTCGTCGACGATCACGTAATCCACCACTTCCAAAACGGCGAGGTTCATGGCGCGCAAATCCTGCGGCACGAACGGGCGAAAATTGGCTTTGTAAATGTGGGCGTCGGCGGTGAGGCTGGTGATGAGGATGTCCGCCTTGCTCTTGGCGTAGAGGAGATGCCGGATGTGGCCGGGATGCACGAGGTCGAAGGTCCCGTGGCACATGATGGCCTTTTTTCGTCGGGGCAACGGTCCAAGAATCTCGCGCAGTGCCTGCGGCGTTAAGATTTTTCGCGCGTAGAGTCTCTTTTCTTCTTCGGTGACATGCGAGGTTTTCACGTCTTCCCTTGGAGAAATCGAAACCAGGTTTTGGTCGCCAGCTCGATTGAGTCCCGGTCCCACACCGGCGCCTGCCGCCAGTATTCGATGTTCTTCAGCATCATCCCCACCCCTTGCTCGAAAGACACGCGGGGTTCCCAACCCAGGTCCCGTCGAATCTTGGAAATGTCCGCCCAAGTGCAGTCCGGTTCACCGGGGCGCTTGGGCAGATGGACCACTTCGCCGCCCAACAATTCCACCAACCGATTGACTGACTGCGGATTGCCAGCGCCCAGGTTGTAAATCTCATTCACTCTCTCCGTCGTCGCCGCGAGGTAAAAGGCCCTCGCCACGTCGGTGACGTAGAGGAAGTCGCGTCGTTGGGTGCCGTCGCCCACGACGGTGAAGGGTTTGCCCGCGAGTTTCTGCGCGAGGAACACACCGAACACCGCGCCGTACGCCCCCGAAGTCTTGGACCTCGTCCCATACGCGTTGAAAATGCGGATGGAATTGACCGGGAGCCGATAGACCCGGCCCCAGTGCAGCACCGCCTCTTCTCCCATGTATTTGCTCAACGCGTATGGATACTCCGTTCGAATCGACGCCGATTCCGTCGTCGGCACCTCGGCCAGGCCGTAGCACGAAGAGGACGCGGCATAGACAAGCTTGCGAATGCCGGCGTGCCGCGCCGATTCGAGGACCTTGACCGTACCCAGGGCATTGGTGGAGAGATAGTCCACCGGCCGATCAATCGAGGGGACGATGTCGCCAATGCCGGCAAAGTGGAACACGTACTCGGCCCCCTGGAACAATGGATCCCCGGCAGCTAACTCCCGGATATCCCGGATTTCAACACCCAGGTTTGGGTTCTGCTTGCGGTGCTCCAGGTTTTGCAACCGCCCGCCGGCCAGATTATCGATCACGTGAACCCGGAATCCCTCGTCCAGCAGCAGATCCACCATGTGACTGCCGATGAAGCCCGCGCCTCCGGTGACCACGGCCAGCTTGCGATTACTCATTTGAGGCCGAGTTTCTTCACCACCTTGACGTTGACGAACTGCTCGTCGCTCAGGGTGTTGCCGGGAAATTTCCCGATCTTGAACGCGCGGCACAGGTCCCGCACCGCATCCTGAATGTTTCGCTTCGGGTGCCAACCCAGCCGCGCGCCAATCTTCTTCGACGACACGTGATACGAACGGGGATCGTTCGTCGAAGTCGTTTCGATCCGGATCGGTTTCTTTTCAGGCATTTCCTCCTCCACGACCTCCCGGACAATGCCGGCCAACTCGGACACCGTCTGGTTCTGGTATGCGGCATTGAAGGTTTCTCCGCCGACCAGCTTCCTGGGCATGCTGAGCAACTGCACATAGAGCTCGCAGATGTCGTCGATGTGAATGTTCGGACGTTTCTGGTCGCCGCCGAAGACGGTAATGACGCCCTTGTTAACAGCGTGATTGGTCAGGATGTTGACGGTCAGGTCGAAGCGCATCCGGGGCGAGTAACCACATACTGTGGCCGGCCGTATGATAACCGCGGTGAAATCCGGCGAGTGGTAACGGAGCAGGATCGGTTCGCACAGGCCTTTGTACTTGTTGTAATCGGTGAGCGGTACCAGCGGATGTTCTTCGGTCACGTCCGGCGCGTCGCTGACGCCATAGACAGAACTGCTGGACACGTAAACGAACCGCTCGATCCCGGCATCGCGGCTGGCCTTCACCATCGGCTCGAAACACTCGTAATTAATCGTGCGGCTCAGCGACGGATCGAGATCGAAGCTGGGATCGTTGGAAATGCAAGCCATGTGGATCACCTGGTCCACTCCCTGCAGGCAGCGTGCGAACAGTTTCGTGTTCCGGATATCGCCGGTGACGAGCTGTAGGTTTGGATGGGCGGCCAGTCCTTCCGAGCCGAAGAGCATCAGGTCATACACCACCACCCGGTAGCCCGCCTCGAGCAACTTGGGCACCAGCACACACCCTTTGTATCCCGCTCCGCCAGTGACTAATACTTTCCTCATCTGTGCAACGCGGAGAGGTTAGAAACTTGAGCCGCCCTGTCCAGAGAAATCAACGTCGAGTCCCAAATGGAGTCGGCCTCGCTGCGGCGCAATATGAAAACCGGCGCTCAGGGCACTGAAAACCGTGCGTTCTCCGATCTCCATTACCGGGTCGTCTCGATCTGGAATCCCGCGCTGCGCGCGTCCTGGTAGAACATCTTTACCGTGTCCAGGGAATACTCGGCCAGATCCTTTCCCACCAATGGCAGCTTGTTCAGGATGTCATGCGTTACCGTGATGATGTGACAACCCACCGCGTCCGCGTGGAAGATGTTCAAGAGTTCGCGCGGGCTGGCCCAGATCAGCTCCGCCTTCGGATTCCCTTTGAGCAACTGGACGGCCTCGGCCATGAGCGGAACCGGGTCGCGACCTGTGTCGGCCACCCGGCCGGCGAAAACGGACACACAACTGCGCGTTTGAGGTGAGAGGCATTCCAGGACTGCCCGAACTTGTTCGTTGCTCAAAAGCGCAGTGATGTTCACCTGGACCCCCGTCCGGGCCAGGCTGCGGATCAGTTCACCGGCGAACTCACGCCGCGTGTTGGTCACCGGTATCTTCACGTAAACATTCGGTCCCCAGGAGGCGATCTCCATCGCCTGTTTCTCCATTTCCGCAAAATCGTCCGAGAACACTTCAAACGAAACCGGCCGCTCCCCGATGATGCCCAGGACCTCCCGGGCGAAACCGCGATAATCCTGGATGCCGGCCTTTCGCATCAAGGTCGGGTTGGTCGTGAACCCCTTGATGACGGGGTTGCGGCTCAGGTTGGAAATTCCCTTCAGATCGGCGCCGTCGGCGAAGATCTTCACGTTCAATTCGCTCGCTGCTTTCATACCCATCCGGTTTCCGGAATTGCGACTCGATTCAATTCCCGAGAATAATCTTCACAGCTTCGGGAAGCGAAGTCACTACAAAATCCGGCCGGTCCGCCAACTCCTCCGCGTAGCCGTAATCCACAAAAATGGTTTTGCACCCCGCCGCCTTGCCCGCAGCGACGTCGCGCCACCGATCTCCCACGATGAACGATCTGTACAGATCGATCGACCAGTCGCGAGCCGCCTCCAAAAGCATTCCTGGCCTCGGTTTGCGACAGGAACAGTCGTCCGCATCGACGTGACCGCACACTTTGATATCATCGATCGGAAGCAGAGCCCGGAGCTTTTGATGGATCGCCTCCGCCACCTCGGGTCGAATTCTTCCCGTCGCCAGGTCCGGTTGGTTCGTGACCACCACCAGGACAAAACCCGCGGTCCGCAGATCGGTCAGCGCTTCAAGCACCCCGGGCAGCAACTCGAACTCGTCCAGCGAAGTGGGCGCATACGGACGGCCCGCCCGGACCACCGACCGATTCAGAACGCCGTCCCGGTCCAGAAAGACTGCCCGCTTCATACCCGGCTATCGTTTCGGCTGTGTCAGTCCTTCCCATTTGTTGGACTGCAGCATCACCCGCGGATGCGATACCAGACAATGCCAGATCACTGCTTGAAACGATTCCGCGTGGGGGGTTACCAATGCGGCGGCAACAGTCGGCACCACCACCACCACGTCACCTGCTTTTTTGGTATAACCACCGTCGCGACCGACGATCCCCAGGATTCTCGTGCCACGCCGTTTGGCTTCGTCCAACGCCCGCACCAGGTTGGGACTCACGTTTCGTTCGACATCTCCACCGCCCACCGAAAAAATGAGCACGGCATCCTTTGCTCCCGCCCGGCTGGTGCGCAACCAGGCCTCGAAAACGGTCGGCCAACCTTCGTCATTCGTGCGCGCGGTCAATTCGGCAACGTTGTCACAAGGGCTGTACGCTTCAATTCCCGCCAGTTTACGAAAATCATTGACCGCATGGGAGCAATTGGCCGCGCTGCCCCCCACTCCGAGCAAAAACAGGCGACCGCCTCGTTGACGCAAATCTGCCAATTCCTCCGCCATTTTCTCAATCAGCTCAGGGTCCAACGCGGCGGCAATTTGCCGGACCTGATCGAGGTACGATTGCGCGTGTGTCATTCCGCGAGATGTTATTTCAAAAGTCCTGAATCAACAAATGGATTCACGTCCCCGCCCTTCGGCAGCGGCGCACCCACCTGAAGCAAATTAGGACACTGCCCGCGTCCTCACCCTTCGGCACCGATTCCCGCTCTTTCGGCCGGAGGATTGCACCGCCTCAAATCATGCCGTGCGTCAAGGGTGTCTGTGCCGTTCGAGATAGCGCGCTATACCGCCGGCAGTTTTGAATTTTGCCTCGATGGTCATCAGTAGCGGGATCAACGACTTGGGAACATGCGGTTTGAGCCGTCCCCGCAACGCCAGCCACCCGCTTTTCGCCATTGCGTCCTGGCCCGGACGCTCACGTCCAGCCGTGGTGTTCCAAGCCCTCAAAAACATGCCCTGCTGCACCTGGGCGTCGCAAGTTGCGCCGGGCTGTTTTTGGGCGGCGAAATAAATGCCCCAAATCGCCCGACCCAATCCTCCGGCAAACGCAAACGCCGTCAGCGCGCCCGGCTTGTATTCGTAGATCTTCCATCGCCGGTTGCAGTTGGGGAAATTCTGGAAAAGATAGTGGCGCAGGACCTGCCAATGATTGGCGCTGTAATAATCCTGGAACAGCGTCGGTGAAAAGTTGTAGAAGCCGTGGTCCACCAGATTCGAACTGGGCACGATGCATATGACCGCTCCCGCATCGCCGGCGAGGTGATAATAATTTCTCAATACCTGCGGCACATTGAAGATATGTTCCAGGCAGCCGGAGTCGATGATCAGGTCGAACGGCCCTGTCTTCGCCAGCAATCCCTCGGGCAGCGGATGGTTCAAGTCGCAAATAACGTCGGCCCCTTCGTAGTCACTGTAGTCCAGCGTGACGGCTTCGCGGAAGCCCATCAGTTCGAACAACGATGTGTCCTGAATAAAATTGAGCCGTCGAAAATCGGGTTTGAGCGAAATCAGCGTCTCGCACGAGGCGGGAGTCAAACCGCACTCGCGCAGCCACCGGATGACTTCTATTTCCGTCCCCCACACGTCCTGTTTGCCGATGATAAGAACACGTCCGCTGATGCGGTGATCGCGGATGGTCTCGGCAATCAGTTGAATCGCTGAGCGAGCAAGTCCCATATTGGTTGGAGCAAATTTCTCAATCCGGTGTTGGGTGGCACGCCGCGCCGTTCCACTCCGCCAGCGCCCGAACCACAACCCGCATTCATTGACCCAAGTCCCGCTCAATTTGAACAGCAATTTCTTCCCCGATCGCCAGAGAGGCCGTCGCCGCCGGGCTGGGAGCGTTCAACACGTGCAGCGCGCTTCGACGGCGAACGAAATGAAAATCCTGAATCAGTGCGCCGTCGGGCGACATCGCCTGGGCGCGAACACCCGCGCCGCCGCGCTCCAGGTCCCCTTCACGAATCTCCGGCACCAGTCTTTGAAGCGATTCGCAGAACAACCGTCTGCTGAACGAGCGCTTCAGTTCCTCCCAGCACATGCGCTTGTGCTGCGACAGAAAGCGCCTCAACCCGGAGAAGCTCAACGCGTCATAAAGATCGCTCAGGTTCACATCGGTCTTGCGATAGCCCTCGCGGGATAAAGCAAGCACCGCGTTCGGCCCCGCTTCGATCCCGCCGCGAATCAGACGCGTAAAATGCACGCCGAGAAACGGGAATTGCGGGTCGGGCACGGGATAAATCAGATTGCGTACGAGAAATTGGCGGTCCGGTTTGATCTTGTAGTATTCGCCGCGGAACGGCACGATGCGGACTTCGCGCTTCTCGCCCGCCAGCTCGCTGAGACGGTCGCAATGCAGGCCGGCGCAGTTGACGAGAAACTCGGCCTCGAAATCTCCGGCGGTCGTTTCGACGGTCCAACCGCCCGACGCGGGACGCAAGGCGATGGCTTTTGCCCGAGTCACAATGCGACCCCCTTGCTCGGACACTTTCGTCGCCAGGACCGCGCAAACTTTCGGGTAGTCCGCAATCCCTTCCTGCGGCACATGGAGCGCAGCCACACCGCCGACGTGCGGCTCGATTTCGCGCATCTGTTCCGGTTTCAGAAGCTTCAATCCTTGCAATCCATTCTGCCGGCCGCGTTCGTGCAAGGCATTCAGCCGCGGCAGTTCGGACTCCTCGACCGCCACGACCAGCTTGCCGCAAACCTCGTGGGGAATGTTGTGTTCTCGGCAGAAAGCAATCATTTCCTGAATGCCGGACACTGCCAGACGCGCCTTGGTCGAACCGGGCTGGTAGTAAAGTCCGCAATGCAAAACCCCGCTGTTGTGGCTGCTCTGATGCTGTCCCGGTTGCGCTTCCTTCTCCAGCACAGTAATCCGCGCCCGGGGCAAACGCCGGCCCAGTTTGAGCGCCGTCGCCAGGCCGACAATCCCGCCGCCGACAATGATGATGCGTTGCGCTTCCACCGGGAATGAGGTTTCGAGACAATCGTGCAGAGGGCCGATGTCACTCGTCAAGCTTTCTGGCTGAACCCGCCAATTTCCTGGCAGTGTCCTAATTTGGCTTCAGGTGGGTGCGCCGCTGCCGCGGCGTACGGCGGTGCCGCAGCACCGCCGCCACCAAACTAGGACACTACCAATTTCCTGTTGGCCTGTCCGTGTTTCTCTGTATCTTCAATCCCGCTTGAGAGCTTCTGTTATGCCCGTTGACACCAAAACTGCGTCGAAATTTCGTGCCGGTTTGCGCGGTCTGTTGCTCTTTGTGATTTGCCTTCTGGCGACGCTCTGTGTCCTGTTCCACCGCAGTTTCGAATCCGACCAGGTGTTGTTTTCCAACGACGGGCCCCTGGGCGCGAACCGGTCACAGGCCGAATATGCCTTGAGCAATTTCCTGGGCTACTGGCAGGACCTGAATTGGCTCGGCATGGAATCCCCCGGACTGTCTCTCGACGCCTCCGGCCTCATGATGGCCTCCTGTTGTAAACTCTCGCCGGATTTCGGCCCGGTTCTCTTCGCGAAAATCTACGCCCCGGTCGGGGTGTTTCTTCTGGGCGTCGGCGCCTGGTGCTTTTTTCGGCAATTGCAATTCCGTCCGTGGGTGTGCGTGCTGGGAGGATTGGCGGCGGCTCTCAACACCACCGCATTTTCACCTGCCTGCTGGGGACTGGCAACCTGGCCGCTGGCCTGGGCCATGAATTTGTTCGCCTTGGCGATTCTGGCCGCACCCTCACGGCAGTGGGTCTTGAAAACCGCGCTGGCCGGTTTAGCCGTCGGCCTGGGGGTGATGGAAGGGTTCGATGTGGGCGCCATCTTCAGTTTGTTTACTGCAGCCTTCGCCTTCCTTTCGGTGATGGCGACGCGAGAAACATTGGGAAAAAGAATCGCAACAGGCGCAGCCACGATTGCCATCATGGCCGTTTGCGCCGGCCTGATCGCCGCCCAAACCGTGAGCAGCTTGATCAGCACTCAGGTCAAAGGCGTCGCCGGGATGGCACAGGATGAACAGACCAAACAAAGGCGTTGGGACCAAGCGACTCAATGGAGCCTGCCCAAGGCTGAAACCCTGCGGGTGATTATTCCCGGCCTCTTTGGCTATCGCATGCCGGAACTGTATGGCGACCCGGTGCCATCCGCCGGCGGTTCAAATTACTGGGGCGCGTCGGGACAAACTCCCGGAATCATCCAGTCCCGCCATTCCGGCATGGGGATTTATGCCGGAGTACTCGTTGTTCTGGTCGCCGTGTGGGGTGTGACACAATCGTTTCAGAAAAAAGGGAGCGCACTGCGATCCGAAGAGCGAAAACAAATATGGTGCTGGCTCACCCTCCTGGTCGTATCGATCCTTCTCGCCTGGGGCCGACACGCGCCCTTTTATCGCGTCGCCTACGCTCTCCCTTATTTGTCCACGATTCGCAATCCCATTAAATTCACCTTTCCGTTCAGTCTCGCGCTTGTGATCTTGTTCGGCTACGGCCTCGAAGGGCTGGCCCGGCTTTACTTGGACAAAACCCGCTCACAAGCCAGAGGCTGGCGGGATCAAGTCAAAGGCTGGTGGAAAACCGCGCCGGTCTTCGACAGGAAATGGACCATCGGATTGCTGGGCACGGTGCCGGCCAGCCTGTTGGGGTGGCTGATTTACGCCTCTTCAAAAGCCGAGATCGTTCGGTATTTGCAGCAGGCCGGCTTTCCCGAACAGCAATACCCGCAGTTGGCCGATTCCATCGCGCAGTTCAGTCTGAACGAAGTGGGACTCTTCATTTTTTTCCTGATTTTGTCCGTCGGGCTCGTGACGCTCATGTTGAGCGGCTTCTTCGCCGGCCCCCGGGCCAGGTGGGCTGGCATCGCCCTTGGTCTGCTGCTGGTGATGGATCTTGGACGAGCAAACACTCCCTGGATAGTTTACTGGAATTACAAGCAAAAGTACGCCAGCAATCTCATCATTGACCTGTTGCGCGAAAGGCCCCAGGAGCACCGGGTGGCGGGAGAACTCGCGCCATTAACGCGTTCTTATCTGGTGAATGACCGGGGACAGAATTTCGCCGCTTTGTACGGATATGAATGGCTGCAACATCTCTTCCAGTATTATCGCGTCCAGTCGCTCGACGTGATTCAAATGCCGCGCCAGCCGGAATTCGACAGCGCTTATTTGGCCAACTTCTCGCCGCTGAACCAGACTGAAAGGGGCCTGGCGTTGGACGAGAGCCGCCTCCATTTGTGCGCCCGACTCTGGCAGTTGACCAACGCCCGTTACGTTCTTGGGATGACCGGTTTCCTCCAGCTCCTCAACACACAGATCGATCCCGTTCAACAGCGATTTCGCATCCACACCCGGTTTGAGGTCGTTCCCAAGCACGGTGTCACTGTGCCGACCAAACCGGAACACCTCACGGCCGTCACCGACACCAACGGCCCGTTCGCGCTGTTCGAATTCACCGGCGCTCTTCCCCGCGCGAAATTGTTTGCGAGTTGGCAGGTGAGCACGAACGACAACGACACGCTGCAACGACTCAAAAGCCCCGACTTCGATCCCAGCCGCACCGTTTTGGTTGCAAACGAATTGGCCGGGGCGAACGCGGCCGGTTCCACGAATCACCCTGCGGGAACCGTCGAGTTTGCGGGTTACCAGCCGAAATCCGTCCAATTAAACGCGGACACCGCCGCTCCAGCCGTGCTTTTATTGAACGATCGTTTCCATCCCGACTGGAAGGTCCTGGTTGATGGCAAACCGGAAACTCTGCTGCGTTGCAACTACATCATGCGCGGCGTCTATCTGACGCCCGGTAAACACGTGGTTGAGTTTCGCTTTGCGCCGGCCACCACCGCGTTTTACGTCAGCCTGGGCAGTCTCATTGCGGGCGTCGCGCTTTGCGGTTTCCTCGCGGTTTCAAGCCGAAGACCGGAATCGCCCCCGACTGCCACGAAGCCAGTCGGTAAAAATTGATCTTGTTCCCTCCCGACTTAAACTCGCCCAGGCATGAGTCATCTGAACGCCATTCGCAGCGACAACGCCTACGCGGAAATCCTGGCGAATTGGGACGAAAAATTTTATTTGAAGTACACAGACGCGGTCCGTCCCTCGAAACCCGGAGGGCGCGTGCTCGATGTGGGTTGCGGCGTCGGCCAGGTTGTGGCCCGCCTGACTTCCGCAGGATTCGAGGCGCATGGCGTGGACGTTTCCGCGCCGAACATCGCCAAGGCGCGGAAATTTTCTGAGCGCTGTCAGCTTTACGACGGGCGGCATCTGCCGTATCCGGACAATCACTTCGCCAGCGTCGGCGCGTTGAACGTCCTCGAACACGTCGAGGCCCCGGAGGACTTCATTGGCGAACTCGCGCGCGTGACCGAGCCGGCCGGGCGCATCGTCATCTCCAGCCCGAACTTTTGCCGCGTGCTCGGCTTTCGTGACTATCACCCGCGCATGCGCGGCGTGGCGACGAAATGGCAGAACTGGAAGCGTCTTGGGGAAAAACGGCGGCAAATGAAAAACGATCCGGCCGCCGTGCGCTTCGACCGCATGACGCCCATCTTGAAAGAGCCGTTCACGCCCGACGACGACGCGATCGTGGCCACCAATCCGTTGGAAATTCAATTCTTCCTCGAACGAAACGGCTGTGCCGTCGAAACGGTCTCCTGCACCGATCGCTATGTGGCAGGGCCTTTGGATTGGCTTTTGAACGCGACGCCGCTCCGCTATTTCATGTTCAACACGTTCCTCGTTGCTCGAAAAAAAGAGAGATGAGGCCTTTGCCGGAGTGGGCCGCATCTCAGTTTTCTGCAGAGCGCATGGGCGGCTAGTGGCCAAAAGTAATTTCCGAAATGGTGGGGCAAACCTGCCGGTTTGCCGCGACGACCCGCAGGTCGTCGCCCACCATTTCGGAAATTTCTTTTGGCAATCACACTAGTGGCACGGGCGTCCCGCAGCGTCCCGCCCGTGTGTTTCAGAAAAGCAAGACCTCACGGGCGAGGACGCCCGTGCCACTCAGCGCTCCCTTATCGTCGTTGTTTCTTCAAGCGAGTCAGGATTTTGCCGGGAAAATAAGGCAACGCCCTGAGGACTTCCTTGATCATTCGCGGCGACATTTCCTGCGGCACCGCGGCTTTGACGTACGCGCGCGGATGCACCAGGTCAACCGGCCACGCGCAACGGCAGCTTTCCACAGCGGCCGGAAAATCGGCGACGCGATCCTGCTTGATGAAAACAAACATGTTTTGCGCGTACCACCAGGCCACTTTCTCGTTGCCCCAGATTTGTGCCCGGATGCAGTCCAGAATTTGAAAGCCGCTTTCTCGAAAGAAAGCAATCCAGTAGGAGGGCCATTGTTCGTTGACGTGATGCGTGCCGCCCTGGCCGGGCACGGCGGCGGAAAACACGGCGACATCGCTCAACCGGCAAAGATCGCGCACAAATGATTGAGCGCGCGCGGCGGGCAGATGTTCGGCCACTTCCAGGCAGTTTACCAGGTCGAACCGGCAGTCGAGTCGGAAAGGTTCGATGAGATCGCGTCGCTCGAATTCCTGCGGTTGGATGAGCAGTTGTTCAATCCTCACGTCCTGTCCGTCGATCCCCAGAACCGCCGCGCCCGCCTGCTTGTATGCCGCGGCCCAGGCGCCCGAACCGCAGCCGACGTCCACGACGTGGCGCGGGGCGAGTAATTTCATTATCAGCGGGACGACTTCTCGCGCGGACGCCACGGAGTCCTCTCTAATGCTTTGATAATAGCCTGCGGAGTAGGAAGGATTGTTCATGGTCTGGATGAGCCGGCGCGTGAATTAAAGGCCGCTTGGATGGTCAATGAACGTCCACGGCACCTTGAACTGTCGCGAAAGATGGGCCGCCAGCGCCTTTACACCAAAAGTCTCAGTCGCGTAGTGGCCGCCGTAAAATACGTTCACGCCGAGTTCTTCCGCCAAGGCAAACGTCCAATGCGGCCCTTCGCCGGTGATGAATGTGTCCACGCCGTCCCGCGCGGCCTTCTTCAATTCGCTGCCCGCCCCGCCGGTCACGACGCCAATGCGACGGCACAGAAGCGGCCCGCCCGGCGCCAAGGTCGGCAGACCGCCCAGAGCGCGCTTCAATCGCCCGGCCAATTCCTCGCGTTTCAGTCGGGCCTCGGCCTTGTAACCAATGAACTGGCACTTCTCAAAGAAAAACGGCTTCAACTTCTTCAAACCGAGCGCGGCGCACAGTTGCGCGTTGTTGCCGAGGCGCGGGTGCGCGTCGAGGGGCAGGTGCGAGCTGTAAACGGCCAGATTGTTTTCCAACAGCAGCCGCAGCAATTCATGGCGCTTCCCGGTCCAGGGATGACTTGGACTCCAAAACAGCCCGTGATGCACAATCATCAGGTCGGCCTTGGCCGCGACAGCCAGCTTGACGGTCGCGAGGCTCGCATCCACCGCGGCGGCTACGCGCGTGATCGCGCCGCGATTTTCCACTTGCAAACCGTTGACGGCTCCTTCCCAATCCCCGAAGTCGTCCGTGCGCAATAACCGGTCGCAATGGCGCGCGACGGATGCCAGAGAAATCTTTGCCATGCGCGAATGGAACCAGAGCAATGTTGCGAAGTAAAACGAGAAACGCGGGACGAAGGATTTTCTCCGAATCCGCGCTCGGGTCGCTTCACGTGCCGACAAAAATTTTTCATCACCCTATTGAATTCTGCGATGGCCTCCTTATAGTGCGCTCGTTTGAGTAATTCAAATGAGTGATTCAGCGAACGGCTCCAGGCCCTGGGACATCCAGGCCGCGCGCAGCCTTTACAACATCGACCGTTGGG
Source organism: Verrucomicrobiota bacterium (assembly GCA_003218515.1). Lineage (GTDB taxonomy): Bacteria > Verrucomicrobiota > Verrucomicrobiia > Limisphaerales > AV2 > AV2. Next base: position 14,720 of record QHNT01000056.1, on the reverse strand, counting down.
GCGCGAAATATTTTGACATCAATGAAGCCGGCCACGTCGTGGCCACGCCGCTGCAGGAAGCCGGCGCCGCCGTTGAGCTCAGCGACGTGGTCGAAGAGGCCAAAGCGCGCGGGCTGAAGTTTCCGCTGCTCATCCGCTTCCAGGACATCCTTCGCCATCGCGTTCAGTCCATCAATGAAGCTTTCCGCGGCTCCATCGCCGAATTCAATTACCAGGGCAAATACCGCGGCGTATTTCCGATCAAGGTCAACCAACTGCGCGAAGTCGTCGAAGAGATTCTCGACGCCGGCAAACCCTATAACTTCGGACTGGAGGTCGGCAGCAAACCGGAATTGTTCGCCGGCCTGGCGCTGCAGGCCGAGCCGGACAGTCTGATCATTTGCAACGGCTATAAAGACCCCAACTTCATCCGCATGGCGCTGATGGGAATCAAGCTGGGCAAGAAGGTCATCATGGTCGTCGAAAAACTCGAAGAACTGAAGCAAATCATCAGCGTGTCGCGCCCGTTCGGCGTCGAACCGCTCATCGGCATCCGGTCGCGCTTGCTCAGCAAAGGCGCGGGCAAATGGGCGGACAGCGCGGGCGAAAATGCCAAGTTCGGTTTGACCACCGTCGAATTGCTCGCCGCGGCCGACCTGCTCAAGGCGGAAAACCTGACCCACTGCTTCAAGCTGATCCATTTTCACATCGGCTCACAAGTGCCGGACATTCTCACGGTCAAAAAAGCCGTGCAGGAAGCCGCCCGGTTCTACGCGAAGCTTTACAAGATGGGCTTCCCGGTCGAATACATCGACGTCGGCGGCGGTCTCGGTGTCGATTACGACGGTAGCCGGTCCGCGTTCGACAGTTCGACCAACTACACGCTGCAGGAATACACCAACGACGTCGTTTATTACATTGGCGACGTCTGCAACGCGGAGAAAGTGCCGCACCCGGACATCGTCAGCGAAAGCGGGCGCGCCCTCGTCGCGCATCACAGCGTTCTGATTGTGGAAGTGTTCGGCGCCATTGCCAAAGTCCGGCTCGACGTGAATTTCACTTATACCGAAAACGAAAACCCGCTGGTCAAGGAATTGTTCGATATTAAAAAGAACCTCTGCAAGCTGAACAAGCTTGAAGCCTACCACGACGCGCTGGAACGCCGCGAGGACGCGCACAACATGTTCACGTTCGGCGTGCTTGATTTGCCGGACAAAGCGAAAATTGAGCACCTTTATTGGGAAATCAGCCAGGAGGTCGTTCAGAGCTTCCGCGGCCAGGCCTACATTCCCGAAGAAATTCGCAAGCTCGAAGACAGCCTCGGCGATCAATACCTTTGCAACTTCTCCGTTTTCCAGTCGCTGCTCGACCACTGGGCGCTCGGTCAGTTGTTCCCCATCATGCCGATCAGCCGCCTCAACGGACGGCCCACCCGCGAGGCAACGCTGGTGGACATCACCTGCGATTCCGACGGTCAAATTAACAAATTTATCGACCTGCGCGACGTGCGCGACACGCTCGCGTTACATGAACTGAACACAAACGGAAACGGGCAGCTCGAGCCGTATTACCTCGGTTTCTTTTTGATGGGTGCTTACCAGGATATCATGGGCGACCTCCACAATCTCTTCGGGCGCGTCAATGAAGTGCATGTCTTCCTCGACGCAGATGAGCCAACCGGTTACTACGTCGAAGAAGTCATCGAGGGCAACACCATCAGTCAGGCGCTCTCCGCCGTGCAGTATGACGAAAACGAGCTGAAACGGCAGATGAAAGCGCAGGTGGACGCCGCCATTAAATCCGACAAACTGAAACCATCGGAAGCCATGCGGCTGCTCGATGATTATGAGCGCGGCCTCAAGGAATACACTTATCTGACGTTTTGATCAGCGACCCCCGCATGTCCGAGACCGCCCCCAAAACCGAACTCATGCGGTCGCTCGGCCGGCTGGTGCGCGGGCTTTCTGCTCTGTTTTGGGGGCTGCCCATCGCGCTGGTGGCTTGCGTGCAGACCGCCACCACCGATTGGATTCGCTCGCTCGGCCCGTACGGGCTCATCGTTCCCGCCGCAACCAACTCGCTGCTGTTTTACGGTCTATGGCTCATGAGCGATTTTCAAAAGCAGGAGCGGATTTGGATGCTCGCGTTGGACCGCGCCAAAATCCTCGGGCTGGTGAACATCGGCCTGTCGCCGTTCTTGCGATGGCACCAGCAACTCCCGGATGTGCCTTTCTTTTACTACGCTGTCGGCGTGATGGCGCTCTCCGCGCTGCTCTTCCTTTTCAATCTCAATCAAATGCTGCAACGGCTCACCGCGATGCTGCCCGATGAAACCCTCCGCACCGAAACCAAAGTCTTCACTTCGCTGAACGGTCTGTTGCTCGTCTTTATGCCGGCGTTTCTCGCGCTTTACTTCACCCTCGTGCAAATCCGCAACCTCCCCTATTCCATGGAACTCCTGCTGCGAATATTGCAACCACTCAGCCCATGGCTCCTGCTGCTTTTGACCCTCCTGCCCGTGGCGATCACCATGTCGCTGATTTGGAAAATAAAGGAAGCCATTCTCGCCAGCGTGTTCGGGCCGGAGCACTGACAGTGGGAACCGGGGTGATGGGAGGTTTGGAGCGATGGAGTAGGGCGAATCAAACTCCAATGACCGGCTTTGCTCCATTCTCTACTCATAAAACCGTTGGATGAACCACATTTTACTTCCCCTCACCCCTGCTCCCCTTGGGAGTGGGAGAATTGTCCGCTGTCTTTCGGCCGTACCCGCGACGGAGTTTGCCAAACCAGTGTGCGCTAAAGATAAGCCTGGCGGCGGCTGTTCCCTCTCCCCGAGGGCCAGGGTGAGGGGAAACGACGCTTCGACTGCCACTGGATGTCGCTTATCCTAGGGTCCTCCTAACGTTACCAGCCGATACCAATTGTCCCGCTGGCGCGGCTCGTATCCGAGGTCCATGATCAGCCGGTGCATGTCGGCCACCGTCATGCGGAACGTCGTGCCCGCCTGCGACACCACGTTCTCCTCAATCATGATGCTGCCCAAATCATTCGCGCCGTATTTGAGCGCCACCTGGCCGATGTCGAGGCCCTGCGTGACCCACGAGCTCTGGATGTTCGGAATGTTGTCGAGGTAAATCCGACTCAACGCCTGCATCCGCAAATACTCGTGCCCGCCGACGGTCGGCGCTTTGAGCCTGGTATTCTCCGCCTGAAACGTCCAGGCGATGAACGCCGTGAAGCCCTCCGACTTGTCCTGTTGCGCCCGCACCCGCTCCAGATGTTCGATGCGATCTTCGATCGTTTCGACGTGGCCGAACATCATCGTCGCCGTTGAGTTCAGCCCGAGCCGATGCGCCACGTCCATCACTTCGAGCCAGTCGTCGCTCATCGCCTTGAGCGGCGAAATGCGTTTGCGGACACGGTCCACGAGTATCTCGCCGCCGCCGCCGGGAATCGAACCGAGGCCCGCCGCCTTGAACAGGGAAATAATCTCCTCCAGCGACAGTTTGAACACCTCGCGGAAATGGATGAACTCGCTCGGACTGAAACCGTGAATGTTGATCTGCGGGAATTTCGTTTTGATGTGGTGCAGAAGATCCAGATACCATTGCTTGGTCAGTTTGGGATGGTGCCCGCCCTGCATTAGAATCTGCGTGCCGCCAAGCGCGATCGTCTCCTCGATTTTCTTGTCCATCTCCTCGTGCGTGATGATGTAGGCATCATCGTCCTTCTCCGTGCGATAGAACGCGCAGAACTTGCAATAGACGTTGCAGACATTCGTGTAATTGACGTTCCGATCAACGATGTAGGTTACGATTTCGTTGCCGTGCCCGCCGTAAGCGTCCGCTTTGGCCAGTTGGCGCCGGCGATCCGCCAGCGCGCCAAGTTCCTCCAGCGGCAAATGATAAAGCCGCAGCGCTTCGGCCTGGTCAATGCGTTTGCCATCCCAGACCTTCTGCAGCAGCTTGTCCAACGACGCGTCGTAAATCATGGACGCAGGTTAAGGGAAACCGTGGAGAAATGACAAGGGAGCCGTTGCCCAGAAACTATCGGTCAAGCATTGCTTCAGCGGTCCAGTTCACCGTCCACGTCAATTCATTGTGAGGCTGGTTGTCATTATTCCAGCGGCTGCGCCAGATATTGTCCTTCACCGGATCAATGACATTCTTGCGACGCGCGGATTCGGCATGTCCGTCGGCGAACAGGATGTCCGTCCTCCGGTTGTGACGGTTTCCAGGCCATTGAACATTTTGTGTGGGATCCAAACTTGCCTCATAAGCGCCCATGTCGCTTTTTTCGGCGCGCGCGTCCGCCAGCATGAGCATTTGCGTCGGACTGACGACGTCGGAATCCTTGACGTTCCCATGAAAAAAACCGCCGTTGACGTCTCCGCCCAACCCGAGCTGCGGCTTCCTCAAATCCGCGAGAATGCTCTGGCCCAATCCCCAGTCGTTGTAACCCAATGAAAAGCGCGTGTTTGGGGTGACAGCCCAGGGATCTCCCGGCCTCCCCAGCGTCTTGTTCAGATTCGTATCCCACGCGCTGTCTGAAGCAGCGGCCGGGCACCGATAAACCGAACGATTCGTTCCCATTTGGGTAAAGAGACGCGTGGGCCAGACATAAACTCCGTTTTGGACGTCCAGGCTGCCGGGATAAGCCCGGTTGTCTCCAACGTACATGATCGTCGCCAATCCCAGTTGCCGCAGGTTGTTGATGCAGGCGGTCTGCTGCGCCTTCGCCTTCGCTTTAGCCAATGCCGGCAACAGTAGGCTGGCCAAAATCGCGATGATGGCGATGACCACCAGCAATTCGATCAGCGTAAATGCCGGCCGCCTGCGCAGCAGACCTCCAAACCCGCATTTCGTCTTATTCATAAAAGGGGGCGTTGAATTGATTTCGTTCAACTCTAATTCAAAAGCGCCGGGAAGCAACTCGTCGATTGCGATGGCATTGTTCTGATCTGGCTGCGGCGTTCCGCGAGCGCGTTTTCGGCGCTCATAGACCGTCGCTACGATTCAAAGTTTCAGATCAGGAACCTGCCCTGGCGATCCTCGCTTCGACGCCCGCGGTCGTCTTGCCCTGACCCGAGAACGCCTGGAGACTGGCGGCATATTACGGGCGTGCCATTGCCGGATTGGCCACGCCTAACCCTCCCCTTCCCGCGCTGCTTTGCAGGAAGCGCTGGAGGAGAATGAATCCCAGCAGCAACAGGCCGATGGCAATCTTGGTCCACCAGGAACTGAGCGTGCCTTCAAAGGTGATGATGGTCTGAATCACTCCGAGAATGAGCACGCCAATCAGCGTGCCGAACACGTAGCCAACGCCGCCGGAAAGGAGCGTGCCGCCGATGACCACCGCCGCGATGGCGTCCAATTCCAGCATCGTCCCTGCCGTGGCGTTTCCGGAGGAAGTGTAGAAGGTATAGGTCACGCCTGCCAGGGCCGAGCAGAACCCGCTGAGCGCATACACCCGGACCTTGGCGCGCCCGACCGGCAATGCCATGAGCAGAGCTGATTGCTCGTTGCCGCCGATGGCATAGACGGCGCGTCCGAACGGCGTGTAATGCGCGACGTAAACAGCCGCGATCAGCGCAACCAAAAAGAGAAGCGCCGTGACCGGAAACACCCGCAGACTGAACTCGCTGATCGCTTCATAGAACGGATGTTTGATCGGGATCGTCTCCAGGCTGACCGCGAAGCCAAGCCCGCGCATGAAAAACATCCCGGCCAGCGTGACAAGGAACGGCGGCAGAGCCGCGAAACGGATCAACGCCCCCATGCCGGCGCCAAATCCCGTTCCGATGACCAGGGCGATCAGGATCGCCGGCAAGGGGTGCAGCTGATGCGCGATCAGCCGTGCGATGAAAGTGCTGGTGAAACCCACCAGCGCGCCCACCGACAAATCGATTCCCCCGGCGAGGATGACGAACGTCATGCCGATCGCCGCGAGACCGAGGAAGGCATTGTCGTGAAGCAGATTCACGAAGACCGTCCAGGAAAAGAAGCCGTCGTAACGCATGCACGCCCCGGTATAAAAGAGCGCAAAGACGGCGCTCGTCGCCAGCAAGGGAACGCGCGTCCGGGAGAGGCGGAATTTCACGCGCTCGCCCTCCGCTGCAAAAGGAGTTTTCGCAGCTCTGGCGATTGCGCCAGACAGATCACGAGCACGACCACAGCCTTGACGACCAGCGTGTACTCGACCGGCACCCCGCGCATTTTTATGGTTGTCGTCAGTGTTTGGATGATCAGCGCGCCCACCAGCGAGCCAGCCAGATCGAAGCGCCCGCCGTTTAACGGCGTCCCGCCGATGACCACCGCCAGAATCACGTCGAGTTCGAGATAGAGACCGGCATTGTTGGCATCGGCCGCTTTGATATCCGAAGCCTCAATGATACCGGCCATGCCCGAACAAAGCCCGGTGAAGGCGTATGCGAACATTTTAACCGCGCGGGGGTTCACCCCGGCAAACAGAGCCGCTGTTTCATTGTTGCCAACCGCTTCAATGAACAACCCCAGCGCCGTCCCCCGCGTCAACGCGACGGTCAACAATAACATCAGCGCGACCATCGTCACCGGAAACGGCAGCCCCAGAAAATGTCCTCCTGCAATGAAGCTGAATCCCGAGCTCTCGACCGTGATGATTTGCCCGCCCGCCAGCAGTTGAGCAATGCCTCGACCCGCAACCATGAGAATCAGAGTGGCCACAATCGGCTGAACTCCCAGCCAGCCAACCAAAGTCCCGTTCCAGGCGCCCAAAACCAGACAGAGTCCTGACGTCGCCGCCAGCGCCATCGGCAGCCCGATCTGTTGTTGCACAATCAGCTTTGCCGCGACCGACCCGGCGATGGCGACCACCGCGCCGACCGACAAATCCACTCCCGCCGTCGCGATGACCAGCGTCATGCCGAGCGATACCAGCATCACGCGCGACGATAGTTTCAAAATGTCCACCAGACTCCCGTAAACATGACCGTCCTTGATGGTGATGCGGGCAAATCCCTCCGTGAACAGCCCGTTGAACAGCAGCAGTGCCGCCAGCGCGATCAACGGCCAGATCAACGGTCGGAGTCTCGCGGGCATAAGCGTGGACAGTCTTTCGCTCATCGGCAAGGAATCGCGCGGCGGAGAAATCCGAATGACGAATGATGAATGACGAATGAATGAAAAAGCCCGAAAAGCCCCACTGCCGCCGAGCCGCTCGAATGGATTTCGGTTTTTGTCATTCGGATTTCTTTCGGCATTCGAGTTTCGGATTTCGGATTTCGAGGTCCGGATTTCATCATTCGTCCGCACGCGCGGCAATGGCCTGCATGATGGAAGGCAGATCGATCTGGTCACCGGTCAATTCACAAACTTTCTTTCGGTCACGCAACACTACCACGCGATGACTGTCGCGAACCACTTCCTCCAATTCCGACGAGATGAACAGTATCGCCATGCCTTCGCTGCACAATCGGGCGATCAGCTTCTCAATTTCCGCCTTCGCCCCGATGTCGATGCCGCGCGTCGGCTCGTCGAGAATCAAAAAGCGTGGGTGCGACGCCAGCCAGCGCGCCAGGATCGCTTTCTGTTGATTGCCGCCGCTAAGCAACTTGATTGGCTGCTCGGCGTCCGACGTCGCGATGCCCAGCGCTTTGATGTAGTTCTCAGCCAGCTCTTGCTGCTGTTGCGTGGAAATCTTTCGGAGCCATCCCTTGCTCGCCTGAAGCGCGAGCACAATGTTCTCGCGCACTGACAAATCCGGGATGACCGCCTGCGTTTTGCGGTCCTCAGGACAAAAGCCGAACCGCCGGCCAATCGCACCGCGCGGAGAGGTCAGTGTGACGAGCTTTCCATCGATCTCCATCCGGCCCGCCTCAGCGCGGTCGATGCCAAAAAGCAATCGCGCCGTTTCGGTGCGTCCCGAGCCCAGCAATCCGGCCAGTCCCACCACTTCGCCGGCGCGAATCGTCAGATCGAATGGTGTCATCGACCCGCGCCGTCCGAGCCCGATGACCCGCAGAAACGGATGGTGCGCCGTTCGCACCGGCTCGGCGCCACGGCGAGCGCTCATTTCCTCGACCGCTTTCAAATCCTTTCCGATCATTTTCGCGACAAGTTCGAGACGCGGCAATTTCGCCGCCTCATGCTCGCCGATCAGTTTGCCGTTGCGCAGCACGGTGAACCGGTCGGAAACCGCATAGACCTGGTCCAGGAAATGGCTGACGAAAATAATGCCCAGTCCCTCTGCTTTGAGCCTGCGGAGGACGGCGAACAGATGCCCGACCTCATTCGCGTCGAGACTCGACGTGGGCTCGTCGAGCACGAGCACTTTCGCCCGGATATCGAGCGCGCGGGCGATCGCGACCATTTGTTGGACCGCCGGGGAATAACTGTTGAGCGGCTGCGTGACTTCCATTTCGACGTCGAGGCGTTTGAGCGCCGCGGCAGCGCGAAGATTGATTTGCTTCCAATCAATGCGCCCAAACTTCATCGGCTGGCGGCCGAGGTAAATGTTTTCCGCCACGGAGAGAAAAGGGATCAGGTTGACCTCCTGATAAACCGTGCTGATGCCAAGCCGTTGAGCTTCTGCCGGCGAACGCGGGTCGATGGAGCATCCGTCGAAAAGAATTTCGCCGCCATCCCGCCGGTCAGCCCCTGTGAGCACTTTGATGAGCGTGCTTTTGCCGGCGCCGTTCTCGCCCATCAACGCGTGGATTTCGCCGCGGCGCAGCGTGAAATCAACCCCGTCCAGCGCGCGCACGCCGGGAAAAATTTTCGTGACGCCGCGAACGGCCAGCAACGGCGCCTCGTCCGTCGAAATGACCGAAGCCGAATTCATGGGTCGGACGCCCCGTCCTTGCTGATGAACCACGCGATATCTCCGTACCAACCTTTGTCGCATATGCGACAAAGTTTGGTACGCCTGCTTTCCCCGACAGAGGGCAGGTCCCTCCGGACAGGGCTCGACGGATTCTTGCCCCGCCGTTTATGGTTCGAACAGGCGAAGAAAAAGGCTCGCGCGCTGTCTGTGCACCGAGGTTCGAGAAGAACCGCGCTTTCCAGCCGGAGTTGCCCAGGGATCGGTCTCATTTCTGCGGTTCGATTCACCGCGCCGACGACTCTATGCGAAAGGAATTGAATCTTGCTTCCACGCCGACCACGCCTCCTACAGTCAGCGCCACGCGCACGCTCCGGTCCCACGGCGGCAGATAGCCGCCCTCGGCCGTCTCACCGACCGGCTTCCAATCTCGTCCATCGGGACTGACGGCAAATTGAAAATGATTGCCGCCCCTGGCCATCAGGCGCAGATAGACGCTCGGCCAGATGACACCGTCCATTTCGGCAACGATCTTGCGCTGGTTTTTCTCGCGTTGCCAAACGACCGCCTTGCCTTCGCCGACCGCCAACCCAAGCGCATTGGCGGGGTCGCCAAAGGCGGACAGACCGGCGAAAGCGCCCAACTTCAAGCCGCGCGTATCGACCACCGTCGTCGCTTCATAGTCGCCCGACGTGGTTGCGCGCGCCACCACCGCGCCGACCGTGTCGCTGGCGTGCTCGCTCGTTGGCGCGAGCACAAGTTGGCCCCCGTTCGCGGCGTCGAGGCGGATAGAAGGCTCGTTCGCCTGCGGCCACTGCCAGCCTGCGCCGAGGTGCTCGCTCGTAAAATCGTCGAAGAAGGAATATTCCTTCTGCGTCTGGGTGATGCCCAACGGGGATGGCGCGACCGCGCTCGGCCCCTTGCCGTCGTTGATCGTCGGCCAGCCGTCGTCGCCAAACTTGACTTCGTCGAGCAGCATTTCGCGTCCGGTGTAAACAAATGTTTCGGCGTCGTAGGCGTGATAGAGCAAAAAATGGCGCAGGCGCTCGTCGGTCACGATGCTGCCATGGCCGGGACACTTCCAGTGTTCGTTGCCGCTCAGAATCGGGTTGGCGGGATTTTTTTCCCACGGACCGGGCAGCGCGCGCGAACGGGCGACACCCAGCGCGTATGCGCAGCCGCGACCGCAGCAACCCGAACCCGAGTAGAACAGATAGAACCAATCACCACGCCGCAAAACAAACGGGCCCTCGACAACCGCGCCTTCCCACGGACTGTCGTTCCGTACGAGTTCTTTCATTTCGCCGACGAGTTTCGTGCCGTCGCCGGAAAGTTGCTTTGCCCAAATGATGGTCGGGCGCTTTCGGCTGTTCCCGTCCTCCTTCCAAATCAGCCAACGTTCGTCCTTCTCCACCGTCACCGCCATCGGGTCGATGGACCCGTCCTCCTGCGTCACCAGCGGGCCTTGATCGGTGTAGGGTCCTTCCGGCTTGTCCGCAGTGGCGACCGCAACGCTGAGCGGACCGTCCTTTTTGCGACCGACGTAATAGATAAAGTAGCGGCCCTGGTATTCCGAAATTTCCGGCGCCCAGAAATTGGCGACCGCCCACGCCGGCCGCTTCGGAAAGACCGCGCCGACGATTCTCCAGTTTACCAGGTCACGCGAGTGCAGAATTGGAAACTGCGGCCCCCATTCGGACGAAGTCGCTGTCGCCCAGTAATCCTTGCCGACGCGGATGATGGACGGGTCCGGATAATCACCCGCGAGAACGGGGTTGGTGTAAACGGCCGCGGAATCGGTTCGAGCGTCACCCGTCAGGCCGACAACCAGAACCGCGGCGAGAATTTTCGTTCGCATTTGCCTCGATGAATTATGGAACCCGCAAAAGGGAAGCAGGCCAGACGCCTGCGCTGGTTTAATACTCCCTCGACCCGATCACTTCCTTCGCCACGGACTGCTCGAAAATCCGGTCCCGGACAACGGACTTTTTCGGCAGCGGCCTGCCGGCCAGCACGGCCTCGACCGCATCGAAGGCCGCCGGACCCAGCAGTGGATTGCACTCAACCGTGCAATTCAACTTCCCGGCGAGCATTGCCTCGAATGCGGGTTTTATTCCGTCAATTGAAACCACGATGATATCGGTGCCGGGTTTCAAACCGGCTTCTTCGATGGCCTGAATCGCCCCCAGCGCCATGTCATCGTTGTGCGCATAGACCGCGTTGATCTTCGTCCCACCGCCTTGGGCTCCCTTCAAAAATGCTTCCATGACTTCCTTGCCTTTGGCGCGTGTGAATTCTCCGGTTTGCGATTTGATGATGCGGACGGCGGGATGGTTTTTGAGCGCTTCTTCGAAGCCTTTCTTGCGGTCCAAGGCCGGCGCGGCGCCGGGCGTCCCCTGGAGTTCAACGACATTTCCCTTGCCGTTGAGTTTCCCGGCCAGCCATTCCCCCGCCATCTTTCCCTCCGCGACAAAGTCCATCGGCTCCCACCCGGCTTCAACCACGGGCGCCAGTATGATGGCGTCCACTTTCTGCGCGATGAACGCGCCGAGCGCTTTGATCTGGTTCTCCTGTTTCTGCTGCGCGTCCGAAAACTTGAGGTTGACCCCGCGTCGGGCCGCTTCCGAACGGATCGACTTCGTCTCCGCAGTCCGCCAGCCGCTCTCGGCGCCGATCTGCGAGAAGCCAACTGTGATCGTCTTCCGGTCGCTTCCTTTGCCGCCGGTCGTACCGGCGGCTTCGGCGGAATCAGATCGAACGGCAGTCAGGCACAACGCACCCGTCAATGCGGCGGCCACAGTCAGGATTTTGTTTCGCATAATCGTATTTTTGTTCGTTTCGTCGCTCAGGTCGGCGCTCGCCTGCCGCGAGAGTTGGAAGAGTTCCGATACTCTCTGCTGAAGGAAATTACCTGGCGCTTCGTAGTATGTCGCCAGACTCTTCCCGGCTTTTTGTTGGGCGCGATTAAGACTCCTACCTGCGCTTTACTTCTGCTTGGATTCCATAATTTCCACTTCTATTTTACTTGCGGCCTTCTTGTCGATCCCCCGCAGAATCTTGATTGCCTCGTTGTAATGTGTTTGCTCTTCGAGAGCGTCGTAAGCTAGTGCAAGGTTTGACCAACACCAGACTTTGTCTTGTCCGAGACGGAGGCTCCGTTGATACCACTTTACCGCGGAGCGGTAGTCGCCTCTTTCGTGGGCTCGGACACCTTCATAACTTGTCCAATCAGCAGACCACGGCGCCCAAAACAACGGCAAAACGGCGCATACGACAAGGACCGCCAATCCGCTTAAGAACAGACGCCGCCTCCTTTCGCAAACCACGTATGCGCCTGCTACAAGTCCAAACGCTAAGCCGGAAATGTGTGCCGCATTGCCAACGGCCCAAACGTGCGAAAGCGTCAATGCCACACACCCCAAAAGCCAGACCACGAACCAAAAGATCGTCCGCTGATCCAGGGATTCATTAAAGCCTTGAAATCGCTTTCGGGCCATCCACATAAAGCCAAAAATTGCATAGACAACTCCGGAAGCACCGATGCCCGTGGTGTCCGTGAGGCCAAACTCCCAACCAGAACTAACAACTGCTGCCAGTATGAAAAAGACAAGCCATCGGATCGAACCGATCGCCCGTTCAAGAGGGGCGCCGAGCTTGTAAAGCCAGTAGAGATTGAACGCCACATGCCAAAGCGCGATATGGACGAACACCGACGAAAGGAGTGCCCAATAAGCCCCGTTGCGAATCCTATCGGGGGGAAGGTAACCCCACTTTGATAATGTCTGCCAAGACTCGTGGTCTGGCTCGAAAACAAGTCCACCAAAAACAGCGACGCACGCGACGCAAGCTATCCATGTAAGCCAGGGCGTGTGCTGCGCTTGCGGGCGCCGCTCTGGAAAGAACGTTGCCGTTTCCGCAGGGTTGACGATTGGAGTCTTCGATTCCACGACAGGTACAAGGTACTATTCACTAATTTTCCATTCGAGAATGCCAGCGGAGAAATTCTGTTGCAACTGCGCTTCGATCCGCAGGCCGGTTGTCTGGACCGGCTTGAACGTCGCGCGACTGTAAGTATCGAGCCTGGTCCCAAATCCGTTCGCACTCTCGACCGGTTTCCAGTTTTCACCCTGGCGGTAAAAGACTTTCCACGACTGCGGCGCGCGGCAACCGCCGTTCGGCGAGTCGTCGAACCAATAGACTTCCACAGCGGAAACTTTGCGCGGTTTCGTGAAATCGTACTGCACCCACTCGGCCGTGCCGCGATGGTCCCACCAGGTGAAGCGCGGGATGTTGTGGTCGTTGGAGTTTTTCGGCTCAAGACCATCAATCATCGCCTCGACGGTGTCCTGCTCAAAGCAGTGCGACGCCGACACCGGCGGCGGTTGCGGCTCGGTCCACTCGTGCGCGTCTTTGCCGGTGCCAATCACCGGAAACGACGAGATGCGCAGACGGGCGGCGCCCATCGGAATGAGCGTGATCGCCTCCGCCAGCTCGTCGCTCTTCACCGGACTGTCCTGCAGTTTCCCCACCAAACCGAAGCGGTCCACTTTCCAGGCCGGAATTTTTCTGGCTTTGACCCGCAACGCGACCGGCGTGGTTTCGGGTGAGAACGGGTTTGCCGCAAGCGGGCCGGCCTTTTTCACGACCTCAAACGACTTCGCAGAATCCCGCTGGTTGAGCACAAGCCCGTAGTTCCACGCGGTAGTCGGCTGCACTTCCCATTCGGGCCACGCGTCTGTCCCGCCGTAGCGCGTCCATTTCTCGCCGATTTTCAACGAGAACGTCAGCGGACCGTAGTTGATCGACGCCGCGTTGTGGTTCTTCTCCCAACGACGCACGGTGATTTGCATTGGCAATCGGAGCGTGACAGTGTCGCCGTCCATCCATTCTCGCTCGATAACCGCATAGGAAAACGGTTTCGCCTTCAGCGAAACGTGCTTGCCATTGACCTTCGCCGATGGCTTGTCGCACCAGCCCGGAATGCGCAAACGCAGCGGAAACTTCACGGGCCTGGGCGCGGAGATTTTCAGCACAATAGTATCGCTGAACGGATAGTCCGTCTCTTCGGAAATCTTGACCTCCGTGCCGTCACCAACTTTGGCGGTGACTTCGCTCGCGGCGTAGAGCGAGGCGCAAAGCCCGTGGTCCGGCGTCGCGAGCCAAAGCTCCTCCGTGAAATAAGGCCAGCCGTGCGAGACGTTGTGCTGGCAGCAGCGATACACCTCGAACGGGCTGTAGGAAAACATCGCGCCGCCATTCTCGATCGCGGGAGCGTGATTGGTTCGGTCGAGCGCGACCTGATTCGCGCAAGTCAGATAATGCAGTCCTTTCCAGTCCGGCGTCAGCGCGGCTGGCAGCGAATTGAACCCGAGTTCCTCGCACCGGTCGGACCAGATGGGGTTGCCGGAAATCTTCGTCAGCATCTCGAAGCTGTGCATGAACTCCACAATGCCGCACGTCTCAAACCCCTGGCGCGGGTCGGTGAAACCGGGCCGGCAATCTTCGTCCCCGGCGAAACCCCCGCCGGGAAACTGGCCGTAGAGATCCGTCACCGTCTCGTAATTTCGTTCCGCGGCGCGCAGGAATTTTGCGTCGCGCGCCTGCAAGTAATAGACTCCCGGCTCGCGAAATCCCTGGGCGATGTTCACGTTGTGCCAGTTGTGGACGCCGCTCGTCCAATTCTCCATGTGCCCGTGGATTTTTTTCGCGAGGTCGAGCAGCCACGGTTCACCCGTGCGGTTGTAGAGCCAGTAAACGCTTTCGATGTTGTCGCCGAAACGAATCTTCGGCCAATAACCACGACCGAAATCCTCGCCCGGGCGCGAGTTCAGCCAGCGAAAGTATTTCGTCATGAACGGCAGCACGCGGTAGTCCCCGTTAAACTCATAAAACGACTGCAGCGCGTTGAGCATGACCATGTGCGGCCACAGGTCGGGCTT
>QHNT01000196.1 GCA_003218515.1 Verrucomicrobiota bacterium | reverse complement strand
CGTCCCTCCAGTCGATGATCGCGGCAGCAACATCCGGCGTCATCCCGTAAAGTTTCGCCAGTTCCTCGGCCGAAGCGCGATTCACGTTGAGACGGCTTTCTTCGTCAGTAACTCCGTAAATAATCCCGCCTCCCTCGTCGGGCTGGCCGAAACGAAAGACGCGGAATTGGCCGCGTCCGAGAGTGACATCACGGAACTGCTGGGGTGCGTCATAGAGCTCGCCACTGTGGTTTTGGCGGCTCCGTCTGCGATCGATAGCGTCCTGGTAGAGAAGCGCCTTGGCCTTCTCGATCCCTGCCAGCGCCAGGTAATGGGCCTGGATGAGGTCGCCATAATTCTTCACGACCATGAGGTTCAGCCGGGCCGTGTGGAGAACGCCGATCACGACGACCGAGAGCAGCGCCAGGCACCAGAGCAGACCCACCAGGACTGAAGCTTTTGCGCGCATCATTTTAGTTTCTTCCCATGATTGTCGTTCCCGGTGTCGCTTGTCCGCTGTTGTCACTGGACCCATTGCCAGAAGAACCGCTCGAAGCCGCCGCCAGATTCAGCCGGGCAACCGTTTCAAATCTCAGCGGCGGTTCGGGCGCCTCGTTCTCCGGGGCAGTCGCTGTTTTGGATCGAGAGTCGGACTCAAACCAGAGCGTGATCCGCACCGCTTCCGGCATCCCGGACAGATTCGGCTGATCGCGCAAGGAGCTTTGTTTTTTGCCGTTTCCTTCAGCCTCTCCCCAGGTGTCATACCACTCGTAGCCATCGTAGTATTCGAACCTCAACCCCCGAAGACCCCGCGCGATCTCTTCGCGGCTTCCGCCGGAAAGCGGATCCGGAGCAATCGTCGGGTTGCGCCTCCGCCAGAGGCTGAATTTCCCGGATTCCCGGTCGGGTTGGAGGAAGAAACTGACTTCGCAGAAATCTCCTTCCCGCGGTCGGCGGGGAGTGTAATTGTGCGTGGCAAAGTCCAGGTTGTCTGCTTCCACTTCACCGAGCGTGCGGCGCATGCCTACAAACTGAAATTCCTTGGAAAGCGGACAAGCCGCTCGCAGGTCGGCGGCCATGATGGCCATGGCAACGCGGGCGCTTTGGAAAGCCTCGATCCGGGGCTCGATCAATTTTTGACTGGAGACACACGCGCTCATGCATAAATAGGCGCTCACCAGAATCAAAGCCATCAGCGCTGCGCTGATGACCAGTTCGATCAGGGTAAATCCGCTCGAGTTCAACCGGCATGGTCGCACCTTCATCGCCTTTTGCCCCCTTTCCTTCCAGCTCTGTCGGAATCCTTTCGAGCACCGGATGCACTCCAGGTGGTGTCGCCGGGTGAATCGAAAAGCAGCGTCCGCAGTTCGTAAACGGCTTGTGCGGATTTGGAGTTTTCCACCACGACCTCCACTTCATGAAGGCCATTGATGGAGGTGCTGGTGATCGACTGCTTCCATCGGTAGAGCGGCAGGACCTCTCCGCACTCACCCTCTGTCTCTCCATCCACGATGTATCCTTCGGCCCGGAGTGTTTCGATCTGACCGGCAGCAACGAGAGCCGCGGCTGTTTGCAGCTCCGAATCCTTGGCCGAACTGAGGGCGGTAGTGATTCCTTCCGTCAGGCCGACCAGCGCGATTCCCAGAACCAGGATGGCACACATGATTTCCACCAAAGAGAATCCTGCGTTCCGGTGCATGCGACTTACCTCCGTTCCAGCTCGACCAGCCTGACCCGAGCGGTAGCAGGGTTAATGCGCAAGCCCAGGCGGAAACCATCGCGGTCCTGGAGAACGATCTCCCCCGGATCGGCGGTCCCGTCGGGATAAAAGCTGATGGCATCGTCTCGATTCTCGGCCCGGATGCCGTCCTCGGAATCGACAATTCCATCCCGATCGGCCGCTTCGGGGGTTTCTTCACCCGGCTTCTGGAAACTGATGGAGATGCGCGCGTCTATTTTGCCCTCGCACCCCGGAACATCCCGGAGTGGAACAAAATGAACGCCCGTCTCGCCCCCGCTGGCGCGTCTTTCTACCAGATAACGGCCGGAATGTCTGTCGAGACGGACACGGTGGAGTTGGTTGATCGAGACCGCGCGACTGTACGCGAGATTGAAGACGTCAACCAGCTCCCGGCTGCTGGAGCGCAGTACAGCCTCTTCGTGGGTGCCTTTCAATTCAGGAATGATCAGGGCGGTCATGATGCCGATGAGAACAAGCACGACCATGAGCTCGATCAAGGTGAAACCGGGATTTCGCGCGGCAGTGGGAGGAATCAGCCTCATATTTACCAATTACCGATATCGCCCCCTTCACCCTCGCCGCCATCCGCTCCATCGGCTCCCCTCGACCAGAGGTCAAAGCTTGAGGAGTGATGAACTCCCGGGTATCTGTATTGGAAAGGGTTTCCCCATGGATCCGCGCGGAGCATCTTGATATACGGTCCGCGCCAATTCTTGTCTTCGCTCGAGGGGGCCTCCACCAGAGCCTTCAATCCCTCTTCCGTGGTCGGGTATCGGTCCAGGTGGATATGGAACCTTTCGAGAGAATTCTCCAGCTCCGCGATATTGGACATGGCCGCGCCGACTTTGGCGTCGTGGGTTGTGCCGATGAACTGGGGAATGATGGTTGCGGCCAGAATACCGAGAATGACGACCACCACCATGATTTCGATCAAGGTGAATCCGCGCGACCCGTTCTTGAGCAAAGGCTTTTTCATGCGATCATCCTTCCGTTCCTTTGAAATGCTCAGTGGATCGCCCGGCTCATCTTGAAAATGGGGAGCAACAGAGCGATCACCATGAACCCCACCAGCGCCCCCACGAGCAGAATCAAGGCCGGCGCCAGCAGCGAGATCAACGTCTTCGTTCGCGCGCGCATTTGACGTTCTTCGATGTCCGCCACCTTGAGCAGCATTTCATCCAACTTTCCGGTTTCTTCCCCCACGTCGATCATTTGGATCACCGTTTTGGGAAACACGCCGAATTTGCGCAGAGGAGTGGCGAGGGAATCTCCGCCGCGGGTCTCCTCCGCAACCTGCGAAATCAGTTTAGCCAGCACCAGGTTGCCAATGGTGTTCTCAACAATTTTTAGCGCGGGGAGCAGGGAAACGCCGCTTCTCACCAGTGTGCCCAGAGTTCTGGAAAACCGGCTCAACGCAGCGGCGCGCAGAACCGATCCCATCACCGGAAGATTCAATTTCAATCGGTCCCAGACCTCAGCGCCTTGGGGCGAGCGAAGGTACCAGCGTAAACCGGCGATCAAGCCCGCAACCCCCACTGCCATCCAGGGCCAATGGTGGTGAAGGAATCCGCTGATTTTCAGCAGAATCAGAGTGGGCAGGGGAAGAATCTGGAGCATCTCCTGAAGCATGCTGAAGAGACGGGGCAGCACCACGGTCAGGAGGATCACCACCGTGAAAACGCCGAAGCCGAGGACGAAAGCCGGGTAGGAAACCGCGGTCACGACTTCGCTGCGCACCTCGTCTTCATGTTCGAGGAACCCGGCCAGGTCAGCCATCACTTGGGGAAGCACACCCGCCTCTTCTCCCACCCGAACAATGCTGACGTAAAGTTTGCTGAACAGCCGCGGATGTTCCTCCAAGGCCGCGGACAAGGAAGCGCCTTTCCGAACCGAATCGGCGATGTTGAGAACCACCTTTCTCAGGGCAGGATTCCCCTCTCCCTCGCCCAGTCCGTCCAGCGCCTGAGGAATGGGGATGCTCGCCCCCAGAAGCGCGCCCAACTCTCGGGTAAAAGCGGTAATTTCCCGCCTGCTGACCCGAGCTCCGAAGCGAATTTTTGAAGTCGGGGCGTCCGGCATCCGTCCGGCTGAAGTCGTGGCCTCACCCCCAGTTGAACAAGCCTCAAGGCTGGATGGGAACAAGCCACGCTTGCCCAGCAGTTGCAGTGCGCTCTTTCGATCCTCCGCCTCGATCACGCCTTTGGCGGGAACGCCGTTTGCCTCGATCGCCTGGTAGCGAAACGCACTCATTCCAGCAAGTCTCCCGAAGAAACTCTTAAGATCTCTTCCAACGTGGTGATGCCTTCGGCTGCCTTCTGCAAGGCGTCCTGGTGCATGGTAACCATGGTCTTCTGCGCGGTCGTTTTCAGCTCTGCGTTCGACCGTTTCTGGAGAATGAGGTCTCTCAGCTCCGGGCTGATCGGCAGCAATTCAAAGATGCCGATTCGACCCCGATACCCGGTGCCGCGACATTCTTCGCATCCATTCCCGCGATAGAAGACGCCTTCGATCCGCCTGGCTCCCAGGGCTTCCAGTTTGTCGCGCACGGCCGCGGGCACAAGCGATTCGACCCGGCAGTGGGGACATATTCTACGAACCAGCCGTTGCGCCAAAACTCCTTCCAGGGAAGAGGAAATCAGGAATGCTTCCACCCCCATGTCCAGCAGTCGCGTCACGGCGCCGGTCGAGTCGTTCGTGTGAAGAGTGCTGAAAACCTGGTGCCCCGTGAGGGCGGCCCGGATGGCGATCTCCGCCGTCTCCGAATCCCTGATCTCACCGACCATCACCACGTCTGGGTCCTGACGGAGAATCGAGCGCAGGCCGTTGGCGAAGGTGAAATTCCGCGTCGGGCGCACTGGAATTTGCGCCACGCCAGGCAGCTCGTATTCGACCGGGTCCTCGATGGTAAGGATCTTCAATTCGGGCGTATAAATGCCTTGAAGGATGGAGTAGAGTGTGGTGGTTTTACCGCTGCCGGTGGGCCCGGTCGTCAGGAAAAGCCCATGCGGCTTTTCAACCAGCCGCGCCAGCAAAGCTGACCGTTCCGGATCAAGTCCCAGTTCCTGCGGCGTGAGCAACTTCGCGCCTTTTTCCAGGAGCCGCAGTACCAGGCTTTCCCCGTAAATGGTCGGCATGGTTCCCACGCGAATGTCCACCCGGGTGCCACGATGATGGATCTGAATATGGCCATCCTGCGGCATGAACCGCTCGGCAATGTTCATGTCCGCCATGATTTTGATGCGCGACACCAACGCGGCGTGAAGTTGCTTGGGCGGCGGTGGCTTTTCCTGCAAGAGGCCGTCAATCCGATAGCGCAATTGCAGCGTCTCTTCGAAAGGCACCAAATGGATATCGCTGGCCCGTTCCCGTAAGGCCGTGGAAATGATGAGGTTGACCAGATTGATAACCGTCGGCTCATTGGCCATCACCTCGATATCGTGCAGGGTCTTGCCCTCGCCGTTGGGACCATGCTCCGGACGGAGGTTTTCGACCATCTTCTCAACCGTCACCTGGTAGCACTCGGCAATCTTCTCCAGAATCTCGGAAGCCGACGCTACCGACTCCTGCACCTCCAAACCGCTCAGAAGCCGGATGTCATCGATCACTCGCTGGTTGCCGGGATCAGCCGTCGCGATGTGAATCGTGCCGTGGCTGACCTCGAAAGGCAGAATGCGGTGGCTCCTTACGAAATCGGAGGGGAGGGCGCGAAGGGCCTCCGGAGACACGTTGAGTTTGGCAAGACTCTCAAGCCGTCTTTCCGTACCAGGCCGCTCATGAAGAAATCCCCGATCCTGAAGCATCTGACCACGGTTCTCTTCTGAATTTTCTTCGGATTTGCTCATCTGCCGACAAGGGCGTAGCTAAACCCCCAGCTAATGGTGAATTAATCCGCATCCTAAAACGACTTAGGTTTTATTCAACAAGATTCCGCCTTACAAAGATTCCGCCTTACGCCTTTAGCCGATACGATTTGACAACCAGGAAAGGAAAAAGTTTCGAAAAAAGATGCCTCTGTCCGCTCGCGCCATTTTTTGGACTCTGCGGGAATTGTGAGGCCTCTGAGTTTTCAAACCTCGCAGGGGCCGATCTGCAAAAAAATCCTATCCTTGGCCCTCTTGGGAATCATTTGGGCTCAAGGAGGTTTTGAACGGGTTGCTAAGCTTCGGTTGCTGCTTTACACATCACCTCATGCCCGTGACGGAGCATTCGCTCCGTTGTTTCCCAGTCGACGCATGCATCGGTGAGTGAAACACCATAACACAATTCCGTCGGATTTTTCGCAATCGGTTGGCTGCCTTCCTTCAAGTAACTCTCGACCATCAGGCCGATTAACGCAGGGTTCCCGGCGGCGCGCTGGTTGACGACGCTCTTCCAGACTTCTTCCTGTCGCGCGTGTTGTTTGCCGGAGTTGGCATGGCTGCAGTCCACCATCAGCACCGATGGCAAAGCCGCTTTCTTCAATGTCGCGACCGCGGCGGCAATGCTTGCAGGGTCGTAATTCGTTTGCTGCCGGCCGCCGCGCAGAACGACGTGGCCGTCCGGATTGCCCGTCGTGCGAATGATGCTGGTGACGCCATCCTGGTCGATGCCAAGAAAACTGTGCGGCGCGCGCGCCGAGGTCATCGCGTCGATGGCGATTTGCAGGCTGCCATCGGTCGCGTTTTTGAATCCGACGGGCATCGACAAGCCGCTGGCCATCTCGCGGTGGGTCTGCGATTCCGTCGTGCGCGCGCCGATCGCGGCCCAACTCACCAGGTCGGCGATGTATTGGGGCACGATGGGATCGAGAAATTCGGTCGCCGACGGCAGACCCATTCCGGTGATTTGCAGGAGCAATTGCCGCGCTTTCTTCAAACCCATCTCGATGTCGTAGGAGCCGTCGAGATGCGGGTCGTTAATCAGCCCCTTCCAGCCAATGGTCGTCCGCGGTTTCTCGAAATAGACGCGCATGATAATTTCAAGCTGGTCGGCCAGTTCCTCGCGCAGGCGGTTGAGCCGCTGCGCGTATTCCAGCGCACCGTCCACGTCGTGAATGGAGCACGGGCCGACGATCAGCAGCAGACGCGGGTCTTCCTGGCGCAAAATGCGTCTCACGGCTTCGCGGCCCTCGACGACCGTTCGGTTCGCCCGTTCGATCATTGAAAATTCCTCCTTCAACGCGCGCGGCGGAAGCAAGCGGACGATTTCCCGTACGTGTAAATTCTGTGTCGGTTGCATCTGAGCCTTTGAAGAAAGTCAGCGTATCACCATCTCCGTCGGCGCCAACAGCCAAATCCTTGGCGCCTGACCCGAAATGCTTTCGCGCACCAGATTTAACGGAACGGACAAACCAAATCCAGCTTCGCGCAACCATTTCCTCGCCTCCCGGTTGAGCGAGCTCCGGATCTCATCTGTCGATTCGTCGAACAAATCGAACAATTCAAAGAAATTCCTTTTCCGCGGCCGATGGATGACTTGATAGCCCGGTTCCAGGCCGGCTTCGCGCGCGACCGCGGCCAGCGCGTCGTCCAGGCCTCCCAGCTTGTCCACCAGCCCGAGCTTCTGCGCCTGCGCACCGGACCAGACCCGTCCGCCGGCCAGCGCCGACACTTGCTCAACCTTGAGTTTCCGCGAACTTGCGACCAGTTTAAGAAACTTATCGTAAATGTCGTCCACGAAGCCTTGCATCCGCTCCTGCTCGCCAGGCGTCCAACCGCGGTCAATCGCCATGGCGCTCGCCGATTCATCCAGCGTCACGCTCTCCACCTTGATGCCGATTTTCTTCAGGAACGGCCCGAAGCTCAACTTCAGCGCGAACACGCCGATGGAGCCGGTGATCGTTTCCGGTTCGGAATAGACCGGCTTGCCCACACATGAAATCCAGTAACCGCCGGACGCCGCCATGGATCCCATGGACACCACGAGCGGTTTCTTCGTCGCCAGTCTTTCCACCGCCCGGCGCACCGCCTCGCTCGCCGTGGCCGAGCCGCCGGGTGAATTGATGCGCGCCACCACCGCGCGCACGTTGTCGTCCGATTCGAGCTCGTTGATCGCTTTCACCATCGGCCCGGACACGAGCAACTCAGGCATTTCGCGTTCCCCGTCCATGATCTGGCCATCGAGGTGCAGCACGGCGACTGCGGGTTTGTTCGCCTTGCGCTCCGGTGCGCCGCCCATCAACTTGCCCATCAACTCGAAAAACGAAAGTTGTTTCGGCCTGGTCCTCTGCGGCTCGACCCAGGTCACGTCCTGACCGATCAGCCTGACCACGTTTTCGCGCGACGTGCCGAACGGGACGACGGCATCGACGAGCTTCGCCTGTTCCGCCGCCGACGGCGTGAACAGGCGCTCGGACTGAATCTTGCGGAGCTGTTCGCGGCTCAGTTTACGCCCGGCACAAATCTGGTCCAGGAGCGCATCGTTCATCGAGACGAGCATTTCCTTGTAGTGCGCGCGCAACTGCTCGCTCATCTCCGAAAGCGTGAACGGCTCGACCGCCCCCTTGAAATCGCCTGTGCGCGCGTAGCTGGCCTTCGCTCCGAGCAGTTCCATCGCGTCGCGAAAATGCAGCGTCATAATCGAGAGCGACGGCAGATCAAGCGAGCCGAGGTCGGTCATGAGGATCGTGTCGCACGCCGCGGCAATCGCGTAGTGAATCGTGTCGGCGTTTTCCAGCCAGGCAAACGTCCGCTTGTGCGCGTCGCGCAGCTTAAGGATATGGCGCGACAACTCCGAGAGCTGCGCGAGGTTCAGGCGCAGCGTCGGCGACGAGAGATCGAACAAAACATGTTGCATCTCGTCGTCCCTGGCCAGTTCGTCGATTTTCTCGCACAGGTCAAAGAATGAACCGGGTTTTTCCAGCCCGCCAAGAAACAGCGACATCGGATCCAGGTCCGAGGTGGAGGGATAATCGGCGTAAGTCCCCTTGAGGATGATGATACGCACCACGGGCCTTTTGGACTCCGCTTTCGCCTGGCCGTCCGGCCGGGCATCCTTGCTCGCAGCCGCAACCGGGAGCGAAGAATATCCGAACCACAAAGCAGTCTGCAAAACCGTCGCGGCTGACGCCAGGCGAAGACGGCGACGGAATCGTGAAACGGCGGCAGTTGTTTTCATACGGCAAAGGTAGCTTGGTTGTTCGCGGGCAACAAGGATTTGCGTCGTCGGCGGAGCGGACTGTTTATTTGCCCGGCCAGAATTGAAAACCGGTCCGCTCTCGATTATTTTTCCGGCATGGCTCAAACGGTTGAACCGCTGGTGGCGCCGGACATCGGCAAAGAGGAAAAGTCCGATCCGAAGGGCGATCTGGCGCCGGGCTTTCTGGTGATTTGCTGGGATGACCCGGTGAATTTGATGGATTACGTGACGCACGTTTTCCAGGTCGTCTTCCGCTGGCCTCGGCCAAAGGCCGAGTTCCACATGCTGCAAGTACACCGTCAGGGCAAAAGCGTGCTGGCGCGCGAAAGCCCGGAACGGGCGGAACATTACGTGCACCAACTGCAAAGCTACAGCCTGCACGCCACCATGGAGCGGGACGCGTGAAGCTTATCAAGCGAGAGGGGGAAGACTTCGTCCTCCACATCGGCAGACGCGAGAGGCGGCTGCTCTTTGAGGTGCTCAAGCTTTATCCGCTGGTTCCCGTGGCGCACCATCGCGTCAGCCAAACGGCCAAGCAGATGGACGAGCATCAAACGCTGCTCGAAGAGGCGCTCGCCGAGCGCAGGCAGGAGAACAAACGACAACTGGTGGCCATGCTCCATGAAGAACAGCGTTTCAAAGAGACCGACGCCGGTTATCGCCTCACGCTCAGCGCGCCCCAGGTGGAATGGCTGCTCCAGGTGTTGAACGACATCCGTGTCGGCAGTTGGCTCATTCTCGGCGAACCGGACGAGAAAAAAGGAAAGCCCGTCGCGCTGACCAGCGAGAACGCGCGTCATTACGCGGCGATGGAATTCTGCGGTCTCTTTCAAATGACGCTGCTCGACGCAGTGCAACAGGGGAGGTAGCCGCCTTCGCTCGACGCGATCTGATTGATCTGAACGCACTCCCTCGTGCCAACTGTTCTCACCACGCGCCTATGGTTTCCTGATCCGCGTTCGGCGCAAAGCGGCGGTGAATTTGACGGCCTGATCGCCATCGGCGGTGATTTGTCGGTGCCGCGTCTGCTGCTGGCGTATCGGAGCGGGATTTTCCCCTGGACCGACAACCCCGTCACCTGGTGGTCACCCGACCCGCGCGCGGTTTTTGAGCTGGACCGGTTCCATGTTCCGGAAAGTCTGGCGCGCGTGATTCGCAACGGCGTCTTTGAAATCACGATTGACCGCGCCTTCCGCAAAGTCGTCGAGGCGTGCGCGGAGCCGGCTCCCGGACGCGAGCGCACCTGGATCAGCCCCAACTTCGTTGAAGCCTACGCGCGGTTGCACAAAAAGGGTCACGCGCACAGCGTTGAATGCTGGCAGGGAGCGCAACTCGTCGGTGGCATCTACGGCGTGTCCATCGGCGGATTCTTCGCGGGCGAATCAATGTTCCACCGGGTCAGCAACGCGTCGAAAGCAGCGCTTTACCATTTGATTCAACACTTGCGCAGTCACCGCATCGTCCTGTTCGACATTCAATTGACGACGCCCATCACACAACAACTGGGCGCGATCAAAATTCCGCGCGAGGAATATTTGCGGCGGCTGGCCGAAGCCGTCGAGATGAAGTGCGTATTTAAATCCGCAACCGAAGGCAACACGCCGAAAAGGTGTCAGTCCCGGCTATTGTAGAAAACCCTACCCTTTCAAACAATTGGCCACAGTGTGCATCCCATCCGCAAACGTTCGGCAATCCAATCCAAAGTCATCACCGTCTGACCTCTCAATCGCGCCGCGATCTTCACCTTCGCTCCGTCGGTTTTGCGCCGCTGCTCCAAGTCCTGCTCCGTCCATCCTCGCTTGCGCAATTCCTCCAGCACCAGGCGATGGGCCT
>QHNT01000195.1 GCA_003218515.1 Verrucomicrobiota bacterium | reverse complement strand
GACCATCAGTTCCTTCGCCGACACCGACGCAGGGATCTACAGCGTGGCTGTGTTCAACCCTGCCGGCAGTGTCATCAGCAAGAATGCTTCAGTCAGGATCTCCAAATACAATATCCAGGACGCCCTGGTCGGGTATTGGAAACTTGACGAGACGAGCGGCACGCTTGCCGCCAACGCGGTTTCCGGTGGATTGGCGGGCAACGTCAACGGAACAGCAGCTTGGATGGCCGGCCAGATCGCGAACGCGTTTTCGTTTGACGGCGCCACGTATATGATCGTGTCCAACTACACAAAGGCGGCCAAAGGAATTGCCGCTTCGGCCTGGGTGAATGTCACCGCCGGCACCGCGTCCGATGTGATCGTCATACAGAATGCCCAACCCCTTCTGACCGGAAGCTCGCCCAGGATAGCCGGGCAATTCCAACTCGGGCTGGTCGCGGATCTGAGCACCGGCAACTTGTCGCCGATGGCCGCCATTGGCATCGGGCCTAACGTCGCACGAATCACCGGAACAGCGCCCTTCCTGATCGGCTCCTGGCACCACTTGGCATTCAGCGCAGATGGAGCTCAACTCCGGCTCTACGTGGACGGCCAGCAGGTAGCCGTGACCGACTACCTTGGGGACATCGTCCCGCCAGATATCCCGTATCTCTCTATCGGAGCCGCGCTGAATCTTACAGATCCGATGGATCCCACGAGTCCCCTCGCGACAGACCCGACTGCGCCGAACTTCATGAGCGGCCCGGTCGATGACGCGGCTCTCTGGACGCGGGCTCTGACGGCGGACGAGATTTCCAAGATCTTCGCCGCGGGCCAGCAACACAACGCCCTAACAACGGTCGTGGAAACGCCGCCTTCCACGCCGGTCCCGATCACCGTCGCGCGTGCCGCAAACAGCATCACGCTTAGCTGGGGAGCGGGCTTCAAGCTCCAATCGACCGGCAACCTCACGCCGCCGATCCAATGGACCGATGTTCCAAACGCTCCGTCTTCGTTTACCGCTAACACGGCGACCGGGACGCAGTTCTATCGCCTTATAAGCACACCATAAACTCTGCTTACGACGGCAGCCAAAGAGACCGCACGAAAGTCCGGTCTCTTTTTTTGAGCACGTGCCAAAAGAAATTGGTCTAGTCGATACAATTGAACTCCCCTCTGCCTAGCGGCCACGCGCCTTTTCAACCAGAGACCTGAGGGCTTTGGCCGATCGGGTTAATTCAGACCAATTGTTCGTTCTCAGTATTTCGCTCGAAACCAGCAACGACCCCAATCCCACTCCGACGCAGCCTGCCTTGATGAATTCAGCGATGTCATCCGCCTTGGCGATGCCGGTCGGGATGATACGCAAATGCGGTAACGGCGCGCGGATGGCCCTGATGTAATTCGGACCCAGACCATCGGAGGGGAAAATCTTGATGAAATCGGCGCCGGCCTCGTATGCCAGTTGCGCCTCGGTGGGCGTGTAAGCGCCGAGCATGACTGGCCGGTCCGCAGCATGACAGAGGGGAACCAGTTCAGGCCGCAGGATGGGGCTGACGACAAATTCCGCTCCCGCTTGGATGGCCGCACGACACGACTCCGCGTCCAGCACCGTACCGACGCCAACCACGCCGCGCGAACTGATTTTCTGACTCGCTTCACGAATCGCTTCAATCGCGTTCGGCGTGGTCATCGTGATCTCGATGGCGATGACACCACCGGCAATCAATGCCTCGGACAACGGCAACACCTGGTCCGTCTTCTGCGCCCGCACGACGGCGATGATGCCGGGGTCGGTAAGCAGCGAAATGATTTCGGATTTGGAGCGCATGACTTATAAAACTCCAAATCCCAGGCTCCAAACTCCAAAGAAACCCCAAGGTCCAAAATCCCAACTCCCCAGGCGGGCAGCCCGCGCTGAAAGTGATTTGGTGCCTGGGTGTTGGAGGTTCTCAGGGATTTGAGGTTTACAGTTTGGAGTTTTCATTCGTTTCGATACGCCTCCGCCAGCAGCGTGACCGGATGCACGACGCGCAGCTTCAAGCCAGCGCGTTTCGCTCCGTTAATGATTTGGAGGAGGCAACCCGGATTGCCCGTGGCGACCACTTCGGCGTTGGTTGATTTGATGTACCTGAGCTTGCGTTCGAGAAGCTCGTTGGCCATTTCCGGCTGCACGAGGTTGTAAATGCCGGCGCTCCCGCAGCACCACGTGCTCTCGGGCAGTTCAACCAGTTTCAAATTCGGAACCGCGCCCAGCACCTGGCGCGGCTGCGCGATAATTTTCTGACCGTGGCACAGGTGACAGGCTTCGTGATAGGTGACGGTTTGCGGCGGTTGACCGTCCGTTGGCGGTGGTTGAACGCCAATCTGCGCCAGCCATTCGTGAATGTCTTTGACCTTCGTGTCCCACAACTCGGCGCGCTTGCCATAGACCGGATCGCCTTCCAGCAAGTGAGCATAGTGTTTGAGATGTGAACCGCAACCGGCGGCGTTGGTAATGATGGCGTCGAATTGTTCCGGCGGGAACCGTTCGATGTTTTTCCGCGCGAGCTGCTGCGCGAGTTCCCATTCGCCATTGTGCGCGTGGAGCGAACCGCAGCAAGCCTGCTCCGGCGGTGTGACGACCTCGCAGCCGTTGCGCGCCAACACCTCGACTGTGTCGCGGTTCACATCGCTGAAGATCAGGTCCTGCGCGCAGCCGGTGAGCACGGCAACGCGGTATTTTCCGGTTCCAACGGCGGGAGTGACCGGCGAAATCAACTCGGACGAGAACCGGTCCTGGACCGTTGGGGTCATTGATTCGAGCTCACGCAGCCGTTTGGGCAGGAGTTTAAGGATGCCGCTGCGCCGAACAAGCGTCTGCAAGCCGAGTTGTTGATACAAGCGCAATGCCCGCCCTGCCAATTGCAAGCGGCTCAAATCCATAAACAGCCAGCGGAGCGTGAAGGCTCGAATGAAATTGCGTTTGGTCGAATTCAGAGTGCCGCTTTGCTCGGCTTCGGCACGGGAGTGCTCGAACAACTCGGCGTAATTGACGCCTGCCGGACAGGCGGTCATGCACGCGAGACATCCGAGGCAGAAATACATTTCGTCGGCAAAGGCTTTCGTCGGTTCCAGCCGGCCATCGGCGATGGCGCGCATGAGCGCGATGCGGCCGCGCGGGCTGTTCCGCTCGAGTTTGGTGGCGTCGTAAGTCGGGCAGGTGGGCAGACAGAGCCCGCAGTGCATGCACTGTTGCACGACGGAATAATCCAAATCTTTCAGATGCGAGTGGACAACGTTCATCAAAACCTGACCACAGATAAACACGGATGAACACGGATGCGAAGATTTTTCAGCCGCACTTCGCCCATGCCACAGGCTCGCCGCAAAGCGGGACATCCCTTCCTCCGTTGATGAACGGACGTTGGACTTACGCTCTCAACTTCATTTGCCAACGTGTTTGAGGATGCACTTGCTCATGGTTTCCAACGCGACCGGCGCGATTGTTTCTTCGATTGGTCCGTATTCCGCCGCCGCGCCGGTCTGGCAGGTCTGGAACAGCTGATTCAGCCCGGGCAGTTGCGCGGTCTCGAAATCCTTGTTACCCCCCCGCTTCCAGCGCCTTTCGGATCCCGAAAATCATCCCGACGGGGCAGGGACGTTTTAGATCACAACCGTGATCTTGAAGCAGCGTCGGGGAAACGAGAAGAGCCTTTATTTCTTCGAGTCAGGTGGAGTATCTTCCGTCACCCGTTTGTTGTCGCTCTCCAGAAACCGCGCGATCCGCCAGAGCAGAAAACCGACGCCGGACAGGGCGAAAACGGCGAGGAGGGTTCCCTGAATTATTTCCCTCAACTTTTCATTGCCGACTCCCTTCAACGCGAATGCAAACGCGGCAACAGTCGCCAGGCTCAGGAGGACGCTCAGGGCGGCGAACAAGACACGCCGTTTTCCTGGGCCGGTCCTTTTGCTATCCATCTTGAACACGACGCGCCAGAACAGCCATGAGAATGTCGCGCCGACCAAAAACGCGATTCCGCTTCCCGCGGAGAGTTCGCACCTCAAATCCGGCGTCACCTGCTTCACCGAAAACAACAACGCCGCCATCAATCCCAGACTCAAAGCGCTGGAGAATCGAATGACCCGCAGCAGGTCGCGGTCATCCCGCTCAACTGATTTTGCGCCGTCTTTCACGCTGCTGCCTCAATCTGCACTTTGAGGCCGAATCGTCAATCGAACATTTTTCCAGGATTCAGGATGCCCCGCGGATCGAGCGCGCGGCGCAGCTCGCGCATCACGCGCATCTGAGCATCGCCGGCGAATTTCGGCAGAAAGGACTTTTTTGCCAGACCGACGCCGTGTTCGCCGGTGATGGTGCCGCCGAGGCGGATGGCCTCGTCGAAAATTTCCTTAAACGCTTCCTCGACGCGGCGCATTTCCTCTTTGTCGCGTTCGTCGGTGAGAAATGTCGGATGCAAGTTCCCGTCGCCCATGTGACCGAACGTGCCGATCCTCAAATTGTATTTCTTCGCCACGGCTTCCACGAAGCGGATCATTTTGGCCAGTTCGCTGCGCGGCACGGTGGCGTCTTCAAGAATCGTTGTAGGCGAAACACGGGCCAACGCCGAAAACGCCGCCCGCCTGGCGCTCGCCAGTTTCGCGGCTTCAGCATCATCCTTCGCCACGCGGAGTTCGAGGCACCCTTTATCACGGCAGATTTGTTCCATTTGCGCGGCCTCCTCGGCAACCGCGGCGGGATGGCCGTCGGTTTCCATCAGCAGCAGCGCTTCGCAATCCAACGGCAGACCGATCTTCGCGTAGGCTTCAACGCAATGAATTGTCATGCGGTCGAGGAACTCCAGCGTGCAGGGAATGATTTGCGCGGCGATGATGGCTGACACGGCTTCCGCGGCGCGGTCCATTTGCGCGAAACTGGCGACCATCGTTTTTTTCGCCTGCGGTTTCGGAATCAGTCGCAGCAGAACCTTGGTGATGACGCCCAGTGTTCCTTCCGAGCCGATGAACAGATCCTTGAGCGAATAGCCGGCGACGTCCTTCACGCATTTGTTGCCGGTCCACAGGACTTCGCCGCCCGGCAACACGACTTCCATTCCCATGACGTAGTTGCGGGTGACGCCGTATTTGAGCCCTCGCAAACCGCCGGAATTCTCGGCGACGTTGCCACCAATGGTGGAAATTTTCATCGAGCCGGGGTCGGGCGGATAGAACAGTCCCGCGGTCGAAGCTGCATCCGCCACCTGCAGCGTAGTCACGCCCGGCTGAACGAGCATCGTTAAATTCGCCCGGTCGAGCTCGAGGATTTTGTCCATCTTGACCGTGCAAAGAACGATGCAATCGGCGCTGGGCAGACTGCCGCCGCTGAGGCCGGTGCCGGAACCACGCGTGACGATCGGAGTTTTTGTGTCATTGGCCAGTCTGAGAATGCTCGCGACCTGTTCGGTGGTGCGGGCAAACACGACGCAGCCGGGCATTTGCTGGAGCGCAGCGGTGCCATCAAAGGAGTAAGGAATCAGGTCTTCCGGCGCAATCAGGACATTTTCGTCGCCGACCACGCGTCGCAGTTCCGCGAGAATCTTTTCGGCCAGAGGCATGGCGCAGCTTGGGCAAGCGTTGTGTGGCGGTCAAGAAAACTGGCTTTCGTCGGCCTCGGGCGCCGCACAGTTTGGGAATGGTTCAACGAATCAGCAGAATTCCGGCAATTCTCACGCCTGCTTTCCGAACGAATCCCGCGGCGCACAAAGCTGGGTGAAATAGTCTGTCCCTTTTTCACGACTGCGTAAAGGTACAGCAGGATGCTGAATGATGACATGGTGCTGGTGCGGGAGTATGCTGTGAATCAATCCGAGCACGCGTTTGAAACACTCGTCGCCCGACACATCAATCTGGTGTACTCCGTTGCGTTACGCCAGGCCCGCGATGCGCATCTTGCGGAAGAAATCACGCAAGCCGTTTTCATCATCCTGGCACGGAAAGCAAAATCACTCGGCCCGAAGACAATCCTATCCGGCTGGCTCTGTCGCACAGCTCGTTACGCTTCCGCCAACGTTTTAACCATTCAACGTCGGCGGCAACACCGCGAACAGGAGGCGTATATGCAATCTCTTGGGGAATCGGAATCTCAGGCTTGGGTTCAAATCGCCCCACTGTTGGACACGGCCCTGGCGCAGCTTGGGGAAAAAGATCACAACGCCATCGTGCTCCGGTTTCTTGAAGGCAGGAGTTTTCATGACGTTGGTGCGGCTTTGGGCGCGAGCGAAGACTCGGCCAAGAAACGCGTTCAGCGCGCGGTGGAGAAACTGAGGAGATTTTTCAAGAAACACGGCGTCACACTTTCCGCTGCGGCGATAGCCGGGGCAGTTTCGTCCAATTCCGTTCAAGCCGCACCGATGGGGCTGGCGGCATCCGTCACGGTCGCCGCCGTCAAAGGGACACTCATGACGCCCTCAATCTTAGCCCTCCTCAATACAACACTGAAACTTATGGCATGGACAAAACTGAAAACCATCACAATTGGAGCCATCGCAGTGCTCTTTTGTGGCGTGACAACCATCGTTGTGAAAAACCACTTGGCCGGCAGTGCCAGCGCTAAGGCTGGCGCTTCCAGCGATCCACTGGCTGACTTGCGTGCAAAAATGCAAGCGGCGGGAGGAACGCCGGAGCAAATCGATAGAATGCTGTGCCTGGACAACCTGAAACAAATTGGTGGTGCAGCGCGGCAATGGGCCACGACTCACAACGGCGTTTTCCCCGCTGACTTCTCTTCTCTGACCGATCAACTCGGGACGCCACAGCGCTTGAGGTGCCCAAGCGACAGTACCAAAGTTTTGGTGAGGAGCTGGTCACAACTCAGGTCCACGGATATCAGCTATGTGTACGTTTCCCCAAACCTGAATGATACCCGGCCCAATGTAGTTCTGGCGCGATGTCCGGTGCATGGTCATGTTGTGTTGAGCGATGGCACTGCATTCCAGGGTGATTACGTCAAGCAGCATGGCGTTAACGCGGACAATACCCTCAATTTGAAATGATTATGAGCCACCGGCCGGATATGATTACAATTGGGACGGTGAATGATGTTGTTTGCCACCAGACGCCTTGGACGGCCGTCATCTCGGCTCGAGGCCGCCGTTGCCTTCGTCGAGGTAAATCACGCCGTTCAATTCGGTTCGTTGGAGATACTGACGCCAGACGGACTTTTGCTTCTGGTGCGCTGCTTCGATGCGTGTCGTTTTCGGTGCTCCAACTTTTGGCCCGTCGATCATCAACGCTTCCGTCAACACGCGACCGTCCATCGGCTTGGGAGGTTTGATGCCAAGGATCCACAAAATCGTCGGCGCAATATCCACGTTGCCAGTGGGTAATTCGTCCACGGCTCCGTGGCGAAAATCAGGGCCCGAGGCGATCAAGGTGTTGTGCATGTCGAACCGGCTGAGCGTGACGTGCATTCCCTGGCCCGGCTTGCGGCCGGATTCGTCGCAAAACACCAATCCCGCCGTGCCGTTGGAGCTTTTGTCGGAGGCCCAGCGGAGGGCGATCAGGATGTCAGGCGCGTTGGGAGTTTTGATGCTGGCCTGGTCGAGCGTGAACGCGCCTTCGACCGGCTTGCGGGTGAACAGAACGCCGGTGAATTCCTGGCGCTGAAGAAACGCGACGACTTTGCGAATGAGTTTTGAATCGCGGCCTATAACATACAACAGTGTTGCGCCGCCATTGCTGATCACCAGAATGTCGTCTTTCGACGGCGGTCTCTTGAATTCCCTCGCTGCTTTGAACCCCGCGCCTTGCAGCACCTTTGCGACATCGGCCGTTTGCGTGATGGTCGAGAAGCCGTGGTCGGAAACGACGAAGATGTCGGTTTTGCCGCGCAGGCCGCGTCTTTCCAATTCTCCGAGCACGCGCGCGAGATTGTTGTCGGAGCTTTTCAGCGCGGCGACGGCGGTTTCGGAGCCTGGACCGAAATCGTGCTGCGAGAAGTCCGGCTCGCTCAGCCAAAGCAGCGAAAATTTGGGCACGCCGTCCTTCCAAAACGGGCCTGCCAGCGCGCGGGTCGTCCACTCGTCGCGCGCGGCGTTCGGCTGGGCGGATTTCGGATAAGGTCCGAGGGCCTGAATCAGTTGGGTCGATGCGTTCGTGGGGAGCGTTTTGTCGGTGAAGAGAATTTTTCCGAGGCGGTAACGCTCGTCCCGCTCTTTGCGATCGTGGAGCAGAGCGACCGCTTTGGTGCCGGCAATGGCGGTGCTGTAACCACGGCTTTGCAGAATTTCGGCGATGGTGGGCAGGCTCAGGTAACGCCCTTTGGTCAGCCGGTCTCCCGCCCGCACGGTTTCGCTCGATTCCGTGCCGACGGCCTTTAACATGTCCAGGCGCGGGCGATATTCTTTGTTGGCCATGATTCCGCTATGGGCGGGATAGGCGCCCGTGGAAATCGCCGTCCCATTCACCTCGGTCGCGCTCAGGTAAACCGGATGATGATTCTGAAAGAAAACACCTTCTTGCGCCAGTTGATGAAGTGCCGGGGTGTATTGCTCCGTCATGAAGTCAGGCCGCATTCCGTCCCACACGACGACGACGATGTGCTCGGCTTTGCCGGCTGCAAAACCGGTGGTTGAAAAAAGAAAACTGAGAACGATCGAAATGATGGGACGCATGCCGGCATCAGTTTTCAAACCAGGGAGGCGAGGGTCAAACGAAAAGCCCAAAAATGTGACCGGGCACCGTCGCCGCCGATATAGCGTCGGCGCTGGGCGCCGATAGAAACCTCTGGAAAATGCGGCAGCGCGGCCGGCCTCACGACGAAACCCGAGTCCCTCAAACAATTACGGCACGGCTCCTGGGTATTGCAACTCCACCCGAAAAACGGTTAACTGAATCGGTGAACAGAACGAGGCACAGTGAAAAGTCCAGCACGGCGAATTTCTGAGCTTCGATCCGTTATGCCGCATCACGCGCCCGTGCGAACAGACGACCTTTATCAATTGCCCGCTGATCTGCCTGTGCCTGTGGATGACGGGGCCGCGCGACATCTTATTGGCACCACCTTGCCGCCCGTCGCGTTACCCTCGACCAGCGGAGGCTCGGTCAGGTTGGATGACGCGGCGGGTTCTCTGGTCGTGGTGTATTGCTACCCGCGCACGGGTCGCCCCGATGCCGTGGCGTTGGGCAGCACGGCAGGTTGGAACGCGATACCGGGCGCCCGTGGCTGCACACCGCAGTCGTGCGCTTATCGCGACCACTATCGGGAGTTGCAGGAACTCGGCGCGGTCGTTTACGGCCTGAGCACACAGCCCACGGACTACCAAGGCGAAGCTGTGAGCAGACTGCACTTGCCTTTCCAGTTGTTGAGTGACGCCGCAGGCGAGTTCTCAGCGCGTCTTCGGTTGCCGTGGTTCGAGGTGGAGGGTGTGCGTCTCCTCAAGCGCGTCACCCTCATCATCCGGCAAGGGCGTATTGCGCACTGCATCTATCCGGTTTTTCCGCCTGACAGAGATGCTGAGACAGTGATTACCTGGATTCGTGACGCTTCATGAAGCTATGCACATACTGCGGACGGGAAAATGAGAACGACGCTATCCACTGCCGGGAATGTGGGACATCGTAGGTCGGTCCTTCTGCCAACACGAACCTGCAAGAACCCGGGTCAGCGGAAATAGAGTCCTGAGGATTACCCTCTCCAACCTCGTACCGGACTTGAACGGGAGGCGTCGATGGTTAGCGTGCTTCCTTGGATCGGTG
This sequence comes from Verrucomicrobiota bacterium, assembly GCA_003218515.1. Taxonomy (GTDB): domain Bacteria; phylum Verrucomicrobiota; class Verrucomicrobiia; order Limisphaerales; family AV2; genus AV2. The sequence goes on along the minus strand of QHNT01000195.1, from coordinate 6,160 downwards.
GTCCTGGCGGTTGCATCTGCTCTGTTCCTGTCGCGTGATGGCCGAAAGACGAATGCGCCGCGCATCGTCGTCCTGGCGACCTGGTACTCCAATGGTGAACAACTGGTGACCTTCCGTCCCGAGCCTCCGGGTGCCGAGATCACGATCGTGGACCTCGTGTCTGTCTCCGATGGCGGAAATGCCCAACCCCCGACAGTTCGCAGTTTCGGCCACGTCTTCCCGGTTCGCAACGAAAGGGAGACCAATTACAGTCTCCATTTTGTTGCGATCCCGAAGCTGGGAGCAAGCATGGGAGGGAGGCCGCTGACGTACACTCCGGGAAGCTACACTGTGGCGTACACCCCCACGGAGAACGCGCATCGGGTGCGGGCTGGGGCGGCCTTCGAGCAGAATGGAATTGGAGACTACGTCCGGCGGCTTCGCAATTGCTGGGAGAAGAGGACCCTGGCAATGTTGAGGATGAAGTCGTACGAAGACCCGACTTTCGTCACGACCCAACCCATCACGAATGCTGTGCCGAGAGCGCCATAGTCCTCACTGACCACCGGAGCCCGTGCGCCGACCACAACCTTCCGCGAAAACTCAGCCCAACAAGCCGGTTGCCGCGAACCCCGCGATAGCGTCTCGGTTGCATGCCAGATGTCAGTGGCACGGGTGGCTGAGCCGCTGCGTTCGTGCTAACTTGCGGACACAACGGAAACATGCAAAAACCACGGGCTGAGATATTCACCGCCAACGCAGAGAAGCTTGAGGCACGCAGCCGATTGGCATCCGACAAGGACCATCCCAAGTGGCTGAGGGGAATCGCTAAGCAATTGCGGAAGCGGGCCACTGCGAAAGAGAGAGCCTTTGAGCACAGACAAAAACAACGAAAGCGGAAGCGTGTCTGACACGAACAAGGCGGCTGCACCTAACCGCCGCCCGCGCTTTGCGTTCGCCACCTTGCCCGGATTTGTGTATTCTTTCTGCGCTCGACCTTCCTCCTCGGCGGCGGACGGTGAGCCGCAGCGTTCGGCCCAAAAATGAAAAACAACGTAGCCATCGCGATTTTCTTTAGTCTCCTACTGGTCGTCGTCGTGCTGGTCGCGATCTTTTCTGGAAGAGGCGAACATGATCCGAAAGACCTTTCTTATTGGATGCGGACCGGGGCCGCCAAGGACTGGTCCTCAGAGGCGGCACAGGGCGAGCCACTGGGGCAATTTCACTTTGGACTCACTTTGATTCGCACCAATTTCATGACCACGATAGACCGAGTACCACGATTGTCCGCTATCCCTCTAATTGGTAAGCGATTTTTTGAGAAGGTTACGTATAGGATTGACAACAATATCAGTCAGGAGCAACTGGCGGAGGCTTATCGATGGATCAAGGAGTCGGCCGACCAGGGTTTTGCTCCAGCGAAAGAAGCAGAAAAGCTGTTCATCGGAAGAATCGCAGAGCCGATCAAAGACGGTGCAGCGAACCGGAGTCGGCCGATTCGCTCAGAGACAAATCGAACGTCATCGGCAGCTGGCTCCCGCCGCTGACCTTTAAGTAGGCATGCATGCGCGCCCTGGTTTTCATCTGCCTTTTGTTCGTCTCTGGAGCGGCGGGCGGTTGTTCGCGTTCAGGTGACTTGGGCGGCTTTTTGGCACAAGAGGTCGCTAAATGTGGCGGGCACACGAAGACGAACGCCGCACTTGGAAAGCTCGACGCAAAGTGGAAGTTCAAACGTGACAAGAACGGTTTCCAGGCTTCGGTCAGCGGCACATCTTTCGCGGCTGTTGACACATTCATGCAACAAGCGTTCGGCACACCTAAGGTTTCGACTGATATGAATCTCAACGGACAGCCTCAGCGAGTCTGGACCGCCGTTGATGTCGGCGTCGCCATTAACCTTATTGGACGACCCGATGGTGCCGACATCATTTGCATCCGCGGGATGCGTGACATGGGAGAGATGTTTGATGAGATGGGCAAGCCGTGGTGGAAAAAGATAAGAATATGGTAGTCAGATACTGGACGCCTAAATCGCTGGAGCCAACGCCGGATGCTGTCTTCGGTTCCGCTTGGCAGGCCGCGTCTTTTGGCCGGCGTGGCTCGTTAGCCGTCATCGCTGCCGTGCTATGCTCAAAACGCTGTCACTGATTGGTTACATCGGGATGATTGGTGGCCTACTTGGACTTCTGGCCATGCATGCTGTTTTCTCGCCTTCTGCATGGGTCATCGCGATACAAGTCGTCGCCTTGTTGCTCGGGGTTTGGGCGCGAGTAACCTTTGGTCGCCGCAGCTATCATGTTGCCGCGAATCCGACAGAGGGCGGCTTGGTTACTTGGGGACCTTATCGCTACATTCGACATCCGATCTACACGGCTATTTGCGTAGCGACCTTAGCCGGCGTCGGAGCGCACTGGTCGTGGAAAACGGGTGTTTGCGGAGGAGTTGTGGTTGGTAGCCTGGTGATGCGGATATTCTGCGAGGAGCTCTTACTGTCGGCGCGGTATCCCGAGCATGGGCAGTACGTATCTAGGACTTGGCGGATGATTCCCTATATTTATTAACGTTTTGATTACTCTTTGTTCAGCATTTTCTGTTTTTCTCATGATGCATGAGCGCAGTCAGGACGGTATCGAGAATCAGATCAAGGTGTTTGCCCACATCCTCCGCCAGGAATCGCAATACGAAATATCCGTTCTGTTGCAGCAAGGCATCTTTGCGCCGATCCCGGCGATACGCTTCGGCGTCGGCCAGATGCTGCGCGCCGTCCAGCTCGATGACGACGCCCGCCTCCGCGCACAGGAAATCCACCTCCATTCGTCCCCGGCTGTCAAAACAGATCGGCAACTCCACGTTAAGGCCAAAGCGGCCCTTCGTTCCCGGCAATGTTTCCAGTCGGCGAAACAGGAACGCTTCGCTGGCGCTTCTGGCCCGATCTTTGCCTTCGGCGGCGTATGAGGAGCGAGCGGCGTGGACGAAAAGATTTGCCAGGGGAACATCCACCCCGTCGCGAATGAGCCGGCGAACACTCGCGGCGTAATCCTTTTTCCATTCTGGATCAATGGGAAGCGGGACTTCGACCGGCCAACCGGGCAGAGCACTGGCTGGCAGCAGGATGGTGTAGCCGAGCGACTCATAGCCACGGCAGCGTTTGTCGAACATCCTGGAAAGCATGGGGACATTTAAATCGGCATAATCGTAGACCCGCACTTCGCGTTTGCCCTCGTGAAGACGATGCAGCCGTCCCACATACTGGGCTATGGTCCCTCGCCACGAAACTGGCAGAGCCAAAAACAGTGTATCCAGTCGCGGATCGTCAAATCCTTCGCCGATGTATTTTCCCGTCGCCAGGATCACGCGCCCGACAGACGGTGGAAGTTCTGCCAAATGCGCGAGGGCTGACTCCAATTCTTTTCTGCTTTGGCCGCCCCGAAGCAAAACGAGATGGCGCACATCGGGCGTAAGCCTTTCGGCGAGAAGCTGCAAGTGCTCGGTTCGTTCGGTCAGCACCAAAGGTGAACGCCCTTCGTTGATGGCGCTCACGACGTCGGCACAGATCATTCGGTTTCGCGCATCGTCCTTTTGCAAGGCTTCGTATAATTGATGAAATTCCTCGCGCGGACCTGAATCGGGCGCATGGATCGGACGAAAACCGGTCGGACGGACGAACACGTGATGTGTGAAAGGTCGTGCCGCTGTCTGGTTCTTCGCGTCAACGCGATGGCGCATCGGACCGCATTGCATGAAGATGATCGGGTGGTGACCGTCCTTGCGAGCAACCGTCGCAGATAAACCCGTGACGAACTTTGCTTTCGCACGGCGTGCGACCAGTTCAAAACTGCGTGCCGAAAGATGATGACATTCATCGACGATCAGGTAGCCGTAGTCTCCCACGCGATCATCCACCACTCCTTTGTGAACGAGGCTTTGCATGAGTGCGACATCCAACGTCCCGGTCAGTTTTTTACGTCCACCACCCAGTCTCCCGACTGTTTTCGCTGGCAATTTGAGGAAGGCGGACAAGCGTTCAATCCACTGTTCGAGGAGTTGCTGGCGGTGAACCAGAACCAGGGTATTGACACGGCGTTGCGCAATCAACCACGCAGCAACCACGGTTTTCCCAAACGCCGTCGTCGCGGCCAAAACCCCGATGTCTTGCCGCAGCAGGGCGTCAGCGGCTATTTGCTGGTCGGGGCGCAATGTGCCGGCAAAAGAAACATTCAATGGAATGCCGGCGCAACGTTCATCGCGGAGGACCGGTTGAATATTGAGAGACTCCAGAGTCTCCCGCACTTCATCCAGGCAACCTCGCGGAAGGCCAAAATGCTTCGGGTGATCTTCAGCGCAAGCAATGATTCTTGGCTTGTCATAGGTCGGAAGACGCATGGCCTGCGCGCGATAAAACTCCGGGTTTTGAAACGCTGCCAAACGCAATAGCCGATTGCGAAGCGCGGGCGGGAGGTTTTCTTTGGCGATATAAATTTGGTCTCCAAGCACCAGCTCGAGTTTTGCCGGCAGCGGTCCAGGGATTGGCGGTTCCTTTCGGCGACGAGACGGCGGCGCAGTCCAGGGGTTGTCATCATCTTCTTCCGCAGCGGCAATGCGTACTCCAATAATCCTTCCCTTTGATTCCGCGTCGCGCACCAGGGCCTCGACTCGCGCCCGGCTCATTCGTCGCAGTGAAGCCAGAAACGCCCATTGATCGGCGTACGGTCTGAATTCTTTATCAAGAAACACCGTGTTGCCGCGTTGTCTCGCCGCTTTTTGCAGAGGGAGCGCAATCAAATTTCCGAACCACCCTTCGGCAAGGTGTCCTGGTTGGGAAACAACCGGTCATAAGAATGCAGCCCGATTTCGGGACGAGATTCCATTGTCTCCGTGAGAATGTGTGATCTCAGCTTGCGCGCAAGACTGGCAGGAATGGCTTCTTCAAAAAAGAACCAGACATGGCCGCCGTTGCCGGACCGCGAACGCTCCAGTGCGGCGGGCACATCGAGTCGTTGGCAGGTTTCGAGAAAAGCTTCCGCATCCTGCTGCCAGCTTTCACGGTCGAAGTCCACCGCCAGGAAGAAACAGGTCTCGTCCAATAGCATCGCATAAACGCCGATCACAAACTCGCGCCTCTGAACATCCCGCCCCGAAAGGTGCCAGCCGACTACTTCGTCAGTGATCTGATAAAAACGGCGATTTGGGCAATCCGCACACTTGATGCGAGGTTTCTCACAGACACCGCGAATCCACTCGTTGGCGCAAGCCGGCGCATAGCCGGTCTTCCCGGTCTTCCGATTTTCGAAACGGCGCGGATAGACATCTTCCCGGCCGCAGAAGAGAGATCGAAACAGCTTTATCTTGGCGTCGGGTGGAGAATCCTTTGTCACTGCGAGGCTCTGGTTATCTCGAGCGCGCCCGTCCTGCGCCCAATCCCGGATTTCCTGCCTCAACGGCTCGATTGTTTCCATGCGCCGGAACTATAATCTACCGGGAACAGCGCTGGCGAACTCGTTTCCGTTGGCGCCGTTTGGTCCCTTGCGTTGTCCAGCAGAGTGACCTCTCGAAGAAGTCACGGCCAGACGGGTGGCATTTAAAAGCCACTTTAAACCATTTTTCATCACAATTTAAATCACGGTGCTGCTCCTGGCCGCTCTCGCCACCGCGACGGGCGACCTTGGCGGCGTGCGTCGAGAGGTCAAGTCGCCATTGCCAGCGAAGGCGCGCGGATACTTTCCAGATGCCGCCCGGGAATTGCACAGGAAATGACTCTGGACGCTCCGCGACCAATGAGCTGGATAGGTCCTCCCGAAGATTGTGGCTGCAATGCGTGCAGTCGTCGTCGCGGCGCGGGACGCTGCCCAGCGATTGCCCGGACGCGGCCGGGCAATTCTCCGGACGTTTCACGGACGCTGCGCGACAACTGCGCGGACATGCCTCGGACACTGCCCTGCTTCTCCTCGGGCACTGCTCGGGCATTGCCGGACTCCGCCCGGCAATTGCGCGGCTGATTCTTCGGACGCTGCGCGGCAATTGCGCAGAAATGGTCTGGGGCACTTCCCTGCCGCTGCTCGGACGCTGCTGGGAAATGGCCCGGACACTGCCCGGCGATTGCTCGGCAAATGCAGCGGCACTGCCGCCGGTCAGTCGGCGGTCGCAACGGCCTTATTCGATAAGGGGATGGTCTCATCACTTT
>QHNT01000194.1 GCA_003218515.1 Verrucomicrobiota bacterium | reverse complement strand
CCGGCTACAGCAACACGGTCCAGGAGGTCCTGGCGCGCATGCGCGTGGTCGCCTTCAGCACGAACTCGGACGCCCCGCGCGGCGGTATTGCAGTCGGCGTCATGACGAATGCCGCCAACCTGAGCCGGGGGATCAACCTCGAATTCCGCGATTACCTCCAGGACGCGAACGAGGCAGCGGGCCAAAAGCAGCGGAAGGTCAAATTCCTGAACGATCTGGTGGCCTGGGGACCGGCCGGGCTTCCGTTGCAATGGGCGAACAACACCTGGTACTGGCTGCGGTTGCGGCAGGAACCCAATGCCGGCGGCGGCACCAACAGAATTGATGTTTTCGGAAAAGTTTGGCCCGCCGATGGAGTGACGCCGGAGCCTTATGCCTGGCAAATGACGTGGGACTACACTCCAGCCGTCGCGGTGAGGCAAGGTTTCGCCGGGATCACCGGCTGCAGCGGCGGCGGGCTGGCCCACCTCGAAGTGGATTATATCCTGATCAAGGCTGACGGCCTGCCCAGCACCACGGTCGGCTTTGCTCTGACCGGGCCGCCACCGAACCTCCCGAAGTTCTGGAGTATCGTTCACAGCGGAGCCAACGTCGTGGTGGACTATTTCGGAGGCCTGCTGCAGTCCGCCAACATCGTGACCGGACCCTACACGAATATCCTTAACGCCGTGAGTCCCCGAAGCGTGCCGGTCAGCTCCGGGCAGCAACAATTCTATCGGGTGGCGCAGTAAATTCCGAAAAGAGGCGACGGTCTCGGAACGGGCGCCTTCGTTTGGCCGCGGAGTCGTGAAACGAAATTCCGCGGGCGCAAACATCATCGCCACGACATCCAACGCGTCCCCACAAAAAGGGACCGCGCTCTATCAATCCGCGATGGCGGAAGAGAACGGCTGTCGCACAATTCGCGTTGCTGTCTGATTCTGTTTTGACTACAAGGAGGCCCGCTAAGTGGTCTATTTCATAAATACGCACACGTTCGCGGCAATGGATTTTGGGCGGAGGCTAGTCGCGAGCGACGAGCATATCCCGCAGTGGATCTGTGGGGAGCGAGCAACGCCGCCGCTGCCCAAAACACATGCCGCCCTCTGGGTTGCGCCCGATTTGGCCCGTCGCTTCGTTGTTCGGTCGGTCGAGTATCGCTGCGGATACACTCCCTCCCTCGCGCCTCGCCACGGGCCAAATCAGACGCAACGAACGTATGCGTATTTACGAAGTAGACCACTTAGGCATAGGATGATTTGCCGCCGGAAAGATGCATGAAAAAGCTGACACTCCTTTTTTCGACCGCGACGCTCGCCCTGTTTTGTTCCGCCGCCGAAGCCGCTATCATTACCGTGAACACCACCAACAACATCAACCCCGTGCCGCTGATTGAAACGTCGCTGCAGCAGGCGCTCACCAATCTGCATGACGGCGACATGATCCGGTTCAACATTCCCGGAAACGGCCCTTTCCACCTCCAAACGCCGACCAACGGTTATCCGGTCATCACCAATAACAGCATCACGATTGACGGCTACAGCCAGCCCGGCTCCTCCCCCAACACGAACGAAATCCTTGCGCCCAACAACGCGAAAATCCAAATCGTGCTCGACTCGCGCGACGGCCCTGAACAACGGACCCGGCTTGAGTCGCTGAACAATTCCGGCTTCTTCGGCTGGGAAAGCGCTATCCTCGCCGTGCAGGGCGGGGGAAATTTCAAAATCGACGGCATTGGCTTTTTGTCGCGGCACACCGCCGGCACCGGTCCGGACCCTTCGAATCAGGATCCGGGCGATCCGGAAATTTACTGCATCGCTTTGATCAACGCCGCCACGAACGCGCGCATCAGCGGCTGTTGGTTTGGCCTTGACCCGGACGGCGTGACGGTCGCGGGCGGCCGCTCGTCGGTGGCCGCGTTCAAAGACGGCAGCGGCGCGAGCGCTTCCGGCCTGATCTTCGGCACCGATGGCGATGGACAAAACGATGCCGCGGAATTCAACCTCAGCCTGGGCATGGGCCTGGCCGTCAACCTGGCGGCGCCCAACGTCAAAGTGGCCGGTAATTTCTTCAACGTCTTTCCGAACGGCACCACCTTTCTGGACCTCTCGACCATCAACCTCCTCGACGGCGGCGGTATCGAATCCATCGAGAATCGCAGCGCCGACAACATGTTCATTGGGACAGACGGCGACGGCGTCAGCGACGCGAATGAACGGAACATTTTCGGTCCGGTCTTTTCCGACACTTTCGCCCGATTTTCGGGCGCAGCCACCAACATCACTTTCGCCGGCAATCACGTCGGCGTCGGCATCGACGGCCAGTCCACTGTTCCGCGAAGCCAACTGGAGAATGACATCACCTTGTTCAGCATCCAAAAACAGTCGAGCATTCGCGTCGGGTCGAACTTCGACGGTGTCAGTGACGCGTTGGAAGGAAATCTGATCGAGAACCTTGGCTGTCAGATGGAGTCGTGCGACACACCGGCCCGCGCATTTGTCGGCCTGGACGACAGCAACAATGACGACGGGGGCGCCGACGCGGCCCGGATCGTCCTCCGCGGCAACACGCTGGTCAACAATGCCAGCGCCATTCTGATGCAGGACCAGAACGTCGCGATCGCGACCTACTATTCGACCGTCCTCGCCGATAGCACGAACGATTTCGCCACCGTATTGTCCACCAACGCCGCCGGAACGCAATTGCTCGTCACCATTCCGCCGCCGAATACGAACAAATATTCAACGGCCATTGTGGACTTTTACGCGGTTGACCCGGTTGGCCTGACAAACGCTATCGGGCAAACGAACGTAGCTGTGCATGCGACGCCTTTAGCGTCGGTCGTTGACGGATCGGCGGACGATCTAGACTCGGCGACCAATAATAGCGTCACGTTCGACATCAGCAACTTGAACCTCATCGGCGTCACGACGGTGGCGGCGTTGGTCACCTATTCCGCGGACGCAAACCTGGTGACGCAAGCCGGACGTGCCGTGACCGCCATCTTCTCGAATCCAGTCACCGTGAATCCGGTCGCGTCACCGCTGCGCATCAGGTCCTTTTCATACGCAGGCGGATATGTCACCTTCGCCCTGTCCGGCGGGAGCCCGCCCTACCAGTTGCAGGTTCGCACGAATCTGACGACAGACAATTGGACTGATCTTGGAGTCGCTTTCACCAATACCCCGATCAGATTTCCAGCGTTTGACGGAAGCGAGAGCTTTTATCGCGTCAGCGGCCAATAAAAAGGAACGGGCTGGCTGTCCGCGCTCGGGTTCTCCTGCTCAGAACCAACAGCTCGCGTTGATTCCTTCGGTGACTTCCGCGCGGGCATCTTGACACCACCATGCCGCGGGTCGATTCCCTCTCCCCACGACAGAGGAGTGGGGAGAGGGTACGGGAGAGGGGATTCCAATTAGCCGCGCCAATTCGATGGAAGGTGCCCCTCTCCCCAGCCCTCTCCCCGCTCGTGCCTCGCAGGGAGAGGGAGTGGGAGGCTTCCACGATGGTGGTGGTATCCAGATGCGACCCTTCGGCGCGCGGCGCCGTTCAATCCCTTTACTATTTGTCGCCGATCCGTTAGTTTGAAACGCACGCCAGACCACTGCCAGTCGCATTATCTCTCCCTGGCTTTGTCTGTGACGATTGGCTGGCCGGACTGCGAAAGTAAAGGCGCTGTGGGCCGGGCAGGATGGATTTGACCGACCGAAACGGAAGGTTTGACGGTATGACCGGACAACCACCCTCGCGCGGCGAATTCAGGGCGGTTGCCGCTTTTGTGAGCGCGTCCGGACCCGACCGGCCCGGAACATCCGGCGAAATTGCGGATTGAATTGGTAGTTCAATCTCCATGGCGCAAGGCCCGCGAGCGGGTTTGGCGAGTGAGCCGTCATATAAGTATCGGCGAAGAATGAACAGGTTTGAGCGTTAAAACGTCCATAGACCGATTGTTCCCTCTCATGAAACGGCTTTTGCGAGGTGGGTCGTTGCCCGTGGTGCTGGCGTCGTTTTTAGTTTGGGCCGGGTGCACGACCGAGCATTACCGCAAGTCGGCTGACAAGGAGGCCTACGGCGTCATCAAGCAAAAAACTCCTCTCGTCAAAAACATGGACGAGCGCTTCACCGTCGAGCAGACGAACCAACTCTCGTTGGACAGCCTGCCGGTGACGAACAGTGTTGCGGAATTTCTCGGCCGGGACGGGGAAGCAGAGCGGGGCGCGCACATCCTCTCGCTCGAAAACGCGCTGGAGATTGCCGTCAAACACAACCGCGCTTATCAGGTCCGAAAAGAAGACTTGTACCTCGTCGCGCTGGGGCTCACACTGGCGCGGCATCAGTTCACGCCGATCTTTTCCGGGAAGGGCACGGCGCAGTTCATCACCTCGGTTGATCAAATCAGCGGGGTAACAAACAATGCGGTCAGCGACAACCTGTCGCAGAACGTCGATGTCAAGGGCGGGATCAACGTCAGTTGGCTCGTCCGTGACGTGGGCCGCATCACGGCCGCGTTGACCACCGATTTCCTCCATTTCATTACCGGCAGCCGCAGCACCACATCTTCTTCGCAGGTCAACGCCACTCTTTTCCGCCCGTTGCTGCGAAACGCGGGATTCAAACAGGAAATCGAGAATCTCACGCAAGCTGAACGCGCTTTGCTGTACATTCTGCGGGACTTCGCCCAGTTCCGCAAAAGCTTCAGCGTCCAGGTGGCCGGCGCCTATTACGGCGTGCTGGGCAACCGCGACGCCGTCCGCAACAGTTATTTGAACCTGCAGAGCTCGCGAAAAAACGCGGAGCGGACGCGCGCGTTGGCCCAGGAAGGCAGGGTGACGCAGTCCGATCTGGGCCGGCTGCAGCAGCAGGAATTGGCGGCAGAAAGCACCTGGATCAACGCCATCCGCACCTACAGACAGGCACTCGACGATTTCAAACTCACGCATCTTGGCCTGCCGGTGGAGAGCAACCTCGTTCTGGATGATCGTGAACTTGAAGCCCTGGAAATACGCCATCCGAAGATGGCGGTGGACGATTCGATCAAAGTCGCGCTGACCGCGCGACAGGACTATCAAAACTTCAAAGACCGTTACGACGATTCAGTCCGGCGCGTCGCTCTGGCCGCCAACTTTCTCAAACCGCAACTTGATCTGAACGCGCTGGTCGGCATCGACAGCAGAGAGGAAAACAGCGCGCGTTTCGCCGTACCGGACATCAATCGTTATAACTGGAGCGCTGGACTCGACCTCGATCCAGGCTTGGACCGAAAAGGGGAACGCAACAACTATCGAACCGCCTTGATCAACGAAAAACGGGCCGAGCGGGACCTGGAGCAGCAGGAAGACCAAATCAAACTGCAGGTTCGCGATAGTTGGCGCGCGTTGGATCAGGCCAAGCGCACCTACGAGATAAACGAAATCGGCGTGAAGCTCGCCGAGCGCCGCGTTGAAGAGCAAAACCTCCTGGCAGAACTCGGCCGGGCCAAAGCCCAGGACCAGGTGGACGCGCAAAATGACCTGGTCAATTCGAAGAACCAACTCACGCAGGCGCTGGTCGGCCATACCATCGCCCGCCTCCAATTCTGGGTGAATATGGGAATTCTCTACATCAAAGATGACGGTCAATGGGAGGAGGTCGCCGATGCCAAATCAAACTAAGCTTTCAGCATTTGTCCGACGGCAGCCGCGCTGGCGCATCGGCGCGGTCCTTCTCATCCTCGCGCTAGTCGTCGTCTGGCTCAGGGGTGGTGGCAAGTCCGCGAACAACGGCGCGATGTTTACCGCCCGCCACGGTCCACTGGACATCTCCGTCCTGGAAGGCGGCAGCATTCAGGCGCTCGAGTCACAGGAAATCAAATGCGAAGTCCGCGTCGGCTACCAGGGCACGAAGATTCTTAAAATCGTCGAGGAGGGTTATCAGGTCACCGAGGATGACGTGAAAACCAACAAGGTGCTGGTCGAACTCGATTCGTCGGACCTGCAAAAGCAGATCGTCCAGCAGGAAATCCAGTACCAGACCGCCATCGCCTCGCTGACCGACGCCGAGCAGGGTTATGACATCCAGTTGAACCAGAACATCAGCGATATCAAAGCGGCGGAACAGAAGACGCGTTTTGCGCGGATGGATTTCGACAAATTCCTCGGCGACACCGTCACCCAGGACATCATCGACCGGCTCGGCCTGGAAAAGGAGCTGGCAGCGGAAAGCACGAATGGTGTGGCCAAGGCCATGACCGAAACGCCGCCGACACTGAATGTTCCGCCCAACAGCGGACTGGTCGTGGCGCCGCAGCACTCCAGCGACGCGCCACAGGCGATTGAACTGGGCGGCGGCGTCGAGAGACCCGCGGCACCCGCGCCGGTGACACAGCCTGCCTCCGAACCACCCCTGAAATCTGATCAGGCCGGGAAGTTGTCGAATCCAGAACCAGGCCCGCCGACGAACGCGCCGCCCCATCCAGCCATCGTCGTTGATTTCTCCAAATACGCGAAGATCGAGGCGCTCGGGGATGGCGAGGCGAAACAAAAAATCCGCAAGTTCGAAGACGACCTGCAGGTGGCGCAAAAAGAATTGGGCCAGGCCAAGGCCACGTTGGAAGGCACCAAACGCCTCTTCGAGAAAGGTTTCGTCACGAAGATCGATCGGGAGCGCGACGAAATTGCTTACGAAAACAGCCGGCTCAAAGTCCAGACGGCCGATACGGCGCGGGACTTGTTCCTGAAATACGAATTCACCAAATCGTCCGAGGAGGCGTTGTCGAAGTACGCTGAGGCGATGCGCGAATTGGAGCGCGCGCGGAAGGCGGCCGTTTCGAAACTGGCGCAGGCCGACGCGAAACTCAAATCCGCTCAAGGCCAGCACAATGTCCAGCTTCGCCAGCTCAAGGACCTCAAGGAGCAGCTCGAGAAATGCGTGATGCGCGCGAAAAAAACGGGTCTCATCGTTTACGGCGGCGGCGGCGAGGAAATGTATTATTATGGCAATCAGGAGCCTATCCGGGAAGGCGCCACCGTGCGCGAACGCCAGGCCATCATCACCATCCCCGACATGACGAAAATGTCCGTGAAGGTGAAAATCCACGAGAGCTACATCAAGAAGATCAAGAAGGGGCAAAGGGTCCGCATCACCGTGGACGCTTTCCCCGACACAATTCTGGGCGGTGAAGTTTCCAAGGTCGCTGTGCTGCCCGATTCACAGAACCGCTGGATGAATCCCGACCTGAAGGTCTATCTGACCACCATCACCATCAACGGCACCTACGACTGGCTCAAACCGGGCATGAGCGCGAAAACGGAAATTCTCGTGGATCACCTCGACGATGTCGTTTACGCGCCGATCCAGTCGGTCGTGCCGAGCGAAGGGAAACAAATCTGTTACGTGGTCCATGGACTCAAGCGCGAGAAGCGCGAGGTGGAAATCGGACAGTTCAACAATGACTTTATCGAAATCAAAAAAGGGTTGAAGGAAGGCGAAAAAGTCTTGCTGACTCCGCCCGACAGCGGCGAGCCGGAAACGGGCGAGAAAGAGAAGAAGCCGGGCAGCGACGACCAAGGAAGGTCCAAGCCGGAGGAGAAATCCGCGCCGCCGAAAGCCCAACCTGCCGGCAAGGCGTAGTGCCTGATTTCGACATTCAAAATTCTCCCGATGCCCACGCAGATCGTCCAATTTGATCAGGTCTGCAAATTCTACCAAATGGGTCTTGTCACGGTCGAGGCGTTACGCGGCGTGTCGTTCGACATTCATGCCGGCGAATACGTCAGCATTATGGGGCCATCGGGCTGCGGTAAATCCACCCTGCTCAATCTCCTCGGCTGCCTGGATCGGCCTACCTCCGGCCAGTACCGGCTCGGCGGCGATGACGTTTCCCAAATGAACGACGACACGCTCTCCGCCGTTCGCGGCGCGCGGCTCGGATTCATTTTTCAGTCCTACAACCTGATCCAGCAGTTGACCGTCGTGGAGAACATCGAAGTGCCGCTCTACTACCAGGGCCGACCGGAGGAGGAGAGCCGCGCATTGGCCGCCCGGTACGCCGAACGCGTCGGGTTGGGAAATCGGCTGACGCACAAACCGTTCGAGCTTTCCGGCGGCCAGCAACAACGCGTCGCTATCGCGCGGGCGCTGGTGAACGACCCGCTGGTCATTCTGGCGGATGAGCCCACCGGCAATCTCGATTCCATTTCCGGCGTCGAAATTTTGAAAATCTTCGACGACCTGCACGAGCAGGGCAAAACCATCATCCTGGTGACCCACGACGAAAACGTCTCCCGCCACGCCCGTCGCTCGATTCGCCTGCGCGACGGTGAGGTCGAGAGCGATGTAAGGTTATGAATGGGAATCCGCGAATGACGACCAGTAAGTTGGAAACAGCAACGCCCCTCATCTCTGCCCTCTCTCCATCGGATGGGGAGAGGGTGGCCGAAGGCCGGGTGAGGGGACAAACTGTTTTATGTCTGAGTCTTCGACTAATTCATTCGCGTCGATCGGCGTGATTCGCGGGCCATTGTTGCTCCGACTCAGGCGGACCGTGCGCCTGGGCGTCAAGAGCCTTTGGCTCCACAAACTGCGCTCGCTCCTCACCGCGCTGGGCATCGTGTTTGGCGTCTGCTCCGTCATCGCGATGCTCGCGATTGGCGAAGGCGCGAGTTACGCAGCCCAGGAAGAGATCAAAACCCTCGGCAGTCAAAACATCATTCTCCGCAGCGTCAAACCGCCGGAGGAACAGAAAGTTTCGGAGAAAGGCAGCCAAAGCTACGTGCTGCAATACGGCCTGACCTACCTCGACATCCAACGCATCAGGTCCACCATCCCCGGTGTCACCGTGGTCGTCCCGGGCCGTATCATGCGCGAATATGTCTGGAACATCAGCCGGCGTGTGGACTCCGAAATCATGGGCACCGTCCCCTGGTATCCGGAGATGCGCAATCACCACGTCGCCCGTGGACGCTTTTTCTCGGACAAGGAAATGGAGGACAAGGCCAACGTCTGTGTCCTGGGCGCGGGAATGGTAAAGGGCCTTTTTCCGCTCGAATCACCGCTCGGCAAGGATGTCCGCGTCGGCGGCGATTACTACGAAGTCATCGGCGTCATGGAACCGGCCGGCAAAGGAGCAACCACTGAGGAAACCGGCGACAACGCCAAGGCCGCCGCTGAACGGATGTTCATCCCGCTGGAAACGGCCAAGACCCGTTACGGTGAAATCCTGCGGAAGGTGCGCAGCGGCAGTTTCGAACAGGAAAGGGTCCAACTCCACGAAGTCACCGTCAAAGTCGCCACGCCGGAACAGGTCATCCCCGTCGCCGACGCTATCAAAGAAGTGATGGAGCGCAACCACAAGAAGAAGGACTACGACATCATCGTGCCGCTCGAGTTGCTCAAACGCGCCGAGCGCACCAAGGAGATATTCAACATCGTGCTCGGCTCGATTGCGGCCATCTCGCTGATCGTCGGCGGCATCGGCATCATGAACATCATGCTCGCCAGCGTGACCGAGCGCACCCGCGAGATCGGTATCCGCCGCGCGCTCGGCGCCAAACGCCGCGACATCATCACGCAATTCCTCGTTGAGACCGTGATGCTGTCCGGCGCGGGCGGCGTGATCGGCGTGCTGCTCGGCGTGACCATTCCCTGGTTCGTGAGCCACTTTGCCGGCATGAAAACCATCATCACCTTCTGGTCGCCGGTGGTCGCCTTCACCATCTCTGGGATCGTTGGCGTCGTCTTCGGCATCTACCCCGCCATGCGCGCCGCGCAGATGGACCCGGTGGAGGCGCTAAGGCATGAGTGAGCGCGGGAGAGATGCTTGTCGGTCGCGCCGTTCAGAATCATAGTGCGAACATGACTTCAACTCGGGGAAACCGCGGCAGCGTGAATTCAGTGCTACTCGGGTGCCTGTCCTTTTTCTGCGCGGTGGCTGTTCTTTCACCGCCGGCAAGAGCGTGTCAGCCAATCTGGCCGGCGCCGGACTTGCCGGGCATGAACAAAGGGAAAGTTGAAGCTTACTGGATTGGGCCGTACGTCAGATTGTCCGAAGCTCGTATCGGCAAACGAGGCGCAACTATGGTCACATGGTTCAAGGTAAACTCGCCAGTGTGGTTGGCCCATTTCCGCAGTACGATGGCGAGGACGTTCATTTGAGCGACGACGGCAGCGCGGCGTTGATCGTGTGGAAGGATGAAACCGAAAAGACTGCGCAATTGGTGGTGCTGAATTCCGGCGGCAAGGTCAGCTTTCGGGTGGATTGCGGTCATCCTGACCATTCTCCGATCGCCGCGCCCGGAGGAGCCGGCGCGTTGCTGCGTCCCAACACGGGAGGCGCCAATCAAAACACGTTCCTCTGGTACACGCGGGAGGGGAATTTGCGTTCGCTGGACATAAGCCCGAATCCTAATTGCGTGGGATGGATTCCGGACAGTCGCAAATCTTTGTTCTCGACCAGCGTCGGGTTCGATGATCGCTACCGGTTGATCGACTGGGACGCCGGGAAAAGCCTTTGGGACATCGCCTGCCCAGGGGACAACGGACATGGAGTGGATACGCGCTTTCTACGCAGTCCGCATTGAGGACGGGAGTCTGGTCGCCCTTTGGCAAGCGTGTTTTCCACAGCGTCTCTGCACCGGGGACCGATATAGTTTTCTTCGGCTGGACAGCAAACTGTTCTTCATTACCCCCGACGAAGTCACGGAGCTTTCAGAGGAAGAAATCATGTCAAAAAAGAACGGCTGGAAGTAACCAAGGCTTGAGCCCGTTGGGAGAATACTCGTTTTCCCCCAATCTTCAAGGCGAGTTTCGTCCAGGTTACCCCGCCGTCGGTGGTTTTCAAAAGCTGGGTCAGGTTGTGCTCATCCCGCGCAATCGCCCAGCCGTATTCGTCGTCCACAAAGTCGAGTCGGACGATATCTTCGCCGTGGGTCAGGTAATCCTCCATGCTCTTTTCCGCTTGCACCGGTTTCCACGAGGCCCCGCCGTCGTCGGTGCGATATAGGGTGCCTTTGACGGGAGCGGTCGAACCAGTGCTGTGCGGTCTGGGACTCCAGATCCAACCCTTCCGGGCCGTAATGAAATCCAACACACCCATGTATTTCACTGGTGTTGTGGGCTGCCAACTCAGACCGCCATCGTGGGTGCGGTAGATCACCGTGCAAAAATTCGTGGAATAACCGTCAGTCGGCCAAAACTGCGCTCCGATGATTCCATCGTTGCCGCCCATTGGGAAAAAGTGCGGCAGCCCGGTCGGCTCAATCCGGCCATCGTGAAGCGAGGAGGGCAAAGGGAGTGTCTGTATCTGCCAGGTCAGTCCGGCATCTTCGGTCATAAAGAGAAAACCGGGTGTGGTGCTCGCCATTGATCCGCACAGCCAACCGGTGGGGGCCTTCCGAAATGCGATCGCACCACCGCAGACAAGGTAAGGGTGCCGGTCTTCGAATTCCGGGAGCGCCGCGTCTTCCCAGATCCACGCGCGAGAACTTGCACTCGTGCTGTTGACCCGCCGCCAATTCGCGCCGCCATCGTCTGTTCGATAGAGGTCCCCCGGGGAGGAATTCATGCCGTGGTCCGGTATGAGCATCAGCCATCCGGTGTTGGCATCGGGAAACGCCAGGAACGAATATAAAATCGGTTGAGACTGGCGCAATTCCGTGCCGATCCAGGAGCGCCCGCCGTCCCTGGTCCGAAGAATAGCAACATTAGTAGCCTCATCAAGAACGTGGCAATCCAGGCTGTCTCTGAATCGCGAAAGAACGATGCAACGCTGTCTCCCAGCCCTGCGGGGGATACATTTTCCCAGGACTCGCCTCCGTTCCGCGTTCTGAAGGTTGCCATGGCGTTTGGCACCCAATCGTTGGTTCTAAAGACCATTCTGACGTTTTGTGCCCAACCGTTGTCTCGGTCGATCATCTGTAGCGAGTCGAATTCAAGCGCTGGAGGCAGTTGCGCCGGTTTCGGCCCTGAAACTTCATCGCCACGGGCAACGTTTGAACAACCGAGTAAAGCGCCGCTCGAAATGATCGCAAAACAAACGAGTATTTTGGGGTTCATCGTGTCCACCACGGATCGTCTTCAGCGCCGCCCGACTTGCCATAACTTTTCTGACGCGTCAATACCGGCGAATGCAAGTGCCACCCCGCCGCGGGCGATGATTCGGGCAAGATCGCGGCGAGACAGCCCGAAGCCAGAGCGGTGCTCAGGAGTGCAGGCAACAATCGGCATTCAACTAGATGCCTGCAAGACCAACAGCCGCACCAGTTGATTCACGCTTCGTGGACCTTGCTATGATCAGCTCCTCATTCGCACGACGGACTGGGCGCAAAAATCTGTGTTCATCCGTGTCCATCCGTGGTTAAAAGGGCCCCGCTATGAGTCGCCTCAATGGTGGGTTGTCCACAATGCTGTTGCTCGGCGCTGTCGCATCGGTCGTTACGCAACCGCTGCGCGTCATTGACCCCAAGCTCTATTACCTCGGCACGGCAGGCGACCCGGAATGGCAGGAGTTCGCCGGCAAAACCCCGCACGGGCGCCGGCTTGATCTCAAATTCACCGCTCTAGCGAACACGAACGAAAACACGCTGTTCATCCGCCAGCGCGATGTGAAGCTGGATTGGGCCGTCGAATTGAACGGGCGCAAGCTCGGCAAGTTGTTTCTCTCGGAGCAGGACCTGATTCAGGCGCTCACCGTGCCGGCCAGCGCGTTGCGCGAAGGCGGAAATACGTTATCCGTCATTCCACCGAAAGAGCGGGACGACATCAAGGTCGGCGAAATCAAACTCGATTCCCGCCCGCCCAAGGAAGCGTTGCACGAGTCCACCTTGATCCTCAGCGTGACCGACGACGAGACTCAGCAACCGTTGCCTGCCCGCATCACCGTCACGGACAAAAGCGGCGCGCTTTTCCCGTTTCACGTGGAAGATTCCCAACCCTCAACTCCCGATCATCAACCATCAACCATCAACGATCAACCTGTCCTCGCTCTTCGTCCGGGCGTGGTTTACACCGGCAGCGGGACGGTGCGCATCGGACTGCCTGCCGGCTACTACACGCTCTATGCCTCGCGCGGTTTTGAGTACAGCGTCCGCACTCAACAGTTCACGTTGCCGCCCGGCCGGACTTACCCGCTGCCGATGCGAATTCGCCGCGAAGTTCCGACGCCGGGCCTGGTCAGTTGCGACACGCACGTCCATACCTTCACCTACAGCCATCACGGCGACGCGACCGTTGAGGAGCGGATGCTCACGCTGGCCGGTGAGGGCATCGAACTGCCCATCGCGACGGACCACGATATTTTGACCGACTACTCGGAACCGGCCCGGCGCATGGGCGTGCAGGATTATTTCACACCCGTCATCGGCGACGAAGTCACCACGCCCGCTGGTCACTTCAACATCTTCCCCGTCCAACCGGGAAGCCGCGTGCCGAACAATCGCGTGACCGAATGGCCCCGGTTGATGGAGGAAGTCCGCTCGACGCCCGGCGTGCGGGTCGTCGTGTTAAATCATCCACGCAACATTCATAACAATTTTCAACCGTTCGCCGAAAAGAACTTCAATCCCGTCACCGGCGAGAACCGGCGCGGGTTTGAATTCAGCTTCGACGCGGTGGAGGTCGTCAATTCCTCCGCGCTGCAATCGGATCTGATGCTGACGTTTCGCGACTGGTTTGCGTTGCTGAATTACGGCTACCGCGTCACGGCGGTCGGTTCGAGCGACTGTCACGATGTGAGCCGCTACATCGTCGGTCAGGGCCGCAGCTACGTGATGTGCGGCGATTCCATCGCCGGAAAGATCAACGTCGAGGAAGCCTGTCGGGGTTTCCTTAAAGGCCGCGTGCTGGTCAGCCTGGGCTTGCTGACGCAGATGACCGTGGAAGACAAATTCCAGGTCGGCGACCTTGCAACTGCGCTTGGTGAATTGATGCGCGTGACCGTCGCCGTGCTCGGCCCGTCGTGGACGAGCGCGGACCGCGTGGAGCTTTATGCGAACGGCGTGAAGATACGCGAGCAGCAGATTGAAGCGCCCGTCAGCCCGGTCGAGAAAACGCGCGTCATGTGGATCATTCCAAGGCCCGCTTACGACGCGTATCTGGTCGCTATCGCGTCCGGCCCGCCGGTCAACGGGCCGTACTGGCCGATTGCGAAGCCTTATCAACCCAACTCGCGCGTCTGGCAGCCGCGTGTTATCGGGGCGACAAATCCGATCTGGGTGGATGGCGACGGAGACGGCAAATTCACCCCGCCCCGCGTGTACGCGAAGGAAATCGTGAAGCGGGCCGGGAGCGAGCCAAAGAAATTGATTGCCGAACTCGCGAAGTATGATGAAGCCGTCGCTGCGCAAGTCGCGAGCTTGTGCCAGACCGCCGGCCGCGACGTGCGCTCGACGGAATTTGAGGAGGCGCTCGAAACTGCGCTGCAGCATGTCCGCCGCGGGTTTGCAGCCTACACCGCCACGCTGCCTTCAAAGTGAAACCAAAGCGGTGGAAGAAACCTAACGCGTGAATCGCGACCAATCGCTGAATCGAATGCGCGAGTCTCCCGGCGATTGGGATTTCCTCGTGATTGGCGGCGGCGCGACCGGGCTGGGCGCCGCCGTGGACGCGGCGGCGCGCGGGTACCGCACGCTGTTGGTGGAGCAAAGTGATTTCGCCAAGGCGACTTCGAGCCGCAGCACCAAACTGATTCATGGAGGCCTGCGCTATCTGCGACGATGGGATTTTCATCTCGTCCGGGAATCGCTGCGCGAACGCGAACTGCTGCTGCGAAACGCGCCACACCTGGTTCGCCCGCTCTCTTTCATCGTGCCCCACTACGCCTGGTGGGAGCGGCCTTATTATGGCGCGGGGCTGAAGCTTTACGATTTACTCGCGGGACAATTCCGGTTGAACGGTTCAAAGCGGAATTCGCGCGAGGAGGTGTTGGAGCATCTGCCCACGTTGCAACCAAACGGGCTGCGTGGCGGCATCCGTTATTTCGACGGCCAGTTCGATGATGCGCGGCTGGCCATTTGCCTGGCGCAAACGCTGGAGGACCTGGGCGGTGTGCCGGTCAATTACGCGCGAGTCGAGTCTTTCTTGAAAGACAGCGGTCGCGTTTGCGGAGCCGTTGTGCGTGACGTTGAGACCGGACAATCTCATGAAATCCGCGCCCGGACGGTTGTCAACGCCACCGGCGTTTTCACCGACGCCGTCCGCCGAATGGACTGTCCACAGACGCGGAACGTCATCACCGCCAGCCAGGGGGCGCACATCGTCCTGGACAAATCCTTCCTGCCCGGCGACAGCGCGCTTCTGATTCCCCGGACCGATGACGGTCGGTTGCTGTTTGCGATTCCCTGGCACGACCGGACGTTGGTCGGCACGACCGACACGCCGGTGCTCGAAACTTCTCTGGAACCGCGGCCGTTTCACGCGGAGATCGAATTCCTGCTGAAACATGCCGGGCGTTATCTGAGCCGAAAGCCGCTTGAGCGCGACATTCTCAGCGCCTTTGCAGGCTTGCGTCCGCTCGTCAAAGCGAATGAAGCAAGAAACACGGCCAGACTTTCCCGCGATCACATTCTCCTCGTTTCCCCGTCCGGCCTGGTAAGCGTTGCCGGCGGAAAATGGACGACTTATCGAAAGATGGGCGAGGACACAGTCAACGCAGCGGGCTTTTCAGGGCGACCGTCACGCACCAGGAATCTGCATTTGCACGGTTGGACGGAAGAAGGTGGTGCGAACACTCACTGGCGCGTTTACGGCGCTGACGGCCCGCGCCTGCGTGTTCTGCTGCAGGAAAACGCAGAATGGAGCAAGCCTCTGCACCCGCGCCTGCCTTACTGCGCCGGCGAAGTTGTCTGGGGCGTCCGACACGAAATGGCCCGGACGGTGGAAGACGTTTTGTCGCGCCGCACACGCGCCTTGATGCTCGACGGGCGGGCCAGCGCGGAGGTTGCACCGATGGTCGCGGCGTTGATGGCCGGAGAACTCGGGCGCGATGAGAAATGGATGAAGGAACAGGTGTCGGCGTTTCAGACGTTGGCTGATGCGTATCTGCCCCCCAAGGTGTGAAAAGTGTCGATGGAAAACATCGAACGTCGAACGCCGAAGTGAGCGAGGATTCGCTCTGCCATTCGATGTTCGGTGTTGGATGTTCTTCTGGCTTCATGGAGAGACCTCCCCGAACTTTGATCGCGCCTTGCGCCCTTGAACCAACCCACCGCCCCCTCACCTCGTCCCTCTCCCCCTCCGCGGGGGAGAGGGTGCCCGAAGGGCGGGAGAGGAGGAGGTTCATGGGCAGGGTGGCCTTCAGGCCGGGTGCGGGGAATACGTGCGTCACATCAGCTTGGTGGCGGTGCCGAGCCGCGACCCAAATGAGCCCCAATTCGAGTTTTGGCTCGACAGTCCGGCAGACGAGACGTTGACTGAGTTTCGTTTCTGGTTATGCGAATCGGAGTGGTCACGCGGGGACAAGTGCAGGATCTGGACTGGGCACAGCGCCTGGGCTTTCGCTCCATGGAATGGATGGGATTTCACGACGGACCAGCCGGACCAAACCACGCGGACTGGAAACGGTTCGCCGAAAAATTCGCCGCGGAAGCCAAAGCGCGGGACATTCGCATTTCCGCCATCGGCGCGCTTTATCAAAATCCCCTCGACCCGAAGCAAACCGAATTTGCCCGCGCCGTGTTTCGCCGCGCCATCGAGGTGGCGGCGCACATCGGCGTGAAGACCGTCGCCGGGTTTGCGGGCGCAGTCATCGAAACCGAACTGGACGAACGCGGCGGCCACGTCGTTTACAAGCCGTTTGAAAATTACCTGCCCCAGGTATTGGCGTTTTGGGAGCCGCTGGCAAAGCTCGCCGCCGACCAAGGCGTGCGCGTCGCCTTCGAGAATTGCCCGCAAGGCGCGTATCATTTGCCGCTCATGAACTACAACATGCTCGGACAGCCGGCGATGTGGGAGCGACTCTTCAACGCGACCCGGTGCGACAACCTCGGCATCGAATGGGACGCGAGCCATTTGATCTGCCAGTTCATTGATCCGGTCGCGAATGTCCACAAGTTCGGTCGAAAAATTTTTCACGTTCACGCGAAGGACGCTTACATCAACCGCCCGTTGCTTGAGGTCTATGGCCTCTGCCATCCGGGCGTGGCCGAACATCGCTTTCCCGGCCTCGGACAGGCAAACTGGGCGGAAATCATTCACGCATTGCTGCGCGCAGGCTACGATTCCGACCTGAACATCGAAGGCCGGCACGATCCGGTGTTTCGCGACCACGAACCGAGCGAAGGGGCGCCGCTCGGCGGCCAGAGGCTGGAAGACGCGGGGCTGATGATCGCGAAGCGAACGTTGGAGCGTTACCTGGCGCCGATGGCCCCGGAGTGAGACGGACGCAAAAAATCTGTCCCTCGACAGAACGGAGGTGTGGGGGCAAAGTAGGGGCGTCATATGGAAACAAATTCTGAAAACTCCGTCATTCTGGAAAAGACGAGGGAACTTTGCCAGGCGATCGTCGAGCAACTCGACTTCCAGACGATCCGCCAGCGAGTGGACGCTTTTCTGGCGGACGAAAGCATCAAACTGCAGTACCAGGAGTTGAGCGACCGCGGCGCGATGCTGCAGCACAAACAACAGACGGGCATGCCCCTCGACATGGCGGAGATCGCGGACTTTGAAAAGCGGCGCGAAACATTTTTGAGCAGCCCGGTGGCCCAGGGTTTCCTCGATGCCCAGCAGGCGATGCAACAGGTGCAGGAATCGGTGAACCAATACGTCACGAAAACCTTCGAGTTGGGCCGAATGCCGCAAAAGGAAGATTTTGAACACGGCTCGTGCGGTCATGGCTGTGGCTGTAGTCATTGATCCGCCAGTGAAACTTTTCCTGACGATCAGGACTTCGAGTTGAGCCCCGGTTCATGCGCGGGAAGCCCCAGCACGCCGGCGACGACCGACACGTCGTCGGTTTCAATTGTTGCCCCCATCCGGTCCCGCAAGAGTTGAAAATAGGGGCCGTTGATCGTGTGCCCGTGGGACGAAAAGAGCACGGGTTTGCCGCTGTAAAATTCAAGGCGTAGCGGGTAAGTCTGCGAAACGCCTTCCAATGATGGAATAATCAAGGTGGCCAGCATACGAATCTTCTGTTTTGACTGAATGAATCGATGGCTGATTCAATGCCATCGGAACCGGCAGCCAGGATGGCTGCGCTACGACCGCACGGTTCATCGGAAGGGAACACCTCCAAAATCCGGACGTGAATCGAAGCCATGAACCAGATCGGCACCCCTCTCCCTGCCCTCTCCCCGCAAGGCGGGGAGAGGGTGGCCGCAGGCCGGGAGAGGGGCCGTTCATGGGAAGCCTCGCTCCAGCGAACTGTCCCAGCGCTCGAACGTTGCTCTAGGTCACTTTTTCTTCTTCTCCTTAAGCTCCTCGATCTTCTTCTTCGCCAGCGTGTAATCCTGTTTGGCGGACTCTTCCAACAACTTCATGCCGGCGGCTTCGTCCTTGTCCACTCCATCGCCCTTCAGATAACGCAGGCCCAGCTCATACTGGGCCGAAGGCGAACCTTCCGCCGCACGTTTCTTTTGAAACTCGATTGTCTTACGGAGCGCTTCCTGTTTGGCCTTTTCCGCGTCAGCGGGCGGAGGCGGCGCGGGAACCGCCGCGTTGTTGGGCGAGGGAACCGCTGCCGGCGGCGTCGGCGCCGGCCTGGATGCGGGCGTTCCCGTGGCGGGCGACGCATTGTTCGGCGGCGGAACAATTCTGCGCGTCAGTTTTCGGGCTGTTTGCGCGGATAAATTTGTGACGACCAGAACCAGAATCCAAGCCGACCAGCAGACTCCCAGGACTCTTTTCATAGGTGAGCAGAACGTTCCACAGACCTCGTGAGTCGGCAAGGGGGAAAGCGGCTCGAGCGCAGGGCTATGTCTTGATTTGGTGGCGGCTGCATCGCCGTGCGCCGCGGCAGCGGCGCACCCACCTGAGGCAAATTGGAACGCTGCCGAGTCCAGGCTTGCGTTTCGCGTCGGTTGCGTCGAAAAACAAATCATGTTGATCGTCCATGTCCAGGTTCATGTGAAATCGGAGTGCGTCGAGGCGTTCACGGAGGCCACACTCGAGAACGCGCGCCACAGCGTCAAGGAACCGGGAATTGCCCGCTTTGATGTCGTCCAGCAGGTGGACCACCCGAACCGTTTCGTGCTCGTCGAAGTCTATCGCAACACGGACGCGCCGGCGACACACAAAGAGACGGCGCATTACGCCAAATGGCGCGATGCCGTGGCGCCGATGATGGCCGAGCCGCGCACGAGCGTGAGATTCACCAACGTATTTCCGGACGATGCCGGCTGGTAGCGCTTTCGTGGCCGCGCTGGCGGTATGTGTACAAAGCGAGGAAGCAGAACAATGCGTTTCGAATTTGCCACCGCCACACGAATCATCTTCGGCGCGGGTGCACTGCGCGGGGTCGGGTTGGTTGCCAAAGAATTCGGTGATCGCGCGCTGGTCGCGACGGGCAAAGGCGTGGACCGTGCTCGGCCGTTGCTCGCGTTACTGGAGGCGAGCGGCATTTCTTCCGCTTCGTTCTCCATTTCCGGTGAGCCGAGCATCGATCTGGTTGTCCGTGGCGCACGGTTTGCCCGAGCGGAAAAGTGTGGACTCGTCATCGGATTCGGCGGCGGCAGCGCCATCGACGCCGGCAAAGCCATCGCTGCGCTCATGACGAACGAAGGCGATGTCTTCGATTACCTCGAAGTCATCGGCCGGGCCAAGCCGTTAACGAACCCGCCGGCGCCGTTCATCGCGATACCGACCACCGCCGGCGCCGGCGCGGAAGTGACGCGCAACGCGGTGCTCGTCTCGCCGGAGCATCGGGTAAAAGTTAGCCTCCGCAGCCTGCTCCTTTTGCCCAGGGTCGCCCTGGTTGATCCGGAACTGAGCTACGACCTGCCACCGGGATTGACCGCGAGCACCGGTCTCGACGCGCTCACGCAGCTCATCGAGCCATTTGTCTCCTCTCGCGCCAACCCCATGACCGACGTGCTGTGCCGGGAAGGCATGTGGCGAGTCGCGCGTTCTTTGCGGCTGGCGGTTGAATCCGGTCGCAACGCCGTCGCGCGCGAAGACATGGCGCTGGCAAGCTTGTATGGAGGACTGGCGCTGACGAACGCGGGCCTCGGCGCAGTCCACGGATTTGCCGCGCCGATCGGCGGCATGTTCTCCGCGCCGCATGGAGCTGTCTGCGCCGCGCTGTTGCCGCACGTTATTGAAGCGAACTTGCGTGCCCTCCGCCAGCGCCAGCCAAGGAACAACGCCATTCGGCGTTACCATGAAGTTGCGCGCCTGCTGTCCGGAAACAGGTATGCAACGGCAAACGTTGGAATTGAATGGGTGCGGAAGCTGATTGCGGATTTTCAAATCCCGCGCCTGAGAAACTATGGCATCGGAGGCGAACACACGGTTGAGCTGGCCGAAAAATCCGCGAGAGCCAGCAGCATGAAAGCCAATCCGATTGCGCTGACGGCCGAGGAAATGAGAGAAATTTTGGAGCGGGCGCTGTAGAACCCTTGACGGGGAGGGGTGAGGGGCGGGTTCGATCCGATTGACGTTGATGAACCCGTCTGCTTAGCTGGCGTCCACTTGCGAATTCAAAACCAATGAAAGCCTGCCTTCTCCGCCACGCGCTGGCGCTCGCTGCGTTGGCAACGTTTTCCCTCCGCGCCGACGACTGGCCGCAGTGGCTCGGCCCGCAGCGCGACGGCGTCTGGCGCGAGGCCGGCATCCTCGAAAAATTTCCCGCGGAAGGGCCGAAAGTTCGCTGGCGCACTCCGATCGGCTCAGGCTACACCGGACCGGCCGTGGCGAACGGCCGCGTTTACGTGATGGATCGCCAACTCGCTCCGGGCGCGAGCAACCCGTCGAATCCGTTCGCTCGGGGCGAAATCCCCGGCAGCGAGCGTGTCCTTTGTTTGAACGAAGCGGACGGCAAAATCCTTTGGCAGCACGAATACGATTGTCCTTATGTCGTGAGTTATCCCGCGGGCCCCCGTGTCACGCCTACGGTTAACGACGGGAAGGTTTATACGCTCGGGACGGAAGGGAATCTGATTTGCCTCGATACAGAAAAAGG
>QHNT01000461.1 GCA_003218515.1 Verrucomicrobiota bacterium | reverse complement strand
ATGGCTGACCGTTGTGTTTTGGTCCAAGACTCAACAGAAAGGGAACAGCCTTCTTCGCCCATTCCTCCGCCGTCGGATAAGCCGAGGCCGAACCGCCGAAGCAGCTTTGCAGCATGTCAGTATTAATGATGCCGGGATTCAGCGGGATGGCGGCCATGCCCGCGGGCAATTCCTGCGACAGCGCCTGGGTGAGTCCTTCAATGGCCCATTTCGTCGCGCAATAGGGGGCGACTTCGGCATCGGTCGAACGGCCCCAGCCGGAACTAAAGTTCACAATCACACCGCTCCCGCCCTCGATCATCGCCGGAACGAAATGGCGAATTACATTCACGACGCCTTTGAGGTTGACGTCGATGACTTGGTCGAATTCCTTGGCGCTGACTTTCCACAACGGCGCATTTTTGTTGATGATCGCGGCGTTGTTCAGCAGCAGGTCCGGTGGGCCCGGCGTCTTGAGCAAGCGTTTCGCCCACGCCTTGACCTTTTCATCCGAAGCAACATCCACCGCATCGAAGTCGTGTGGCTTGTCAAAACGTCCGCGCAATTCCGCGATCGACTTCGCTGAACGACCGCAGCCAAGTACAGTATGGCCGAGCCGGATGAATTCTTCCGCCAGGGCGCGTCCCAGCCCGCGCGACGCTCCGGTAATCACCACGCGCTTCATTGCCGGTTTCGCCATCGTTTCAATCGCCAGTAGAACATCCCGAAGAAAATCGCGCCGCAACCGTTGACGCCCATCGTATAGCCGAGTTTGTAAAACACCCCGTTGTTTTTCTCCGCGTAAATCGCCACGTCATGGCCGATGAGCAGGTTTGGCATTGACGCCGGCATGAGCGCGCCCTGGACCAGGCCGCGAACGAAACCTGCCGGGTGCTGACTGCGGCTCAGTTGTTGGCCGACCCGGTTCAGTATCCAGCCGATGACGAAGGCGAGGAGAAGGATGGTGGCCAGGCGCGTGACCAAATTCCATCGGGGAGGCGCCGAGGCGGAAACGTTGAGTGTCGGTGCTGGCATTGGAGAGAGCATGTTTTTGACCTGCTCCGTCGGGCAAGCAGAATTTGGCCTTAAACTCGCCTCTCCAGCGGTTTGTCGAGCACCCGCGTTCTGTGCCAGCCGCGGGTCTGCCACCACCAGCGAAACCAGCGATGTGTGTCGCGCACCGGACGGATTTTGCTCTGCTCGTTCCGGTAAATCACCTGCACCGGCACGAACTCGACCTTCCGGCCGGCGGCGATGAATTTGCAGAGCAGCTCGGACTCGATTTCAAAGTGGTCGGCGAGCAAGTGAACCTGCGCCCACGTCTCCAGCCGCATCAGCCGAAAACCGCATTGCGTGTCGGGCAACGTGTGCCCGGTCAGTCGCGAAATCCGGTCGCTCATCCAGCGGTTCACCCGGCGTCGTACCCAGGGCATTCCGTCGGGATTCGTCATTCGATTGCCCACGATCAGTTCGGCCCCGGTTCTTTCGGCGCACGCCAGAAACGCCGGAATGTCCTCCGGCGCGTGCTGCCCGTCGCCATCCATCGATAATGCCCAGGTGAACCCGCGTTCGAGCGCGCGACTCCAACCGGCCCCCAAAGCCGCGCCTTTGCCCCGCCGTTTCGCGTGGCGAATCACCTCCGCGCCGCATCCAGCCGCCAGTTCGGATGTGCCATCGTTGGAACCATCGTCCACCACGATCACAGCTGCCAGATACTTGCGCACCGCCTGGACGAGCGGCTCGATGGTCGCCGCTTCGTTCAGGCAGGGAATCACGACGGCGCATTGCGACGGCAAGTCCATGCCCCAACGCTAGGCAAAGCCGCTTTGTGGCCAAGACAATTCTGAGGGCTGGCGCCAGGAAATTGGTTTGCGCTCCGTCCAGAGACGGTTTTAACTAAGCCGGTGATTGACGAGCCGTTTTTCCCAACGACCGACGTCCTGAAATCCCGCGACCAAGCCCAACATGCCTTTCACGAACGCGCTGCGCGCGTCGCCGTCGAAACGTTCGGGCGCCAGGTGTTTGTCCGCGCGGTAGTCGAGGTCTCCAATTTTTGCCGCGAAAATTGTTCCTACTGCGGCATGCGGCGCGACAACCGCGGTCTGGCCCGACACCGCGCCCGGCTCGATCAACTGGCGGAATTGCTGGTCCACCATCGACCGGCGAGCGTCACCGATGTCAATATCCAGGCAGGCGAAGACCCGCTCATCGTTCGCGAGGTTGTTTTGCCGCTCATCAAAATCCTGCGCCACCAAACACCAGTCGGCCTCAGTGTCTGTCTGGGGACATTGAATCGCTCGCTCTACGGCGCGCTGAGATCCGCCGGCGCATCGACTTACATCATTAAATTTGAAGTCGCCGACCCCGAACTTACGCGCAGATGAAGGCGCCCGGCACATTTGACGAACGCGTTGAGCACATCCGCTTGCTGGCGGCCACAGGCTGGAATGTCAGTTCCGGTTTCATCGCCGGTTTGCCCGGCGAAACTGAAGGCGCGTTGCTCGCCAATTTCTCCCTCGCGCGCCGCTTGCCGCTCGAAGGTTGCAGCGTCAGCCCATTCATTCCCGGCGAAGCCACGCCGTTCGCGAACGCGCCGACCGCCGACATTGATTTGACTTTGAACTGCATGGCCGCCCTGCGCCTGATGCGACCGCGCTGGGTGATTCCCGCCGTCAGCGCGCTCAATCTTGCCGGGCCGGGCGGCGGATATCGCCGCGGCTTGCGCACGGGCGCGAACCTGGTCACGATCAACCTCACTCCGCCCGGTCTGCGCGAGGATTACGTCCTCTACCGGCGCGATCGCTTCATCATGACCGAGGAACGGATTCTCGCCGCCATCGAGGCTGAAGGGCTGAAGGCGTCGAAGCGAAGCCTGGCGGATTATTACCCGCAGAAAAACGCGCTCACAACCAGCCCGCGGC
>QHNT01000460.1 GCA_003218515.1 Verrucomicrobiota bacterium | reverse complement strand
TGATGATTCGGCAGCGATTGCTGTCGCGGCAAAAAACGAACACGTCGCCAACGCACATGAGCCGAGCTTTGAAATGTCGAAGTTCGGTTTCACGTCACTCGCGATCTTTCGGCGCATCGGGATCAATTTTCTTTAGCGCCTTTAAGGCGACTTCAGGAATGTCAATGCCATGCGGATTTGGCATCCCGCGCCTTTCTCGGATCGTTTTCATTATAGCCGGAACCGCAGGCTTTGCAGCAGGTCCCATTTCACCAAAGGCAGTAAGAATTATCCCATACCGTGGAGCTTCATTCGCTGCTTCCAATTCGGCAAGCAGCACGGGGATGACGTTTGTGTCATGATTGATTCGCCACAAGGCAACGGCCGCTTCTTCCCGCGCGTATGGGTCCGTGTCACTCAACAGTTTAGTCAACGCGGGTACAGCAACTTGAGCCTGGGGCCCTATCTCGCCCAACACGCGCGCAGCGTTTCCTTTGACATAGACTGTACTGCCCGGCTTGGGCCCCCGATCGCTGTCGCCGAGTGCACCAATCAGCGCCTGGGTCGCCAGTTTTTTGTTCGGCCCCATAAACCTCAAGGCAAGGACTGCTTCAACTCTTACTTCGCCATCGGAGTCATTGACAAGTTTGGCCAATGCGGGGACGGCTGCGTTCGCCTCCGGACCAATAAGGCGGGTCACACGAACAGCCGCGAGCCGGACCTTGCTATGGCGATTTCCCATCGCGTCGATTAGTTGCGGAACAGCGGGCGGTCCCAGCAACTGCAAAGTATTGGCAACCCGGTAGTCATAAGTGTTCTCAATCGGTTTGGGTAAAGGAAGACGCCGCTTAATGCCGAACGGTACCTTGTAGTAAATCGTCCGATAAAGCTTTTCATACAACGTGTCGCCATCCTTGGATTTCGCCTTCTCCAAAAGGAATGGAATTCCGTTTGTTCCGATCTGCCGAATCGCTGTTGCGGCTTGAGGGCGATTTGTAGTGTTGAACTGATCAAACCAGAAGCTCAGGAGTCGGTTGAGATACACCGGCTCGCGTGGGCGCAGAGCAAAGAACGCCGCCGCCGTGATGGCAACGCCAAGCACGACAATCAAACCGAGTCGACGCCGTTTGCTCACTGTCAGTTCGCTTTGGGTAATTCGTTCAACATTTTGACCGCTTCTTCCACGACCCGCTCGCCGGTGCCGGGTTCGGCGTAACTATGCAAGCCGGTCCAGGTCTGGTAACCGCCCAGTCTGTGCGCTTCCAGATCGGGCAGGTACCCAATCCAGTCGTTGGCCAGCTCGGCGATGAACGTGTTGCGGAAGGGGGAGCGTTCCTTAATGTCGCGCCCCAGCTTGGTGAAAAACTCGGCGGGCACGCCGACGATGGCGACGTCGCCGATGAGCATGACTTGCAGCCATGTTTCGCGCTCTTCGCCGCGATGCGGGGCCAGCTTTTCGCGTTGGAGGCGGAACACTTCGATGCAGCGATCGGCATAATCGCCCATCGCTTTGCGGCAATAGGAACGCACCGCCTCGGCTTCGGCGGCTTCGTCGAAGGTGCGCACGCGGAATTTAAACGGTCGCTTGATCGCGGCCAGACGGGTCACGGGCCTTGGTTCCGCCTGGTCGAGCGCGGCGTGCACTGCTGTCTTGATCCGCTGAATCATTTCGTCGGTGGAAAGCGACAGGTTGTGCGTGGAGCCGGAAGCCCCTTCGAGGAAGCAGACTGTGCCGCCGAGTTCGGCTTCGAGTTCCTGCGCGGCCAGGCCGTAGAAGGACGGTGAGCGTTTCGCGGGCTGGCGTGTGCCGATCGTATGCGTCGAATGATTGAAAATCAGCGCCTGCGGCTTGCCCGCAAAGTCGCGGAGCGCCAGCACGGGAAGGTCAGGATCAAACGGGCCGGTTTCGCGCACAATGTTCGTGTGGGGTCGCGTCCAGGTGATCGTTCCATCGGCTAACAGACGCCGGCTGTTTTGGCCCACCGTCGGTTCCTGGCCGAGGCGGAAGTAGAAGCGTGAGCCGGCCAGCCCTGTATTGGCTTCCTGGACCGCTTTCACAATGCCCCGCTGAACGATCTGACAGAATCTTTCATCGCGACTGTACCCGTGGATCGTGACCGTGCTCGGCGCGTGATGCGTATGGGTGGCGTTGACAAGGATGTGGGACCTGGGA
>QHNT01000193.1 GCA_003218515.1 Verrucomicrobiota bacterium | reverse complement strand
CAAGCCGCGACGTTCTCGCTGTGAATCGTCGCCGCGCGCACGGCGAGTTTTTCCGTAGCGAGGATTTGGTTGCGCATGAGCGAGAGCAGCGGACTGATGAGCAGCGTCGGTCCGCCGCCCGTGTCACGCAGGATTCTCGTCGCGAGGAAATAAACGATGCTTTTGCCCCAGCCTGTGCGTTGAACCACGAGCACGCGCCGGCGGTGGTTGACCACGAGGTCGATGGCTGTCCATTGGCCGTCGCGAAAGTCCGCCGGGCTGCCAAGCATTTGCCTCAGCAATCCTTGAGCTTGCGCCTGCTGCATGTTCGACAGGAGTCTGTGCGCGATCGCACGTCTTGAGAAAGGACAAACTGAAGTTCAGCCCGCGTCGGGTGTACCCCTGATACTGCCACTGATTGCAACCGTGCCGGAGCGCGGCGTTTACGCCGCTTCATCGTTCGACTCGCCAGACACATTTTCTCTCAACCACGGATGAACACCGATGGACACGGATTTATCTGCCGCGAGAGAACGCACAGAACGCAAAAGGTAGGACAGCGCGTCCCGCCCCTCTCGGTTCAATTGAAAACCGTGAACCACGCAAAACACGCGAAAACTTTTAACACGCCGGTTGGAGAAATCATGAAACCAGAAACATGAATAACCGCGAATCAACGCCAATGAACGCGAATTCAGAATCTAAGACCGCCACTGGCCGCCATTCGCGCCCATTTGCGTCCGTTCGCGGTTAGACAGGGCTGCAAGCCCGAAAGATGAATAGCCGAGGGCAAAGCGAATCCAGCCGACGATCGCCGGATCATCCAGATGCCGAAGCGCGAAATCGTTTTGGTGGCAGATGACGCGCATTCCGGCTTTCTTTAGCGTAGCCAATTGTTCTTCGGTCGGTCCCTTCCACAGAGCGACGTAGGTGTTCAAGCCCGCTTCGCGATAGCGCTGCGCGTTCGACGGCGCTTGAAGCCACACGGCAAGAGGAAAGAATCCGGGATCGGACGGCGGCCCTTTCGGCCATTTCGCGTAAGGATTGTCATCTGTGCCAATGGCAAGGCACACAGGGGCCAAAGCGACCGCAAAAATCGCGAGGAATCTGCACGCGATCGTCGAAAGGTTGTCCAATGGCCGACAGGCTGATCTGATTTTCATGCGGAATCTATTTTTTGAACGAAGCAACGTGTCTATAATGATTGCCAGAAGTGGTTCCAAACTCCGCGTTGAAGCGGGCTGAAGCCCGCGCTCCGGAGCGCAGCGTTTACGCCGCTTCGCCGGAGTCCACGCTGGTAAGCCCGGTTTCAAACCAACCTCTCCTCGGAAATTACTCGATACTCTCATTTTCCGTCTCCGTCCCAATGCGCGCCTTTCTGCACGGCGTAGAGGCGTCTCAGGGTCGTGACATAGAGCACGCCATTGGCCGCCGTCGCCGTGGCGCTGATCGGGTCGCCAAGTTCGGCGGTGCTGAGAATTTTCTTTTCCTTGCTCGCGGCGAACACATAAAAGCTGCCGCTCCGTGTGCCGAGGTAAACTTTGCCATCGGCAACCAGCGGCGACCCCCACGCTTCACCTTTGATTTCTTCGGTCCAATACGGCCGGCCGGTGTCGGCATCCAGACAATCAAACGCGCGTCCGCAATCCGCGATGAACACCAGGCCGTCGTAAATCGCGGGCGTGGACATCACATGCTTTTGCAGCGGATAGGACCACACCAAACCCTCACCCCCAGCCCCTCTCCCATCGGATGGGAGAGGGTGGCCGGCAGGCCGGGCGAGGGTCGTCGCGTCGATGCACTTCAGCCACGCCTCGTTCTTGCCCCAAAAGTTGTCGCCACCGCCCGCCACATAGACGCGATTGTGGTAAAAGACGGGCATGCCATAAATGTTACTCGGTCCTTCGCGGCGGTTGCTGAGGTATTGGTGAATGTCTCCCTTCGGCGCGGCGGGATCGAAGTCGAACTGCCAGACTTTTTTCAGCTTCCGAACACCGCGCGCAGCGGACGCGTTGGCAGACGCCGATGCACTCCCCTCACCCTGCCCTCTCCCCTCAGCGAGGGGAGAGAGTGGCCGAAGGCCGGGTGAGGGGTGCGATAATTCATCAAATGCGTAAATCACGCCGTTGCCGCCAGCGAAAAAAATCAACGACCGGCCATTCACCTCGCCCAGCGACGGGGACGACCAGGTGCAATGAAAAATGTCCGGCGCGATGTGTTCGTCGTCGCGCGCCACAAATCGCCCTGTCCTTTTGTCGAGCACGACGAGGCTGGGCGCGTCCGGCGCGCGGATGCGTTTGTGGGTGTTGTCCACGCCGGTGGCGGTGTTGAGGTAAAGGTAGTCCCCATGGATCAAAATCGAGCTGTGGGCGCCGTCATGCGGCCAAATGCCAGCGCCAGAGGCCAGATCGAAAACCCAGATGATGTCGGCGTCGAGTGGACCTGTTTGAAGCAAATTCCCTTCGGCGGGTGGACGCAATGGCTCAGGAAATATCTCCGCGCCGGCCACAGGTTTGGGAGGTGAACCTGAACCTTTCGGCGGCGTCATGTGCGCGCTTTCCTCGCGAAAAGGCCCGTCATTGCCGTTGGCCATTCCGCGCGCGTCCAGGCACACCACTTCGCCGCGATTGTCCGTGAGATAGACGTGGTCACCCTCCACCGTGACCGGAGAGGATATTCCGGTGTTGGGCCAGTCGAAATAAGGGTCTTCCTCGCGTTTGGGCACCACGAGTTGCCAGAGAAATTTTCCTGTCTTCTCGTCGAAGCACATCAAAACCCCGCGGTCGCCCTGGTGCTTCGGGTCGCGCGGCTGGCCGTTGTTCGTTCCGACGTAGAGCTGGCCGCCCGCGGCGATGGGCGTGGAATGCGTTTCCGTTCCGAGCCGGGCAACCCACTTGATGTTCCTGCCGGTCTTAGGATCGAAGGAAGCGGGCAGGCCCTTCTCATCCGAAACCATGTTGCGCGACCAGGCCTGGCCCCACTGCGGCTGGTCCGCGGCGCAAGCGCGGAAACTCCAGGCTCCAAGGCCCAAGCCGCAGGAAAGCGCCACGCTCCAAATCGCCAACCGCCGGCCGACTCGGTGGCGGCCGCAAACGAGGTGGAACAAAACCGGCAAAGCCAAAGACCAACTTCTTTTCATTGGCGACGATTTGACAGGGAATCCGAACCGACTGGAAGGAACAAGACTTCTTTGTGCCTTTCAGCGCGAAATATCCGTTTGCCGGAGCACCCGGAACTGGTGCCGTTGCAAAACCTCTTCGGCCATTTCGTTGTCCTCCATGCTCAAGCCCAGAATGGATTTCCCCTGCGGATGAGGGATAAAGGAGTAAAGATAGTTGATGTTGAGTTCGGCTTCGAGAAACGCCGTCATAAGCCGGTTCAACTCCGTGGCGGAATTGACCTCAACGGCCAGCAACTGACTCTCGGTAAAGGGAAAGCCGTGCTGGATCAGCAGACCCCGCGCCCGCTCAGGATCGTCGACGACGAACCGGATGACCGCGCTATCGGTGGTATCCAGCACGGTCAGCGCGAGCACATGCACGCCGTTGGCGGCGAGCGTGCCGACCAGATCGTGCAAACGACCCAGGCGGTTCGGCGTGAATACGGAGAACTGAGTCACAGCTTCAGGTTGACGTGCGGGTGTGGTCTTGGCCGGCATATCTGCCTGACAATAAGCCACAGCCACGCCCTGACGCACTAAAATTTTCGAGCGCCGGACGTCAGACAAATCGCCCCGCATCCCCCTAGAAACGAAAAGAAATGATTGCCACGATCCAATTTTTCCCGTCACCATACGGGCTGATTATCGAATGAGTATCGCCGCCTTGACTGCCAACCCGCCGGCTGCGGAAACGACCAGGCCTGCCGCCGATTTCTCCCGACCCGTCGCCCGGCCGAAGAAAAGTGTTTTCAAACTGGTCGGTGAGGTGCTCCAGCACGGCGGTCCGGGTTATCTCCAGTTCGCCATCACGAATATCTGCAATGCGAAGTGCGACTTCTGCGGATTCGCGGTGGACCGGTTCGATCCGAAGCAGCGCCGCAGCGTGACACTCAGGGAAGCCCGGGATGTCATCGACATCGCGCTGAAAAATCACATCGGCTATCTGCTGTTTGTGGGCGGCGAACCGCTCGTGCACAAGGAAGTCCGGGCGATGGTGCGCTACGCGGCCGAGCGTGGCATTCATCCAATGATTTGCACCAACGGCTCGCTTTGGACGGATGAGAACATGCGGGGGCTCGCCCACGAAGGGCTCAGCAGCGTCATCATGTCGATTGACTCGCACGACGTGGCAAGGCATGAAAAAAACCGCGGTCTGCCGGAGGTGTGCCGGAAAATCAAGCGCGCGAACGAAGTCTTCCACGATCTCGGCATTCAGACCACGGCCAGCGTCACGGCCAGCAAGTTGATCGACGACTACGAAATGCTGCCGGGATTTCTGAGCGAGCTGGGTTTCAAGAGTTGCACTTTCAGTTATCCGCTGACCTCACTCGCCTCGAGCTACTTGAGCTTCAGCGACTCAAACCTCGTCAACTACAAGACGGATGAGTTGATCCAGGTTTTCGAGAAGATCAAACAGATGAAGAAGCGGAGCGGTTATCCGGTCGTGAACCCGACCGAGTCGCTCACCGAGATGCAACGGCATCTGCGGAAGGAGCCGGAGAAATTCGGCTGCCTGGGCGGTCATAAATATTTTTACCTGGATTGGAACCTGAACCTTTACCGCTGCCACTTTTGGGAGACACCGATGTGCAACGTGTACGAATGGAACGAATCGAAACGGATTCGCGACGGCTGCACGCGTTGCATGATCGACTGCTACCGCGATCCGAGTGTGCTGCAATTCGTCGCCGTCAGCGCCAGCGACGCCTGGAATAATCTGAAGCAGGGTCGATTCAGCGCCGCCGCCAGGAACCTCTGCGACCGCCGCAACCTGACCTCGTTGAAAGCGGTTTGGGAAGGCCGCAAATGGATTGGAAAAGTGTAAGTCCGCGATGCGCCGGACCATTTGTTGTCGGGGCGTTTGCCTGATTGAACCGACGCAACCGACTGCCGATGCACGTTGATTTCTGATTGACCGCAATGCCCATTTAATGTCGAGATAATAGGCCTTGATCGGGCAGTTTGGCACATGGCACGAGCCTCACACAAAAACGGACACGCTCCGCGTTCGGTTACCACCACCAAGTACGATGCCAACAACATCGTGCTCGAAAAAACCTACGGCGCTTTTGCTGATCTGCGACGCGAGCTCGCCGATTCCAAGGCCGCTGTCGCCGAACGCACTGAACGGCTGCAAAACTTTGCCAACTGCACCGATCCACAGCGGGCCTGGCTGTTGTTGGAGGATTACTTCGAGCGGCTCTCGCTCTCGCGCAAGGATTTTGCCGGCGAGGACTGGTGGCCGCGCCTGATGGGGACCCAGGGCAAGGCGCGGCTGGAGGAGACCGCCCTGCTCTTCCTGCGCGCGAATCGTCCGTTGCCCACTGAATTGCTGCCGCACGCCAATCTCGAACGCTTTGCTGAAATCGCACAGGCCGAGCAGGAACAGAAATTTGTTCAGCAATTGGAAAACTGGCTGTTGCCACCAGCGCACGCGCACCTGGACGCGCCACGCGCGGGTCTGCGGGTCCAATGTGAGGTCCGACCGCTCGAAAGCCAGCTCCACTTGCATGGACTCGGGGTCCAGTTTGCCCTGTCGCGTCCGCGCACCGGCGAAAAGAACAAGTCGCTGGGCGAAATCGTCGAACTGACGGCGCGGTCTGCTCACGAACAAGAGCTCTTTCCTCCGGAAGACTGGCAATTCATCCAATGGCTGGCGGAGATCTACGACGGACGGAAAGTGAATGGCGAGCCTCTGCTTTTGACCGGCAGCGAACTGCTGCAATGGCTGGCGCGCTGGGGAAACCACGCGCGCCTGGAGCTGAACGCCGACGGCACAAAACTGGCGTTTCATGGCGAACTCGCTGAGCTGGCGCCCCATCTCGAAACCGCAGATTCAGAACTCGTGTTCACTCACCGTCTGAAGCTGTTCGACGGCAAATATCACTCGCTTGATCGGGCGCAATTCTTTGCCGGGCCGCCTTCCCTGGCGCTTCTCGGCCATACTTTTTACCTTTTGCGCGATCCGCCGCCACACGATTTGCTGATTCACTGGGCGCAAAGACCGTCTCTGCCCGTCAAAAAATTGAGCCACCGCCTGCTGACGCACCTGCGCAAAAACGGGTCGAGCAAAGGAGCCGACTGGGAACAGCTTTGCGTGGCGCACACCGCTGTTCCGCGGTTCATTTTTGAATTGAGCGATGACAGCGTCCGGCTCCGCCTGCTCGCCGAAAGCGAGCGCGACCAAACCGTCTGGCAGTGGAACGGTCACGAGTGGCAGTTGACAGGCAGCGTCAAACGCCAGGCGGAGAAGCCCGAAATCCTCGATGATCCGCGACTCGAACCGGCCGCGCAATGGCTGCGACGACTCGATTGGTTCACGCCGGAGCCGGGGCTTTGGGTTGGCGACTCGAACGAAAGCTTTTTGAACACGCTCGCCGTTGCCTGGCCGGACCGGCCCGCCGCCGAATATCTGGGTAATCCCGCATTTCAACGATTGTTCCTTTCGCCGCGGCAACTGCGTCCCAAACTGACTGTTCATGGAAGCGGCATTGACTGGCTTTCGGTTTCCGCTGAATGGGAGCAGGAAGGAATGAAACTGACTTCAGCGGATTTGCACCGTTTGCAGACGGCCACGGGACGATTTGTGAAACTGCCGGATACCGGCTGGATTCAATTGGACGCCACCGCCGTGCAAGCCGCGCACGAAACGATGGCCGACCTTGGTCTCGACGGCCTCAGCACGGCGCCGCAAAAAGTCGCGATGCTCCACGCCGCGCAACTCGACGACACCTCTTTGCAGCGTTTCGGCGACCAGCAGGCTGCGAAGCTGCGCCAGCGGATCACGGACTTCGACGGAGTCGACCACACCTCGTTGCCAGATTCGGTCAAAGCCGAACTGCGCCCGTATCAAAAGGCCGGTTTCGATTTTCTTTGCCATCTCACCGGCTTGAAGCTGGGTGGCATTCTGGCCGACGACATGGGTCTGGGCAAAACACTACAGACGCTGTCCTGGCTGGCGTGGTTGCGCGGGCAGAACGCAAGAAAGCCGAAGCCGGCACTGGTGATTTGCCCGGCATCAGTGCTGCACAACTGGCGACGCGAATCGAACCGGTTCACTCCGCACCTCAAAGTGCTCGTTCTGGAAAGCGGCGCTGCGCGTCACAATTTGCGGAAACAGATTCCACAGCACGATTTGATCGTCACCAATTACGCCCTGCTGCGGCGCGACCTGGAAGCGCTGCAGAAATTCGAGTTCCGCGCCATCATCCTCGACGAAGCGCAGTTCATCAAAAATCCGTCGGCACAAGTGACGCAATCAGTGAAACAGCTTCGCGCGGACCAGCGCCTCGCACTGACCGGCACGCCGCTGGAAAACCGTTTGCTCGACCTTTGGAGTATCGTGGACTTCATTCAGCCGGGTTACCTCGGTTCGCAAAACCATTTCACCGAGACTTACGAACCTCGTGGCGGCGAAGACGCGGCCTGGGGACAAAAAATCGCGCGCCGCCGTCTGGCCGCGAGACTTCGCCCGCTCATGCTGCGACGGCTTAAACGGCAGGTCGCGCAGGATTTGCCCGACCGCATCGAGGAGCGGCGCGATTGCGAACTCGGTGAATCGCAGCGTAAACTTTACCTGGCCGAACTGCGTCGCAGCCGCGAGAGGGTCATGCAAACTATGGCCGAAAAGGGCGTCGCCAAAAGTAAAATGCACGTCCTCGCGGCCCTCACGCGTCTGCGCCAGATTTGCTGCCACCCGGACCTCGTCGGCAACGATTCGGCGTCCGGCAAGACTGAAACATTGTTCGAACTCCTGGAGCCATTGCTGGACGAAGGACAAAAGGTCCTCGTCTTCAGCCAATTTGTTCAGATGCTGCAGATCCTCGAGAAAGAATGCCGGCAACGCCAGATCCCAACCCACATTTTGACCGGTGAGACCAAAGCCCGGCAGGAAGTGGTGAACGCGTTTCAGAACGATTCAAACGCCGCCGTGTTCCTGCTCAGTCTTCGCGCAGCCGGCACAGGGTTGAACCTGACCACTGCAAGTTATGTGGTGCTTTACGATCCCTGGTGGAACCCGGCCGTCGAAGCGCAGGCGGTTGACCGCTCGCATCGAATCGGCCAGACCCGCACGGTCAACGCCTATCGGCTCATCGCGCCAGGGACGGTCGAAGAGAAAATCTGGGAATTGCAGCAACGCAAGGCCCAAACCATAAGCGACGTCCTGGGCGAGGAAGGGTTTGCCCGGAGCCTGTCGAAGGACGATCTGGAATATTTGTTCTCGGAAGATTGACCGCGCCTGTAACCTCCCATTGCGAAAAATGGTCCGGCGGGAACAAGGCGCGGTTGTAGCGGGGCAATCTCGGCGCGCTCGAAATTCTTATGAAATTAAAAAGCTGGTTGCCGATGCTGTTGGTCAGTGTTGGCTTTTTGTTGATCAACGGCTGCCTGGTTGTGCGGGAACGTCCGCGCGAAGCCGTCGTCACCGAAGCGCCGCCGCAGCCGCAGGCTGAGGTTGTGCCCCCGGCGCCAGGGCCAGGATACGCCTGGGTTGAAGGTTACTGGGTCTGGCATGGACGTTGGGTTTGGGAGCCAGGACGTTGGCTCGTTCGTCCCCACGCTCGCGCGGTGTGGGTGAGAGGCCATTGGGTGCATCGTCGCCACGGCTGGGTGTG
Organism: Verrucomicrobiota bacterium; assembly: GCA_003218515.1. Lineage (GTDB taxonomy): Bacteria > Verrucomicrobiota > Verrucomicrobiia > Limisphaerales > AV2 > AV2. The sequence goes on along the minus strand of QHNT01000193.1, from coordinate 4,510 downwards.
GGCTCCGGGAGGGTGGCGGTGAATTGACTCTGCGACGTGGAATCGAACCGATTTTGGTATTATTCCGGATACGAACCAGCGCGATTGAATCAGCTTGTCACAACTTGATGAAGGGCGGTCAGGAGTGTTTCAGTTGAGTAGGGTTTGGTCAAAAACGCTTGCGGTTTCAAGTGGGACATGTCCATCCCTTTGGCTTCCGCTTCCAGCCCGCTGATGCAAACTACCTTCGCATTGGGCGCGGTCTTTCGTATTTCCCTGACCAACGCTTCTCCGTCCATGACAGGCATCTCCATGTCCGTAATAACGACGTCGATTTCCCCGACACGCTGCTGGTAAAGGATCAGCGCCTCGGCTCCGTCTTTGGCCGTGATAACCCGATAGTTGAAGGCTTCCAGGGTCGTCTTGGTGATTTCGAGCACCGCCGCCTCGTCATCCACCAGGAGAATGATTTCACCCCGGCCCATTTGCATCACTGGCGCCGCGCTCTTGATGACTTCGCTGTCGGCCTTGGTGGTCGCGGGCAAATAGACCTCGAAAATTGTCCCTTTGCCGACTTCACTGACGACTTCCACAAATCCGTGGTGGGCCTTCACGATACTTAGAACCGTGGACAGCCCCAACCCCGTGCCTTTGCCCGGTTCCTTGGTGGTGAAAAACGGCTCAAAAATTCTTCCCAGCAGCTCCGGTGGGATGCCACAACCGGTATCCACGACGCTCAGCACCACAAACTTTCCTGACACCGGCTCCGGCAACATCGGCGTCCGTTTTCCCTCCAAAACGGCATTGTCCGCGCCAATCTGCAACGTGCCGCCGCCGGGCATGGCATCGCGCGCATTGACACAGAGATTCAACAGGACCTGATTGAATTGCGCGGCGTCTCCTAAAATCGGACACAGTTCTTTGTCCACTCTGCTCTCGACCTGGATTGAGCGCGGGAAGGTGTCTCCTATCAATCGCACCATCTCATTGACCAGATGTTTGAGTTGAATGGTTTTCGGTTCGCCGCCAGCACCGCGAGCGAAGGCCAGAATCTGTTTCACCATCTCCGCACCCCGTTGGGCGCTGGCTTTGGCCGTGTCCAGCATCTTGCGGCTCTGCTCGCTGGTCAACTCATCCCGCAACAACTCCGTCACCATGAGAATCGGAGCCAGCATGTTATTCAGGTCGTGGGCAATCCCGCCTGCCACCGCTCCGATGCTCTGCACTCGCTGGGTGCGAAACAACTGCGTCTCGATCTGCTTCTTCTCGGTGATGTCGCTGTCAATCAGCAGAATCGACTTGGGCCGCCCCAGCGCATCCCGCAGGAGTGTCCAACGGCTTTCGACCACGTTTTCCCGGCCATCCTTGCTGTTCTTGCGCAATTCCCCTTGCCACTCGTTTTGTCGGATTAGCTGTTTAACGGCTTCCAAAAGGAGAGACACGTTTCCACGAAAGAGCAAATCGTGGGCGCTCTGACCCACGGCTTCCTCGACGCTCCAACCGTACAATCGCTCCGCCCCGTGATTCCAGTAGAGAATAGTGAACTCCATATCCATGACACAAATGGCGTCGCGAGCCTTGTCGAGCAGGGCCGCTTGCTCACGAATTTTTTCATCGGCCTGTAGTCGCTCGGCCCGCGACTGCGCCTCCTGCACGGCCCGTTCCACCGACGCCGCCAGCCTGGACAACCGATCTTTGATTACATAATCCGTGGCCCCGCGTTTGAGCGATTCCACCGCCGCGTCTTCGCCAATGGTGCCGGAGACAAAAATGAACGGCAGTTCAGGTTTCTTGTGGCGGCAGATGGTCAAGGCCGAAAGCCCATCAAAGGACGGAAGCGTGAAGTCCGAGATAACCAGATCAAACTGCTCCCGCTCCAACTTAACGGTCTCAAATCCTTCGTGATCCTCGCATCCTTGCGACATCGCGTAAACTAGGTCAATGGCCTGGGCGAGTCAAAAGAAAGCATCACAAAAATGCAGCCGTCGTTCTGTCGCTGACCAAAGTCTGTCGCCGAATCTTCTGATTGTCCGTCAGCTTGAAGCCATCGGGAATCCGCTTGGACCTCTGCTCTGATTGAGTTCGACCGGACCGCTCCGATTGACGGGGTTTGCCGCTGATCCTCAATTGGCTGTCCGACGTGGATTCGAACCACGACTAAAGGCTCCAAAGACCTCTGTGCTACCGTTACACCATCGGACAGCAAAGCCTGCCAAACCCGCAGAAAATCCCACTGAATCATTCCTCCCGGCAACCGGCTGACTTTTAACCAAACCGGCGGCGAGATGCAAGGGGATGCCGCGACTGTTACCGTCCTTGATTTGGTGGTGGCGGTGCTGTTGGGCCGCTGTGCGCCGCGGCAGTAGCACCAAATCCAAATTGAGACACTGCCCCGCGACCGGCATAGATAGAGCAATCTGCGGAAATCAGGTCCGGAGACTTCGTGCTGCAAAATCGTGGACAATCGCACTGTCAGGCTTGAAAACGCGCAAATATCACCACCCTTCCTTTTCAACTGCGTGAATCTTTCCCTTGATTCCTGGCACCCCGCGCGAATCCAGGCCGATGGCGCGTTGGAGACCTCGTTTTCAAGTAGTTGCGACTCCGTCCAGAGCGGCCAACACGGCAAGTCTTTTGCTATAACAACGCCATGTCAACTCTAAGAGTGACATGGATGTGAACAAGATATTGGTTATCGAAGACGACGAGAGCTTCCGGGCTACTTTAGTGGCGACGCTTGAGGAGCAAGGATTTGAAGTTCTGCAAGCCTCCACCGGCGCGCAGGGCGTTCAGATCGCCCGAACCGAGGAGCCGAACCTGATCCTCTGCGACGTCGAGTTGCAAGGCGTGGGAGGCAACCTTGTCCTGTATGCCGTCCGCCGCGACCCGAAGATCGCTTCAATCCCATTCGTTTTGATGTCGGGTTTCGCGATCATGGAGGTCGCTCCCCACGCCAGCGAAAAGGGGGCTGACGCTTTTCTGGCAAAACCATTCTCGCCCACGAGGCTCGCCACAACGATTGACGAATGTCTGGGAAGAAGACAAACGCCAGACGATCCGGTGCGAACCGAGTCAGTCGAACAACAAGCCGCGACCAGGTCCGGTTCACTCGGCGGATTGCTGCGTCCCTTGAAACAGATCCTGGAAGCAACCGGGCTTATCACGACGGACTATTCGCGGCTGGAACTCAAGGAAATCGTCGGCCTGGCCACGCAAGCACACCAGACCGCTTCCAGCGTGTACCAGGAAATCGAGACCTGGCTTCCGGCAGCCGAGACTGGAGCATAAAATCCACTCCCGAAACCCGGCCAGAGGAGCGGGCTGCTGAGGCAGGAAGCAAACTTTCTCCCGTCCGTCCGTCACAGTGCCACGACCGCCGTCCAGTAATCTTCCCCGAACTTCGCCTTGAATTTTTCCTGCAACTGTCCAGCGGTGTTTTGGCCTTTCACGAGCGCAAACGTCGTCGAGCCGCTGCCGGACATCAGCGTCGCCGCAGCTTCGTTGGCCTTCAAAACCTCCTGGAACAGCGCCAGGAGCGGATATTTGTTCAGCACGGGTGCTTCCAGAGAATTGTAGAATTCCCGCGCCGCGGCCGCCAGGTCCGCAGTCTGCAACAGGGAAATGAGTTTTCGTGCGCGACCGGCTCGCCCGGTCAGCGCTTCCGGGTATTTCGTCAGAGTCTGATAAGCCCACGCCGTGGAGATTCCAAAACCGGGATGAACCAGCAGGACGAAAACGCCCCGCAACGCCGGAAAATTATCGAGCGGCACAATCCTTTCGCCCCGGCCGGTGGCCAATGCCGGCCTGTCCTGAAGAAAAAACGGAACGTCCGAACCGAGTGCCTGGGCAATCTCGTTGAGTTGGCTGGCCGTCAACGGTTGGCCGAAAAGCTGGTTCAAACCTGCCAACGTGTTGGCTGCGTCGCCGCTGCCGCCGCCGAGCCCCGCGGCCAGTGGAATCCGTTTCTCCAGATGAATGCCCACACCCTCGGTAATTCGCGCCGTCCGCAAAAAGCCAACAGCCGCACGGTGGACCAGGTTCGTCGAGTCCGCGGGCAACGCCGGATCGCTGCAGGTCAGTCTGATTTCTTTGCCCCCTCGTTTGAATTCGAGCTCATCGCACAAAGACACCGGTTGCATCACGCTCTCCAACTCGTGAAAACCGTCGGCGCGTTTGCCCAGGATGTTGAGCAGCAGATTGACCTTGCAGGGCGATTGTCTGGTCAGCGTCATCAATAAAAAAGGCGCCAACATCCAAATGTCGGCGCCGTGGAAGTCGGACGGATCAGTTGTCGAAAATACGGAAACGGCTGCCCGGGAAGATCGGGGCAATATCGCCGCCGCTGAATCCAAGTGCGGTGTCAGGACCGAACGTCGGATCAGCCAGCAAATGCGGCTTGTAACTTTCCGGAAAAACCGGGTTGACCGTCAGGTAGTCGGTGAACACGGGATCGTAGGGCGGGAATGGCGCGGTGACCATTTCATAAATACCGATGCCAGTCCGCGCCAGACTCCTGTTAAAGCCGCGAATG
>QHNT01000146.1 GCA_003218515.1 Verrucomicrobiota bacterium | reverse complement strand
AATGAGCGCGTGTCTTCGTAGCGCAGGTTTCCAAACCTGCTGTATCGCCGATTTCCAATCGGCTGGGCGTTCAGAATTCTGGCAGGCGCTGGACTGTTGTGAGCCTCGCAGGCTGGAAGCGCTGCGATACAGCAGATTGGAAATCTGCGCTACAGGGGCGCAATGACTCCCCAGCCGGGTTTGGATGAAACGCCGCAGACATTCGTGCAAATTCGCGTTCATTCGTGGTTCCACAGTCACGCCCTCAAGTCCTCCGCGCGTATTGGCAATCTCCGCACGCGCTTGCCGGTCACCGCGAAAATTGCGTTGGCCAGCGCGGGCGCGACGGGCGGCACGCCGGGTTCGCCCACGCCGCCCATGCGTTCTTCGCTCGGGACGATGTGCGCTTCGACCTCAGGCATTTCGTTCATGCGCAACATCGGATAATCGTGAAAATTCCGCTGCTTCACGCGTCCTTTCTCGAATGTGATTTCGCCATAAAGCGCGGCGGTGAGCGCGAACACAGCGCCGCCTTCAATCTGCGCGCGGATGGTGTCGGGGTTCACCACCGGCCCGCAGTCGATCGCCCCCACGATGCGGTGCACTCGCACCCTGCCGTCTTTGGAAACCGACGCTTCGATCACGTGCGCAAGAAAACTTCCGAACGATTCATGCATCGCGATGCCGCGCCCGCGCCCTTCGGCGACGGGCTTTCCCCAAGCGGCTTTTTCAGCGACGAATTCCAGCACACGTTTGTGTCGCGGACGGTTGGCGAGCAACGCGCGACGAAACTCGAACGGGTCTTTGCCCGCCGCGTGCGCGAGTTCGTCGATGAACGTCTCGACTACGAAAGCGTTGTGCGAGTGCCCGACGGAGCGCCACCACAAACACGGCACGCCGCCTGGCGCCATTTGCCAATCCACGAGCAGATTCGGAATGTCGTACGGAATGTCCTTCGCGCCCTCGACCGCCGTTTCGTCCACGCCTCCCTTCATCACCGCGGACTCGAACGGCGTGCCGGCGATGAACGATTGGCAAACGATGCGGTGTTGCCAAGCGAGCGGGTTGCCGTCCGCACCGAGGCCGGCGCTGATGGAATGAAACGCGCGCGGACGATAAAATCCACCGCGCATGTCGTCCTCGCGTGTCCAGACGACTTTCACGGGTTTCTTGATGGCCTTCGAGATTTGCACCGCCTCGCGGACGAAGTGACTGTCGGGCACGGCGCGGCGTCCGAATCCGCCGCCGCAAAGCATCGTGTGCAACTTCACTTGCTCAGGCTTGAGGCCGGTGTCCTGCACGATGGCGTCGCGGTCGGGCGTTTGAAATTGCGTGCCGGTCCAGACCTCGGCGCTGTCGGCGCGCACGTCGGCGACGCAATTCATCGGCTCCATCGTAGCGTGCGCAAGATACGGCAAATCGTAAACAGCCTCGAATTTTTTCGCGGCGCTGCCGAGCGCGGTCGCGACGTCGCCTTCTTTCCTCGCAACGACGCCGGGTTTGCGCGCGAGCGCGGCGTATTGCTCGCGTTGCGCGCCGCTGTCGAGCGACGCGAGCGGGCCGTCGTCCCAGACAATTTCCAGCGCTTCGCGCGCACGCTTTGCGGGCCAGAAACCGTCCGCGACCACGGCGACGCCGCGTTCGATTTGGATCACGTGTTGCACGCCGGGAACCGCTTTCGCTTTGTCCGCGTTGAAATTCCGCAGCTTCTCGCCGAACACAGGCGGGCGCGCGACGACCGCGACGAGCATTCCCGGGACGTTCACATCCAAGCCGAACAGCGCTTTGCCATTCGTCTTGTCCGGTGTGTCGAGGCGCTTGGTGGGTTTTCCGACGAGCTTGAACGTCTTCGGGTCCTTCAAGGGAGGATTCTGTGGCGGCGCCAGGCGCGAGGCTTTCTCGGCCAGTTCGCCATAGCTCAACTTCCTTCCGGAATCGCCGTGGATGACTTGATTGTTTTCCGTGCGGCACGTTTCGACGCCGACGTTCCACGTCTCCGCGGCGGCCGCGAGCAACATCCGGCGCGCCGCAGCACCGGCCTTGCGGAGGCGCTCCCATTCCGTCCAGGTGCTCGTGCTGCCGCCGGTCATCTGGATGCCGAAGATCGAGTGATTGTATTCCGGCGCGACCGGCGCGGCTTCATAGCGCACCTTGCTCCAATCGGCATCCAACTCCTCCGCTACCATCATCGGCACGCTCGTGTAAGGTCCCTGACCCATTTCCGAATGGTTAACTATGACGGTGACGATGTTGTCCTTGCCGATCCGAACGAAGGCGTTCAGCGGAAGTGAGGAGGTTCCTTGCTGCGGTTCCTCCGCCGCGCGCGCGAGTCTTGGAAGGTGAACGCCGAGAATCAAACCGCCGCCGGTCAGGGCGGTTGTCTTAAGAAAATCACGGCGACTGAGATTCACGATGGTGTTCACTTGGCCCCTCCTTGCGCCTTCATCTTCGCCGCCAGGTGAATCGCGCGGCGGATGCGCTGATATGTTCCGCAACGACAGATGTTCCCCGTCATGCAGTCGTCAATGTCCGCATCGCTGGGATTTGAATTCTCTCGCAGCAGGATGGCGGCTGCCATGATCTGTCCGGACTGACAATACCCGCACTGCGGAACGTCCTCGGCGATCCACGCCTGCTGCAACGGCCGGAAAAATTCCGGCGACAGCCCTTCGATGGTCACGACCTCCTTGCCCGCCGCGCGGGACAACGGCGTCACACACGACCGCACCGCTTCGCCATCCAGATGCACCGTGCATGCGCCGCACAGCGCCATGCCGCAACCGAATTTGGTTCCGGTGAGTTGAAGTTTTTCCCGCAGCACCCAAAGGAGCGGCGTCGCGGGATCGACATCCAGTTCGTATTTCTTTTGGTTGACCGTGAACGCAGTCATCCATCACCTGCTCTTTCTAGTCGATACTCTGATTTCTAACGCTGCCGCCCGAATGTAGCAACTCGTAATTCGCCGCCTGGGGTTTTGCCTGCGTATTTCAGGGCACAACCGGCCGTGGTTGAAATTCTTTGCGCCTCCGCGTCTTTGCGTTGAAACGAATCAGCGTTCATCAGCGCCAATCAGTCATCAACTCACGATCTCTCCATGAACCGCCCCCTCACCCCCCAATGGGGGAGAGGGTGGCCGGAGGTCGGGTGAGGGGGTGGTTCACGGTCCCAATGCGTGCGCAAAAGCGAAAGGATGCTCTCCATGAACCGCCCCTCTCCGGGCCTTCGGCCACCCTCTCCCCGCCTTGCGGGGAGAGGGGCAGGGAGAGGGGTGCCGATCAAGTTCATGGTCCCAATGCATACGAGAAAACGAAAGGGGGCTTTCCATGAACCGTGGGGCGACGGCGCGGGTGACGCTCGCAGTGCGAACCGCGGTGGCACCAGAAGTCTGCGGATGGCCCGAAGGACCGTATTGCCATTCATTCTTTCATGCCCCCGGCTTTGCTGGAGGCCGTTGAGCTGGTTAAGGCGAATGCCTCGGTGCGAAATCGCCTTTCGATCGGCTCAGGCCGCTTTCGATGGGACCCGACTGCACGATGTTGACCGTCGCAGGGAATCCTCGCACTCTTCGGCTTTGTGCAGAACGATGCTTCTCTGACGAAGTTCCTGAAAGGCCAAATGCCCGCCGCGCTGGGGATGTTGCAGCAGATGGTCGGCATCAACAGTTTCACCGCCAACCGCCAAGGTGTGGACAGGCTCGGGCGACTTACGGCCGAGTGCTTCGCGCCATTGGGTTTCACCGCGGAGTTCGTGCCATCGGCGAATCCGAACTATGGCGATCATCTCGTGCTGACGCGGCGCGGATGCACCGCGAAAAGCATCGCGATGGTGTCGCATCTCGACACGGTGTTCCCGCCGGAGGAAGAGGCGCGAAACAATTTCCACTGGCAGCCGGAGGGGGATCGAATCTACGGCCCTGGTACGCACGACATCAAAGGCGGCACAGTGATGATGTGGTTGGTGCTGCAGGCGCTGCGGCAGGAGCCGGCTGTGTTTGGGGAAATCACCTGGAAGCTCCTCTGGAACTCTTCCGAAGAAACGTTGTCGCAAGATTTCGGTGAGGTGTGTCGGAGCCGGTTTGACCGGGACACCCTCGCGGCGCTGGTCTTCGAGTCGGAGGGGCGTCTTGGCGATGAACGTCTGGTGGTCGTCGCACGGAAGGGCAGGGGAACATGGCGGGTGAGGATCACCGGGCGCGGCGCGCATGCAGGCGCGAAGCATCAGCACGGAGCGAACGCGATTGTGCAACTCGCGCACACACTCCAGCGCATCGCGGTGCTTACGAATTACAAACAGGACCTTACTTTCAACGTGGGCACGGTATCCGGTGGCACGGTACTGAATAGCGTACCGCACGAGGCCGTGGCCGAAGGCGAATTTCGCGCGTTCACGCCGGAAGCTTACGCACGGGGCAAAGCCGCTCTCCTCGCGCTGGCCGGTCCCGGCGAGGTGCGAAGTCCTGTTGACCGCTACGCTTGCGACGTGAAGGTTGAAATTCTCACCGAGAGTCGTCCCTGGCCGCGCAATCCCGCGACCGACCGGCTCGCCGCGATTTGGCAGGAGGCGGGCAAGGAGCTTGGCATCCCCGTCAACGTCGAAGAACGCGGCGGGTTGAGCGACGGGAACCTAATCTGGGACGCCGTGCCCACACTGGATGGCCTTGGCCCCTGGGGCGATAACGATCACTGCTCCGAGTGCAGCGCGGACGGTTCAAAGCTGCCCGAATACGTGGAGGTGCCGTCGTTTGTTCCCAAGGCCGCGTTGAATGCGGTTGCAATTCTGAAACTGCTGGAGGGTGACGATGATAAACAAACGGACTCGAAATTCGATCGATGAACCACAGACAGGAATTTCGCAAATTGAAGCCGAATCATTTTGGAGACCGATTGACAACCGCGAAATACGCAATCACGCGAACGGAACGGTTGACAGACGTTGACCCGAGTTTCGCCGAGCTATTGGCCGTGTGCAGTGCTGTCCTTCAGAGTTTGCCTGGCTCAGACAAGATTTCGCCGCAAGAGAACGCTAGCCACACAAAGAGGAAAGGTTGTGTCTCTGCGCTCTTTGTGTTCTTTCGCGGCTACTGCGCTGCCAGGTTTTTCCGCGTATTCTGCGTATTTCGCGGTTCGCTTTCGGATACTGCGCCTCGCCTGGTTTGTGGACGCGTGTTCCTTACAACTGTTCGACTCGAAATCCCTTCTTTTTCAGCGACTCCACCACGCCGTCCTTGCCCACGAGATGCGCCATGCCGACGACGACAAAAACAATCTTTTCGCCGCGCAATAATTCCTCGATTTTGGGGAGCCAAACGCGATTGCGGTCGGTCAAGAATTTCTTATAGATCGCCGGATACTGCTTCATGATCTCCAGCAATAACGGTTCGATTTTTGCCGCGTTCCCGGTTTTCCAGGCCTCGATCACGTCCGCGAAAATCTTCGGAAAGCGGTCCGTCTCTTCGAGCATCGATTTCAGGAACAACTCGTCCTCTTCGCGCGACAGATTGGCAAACAGGTTGATCTGAAACTCGACAGTTTCCAGCGCGCGGATCTCTTTCTTGTCCGTTTTTGCCCGCGAATAGTAATGCTCGTCGATTCCTTGATTGGGATTGAATCCGAGCTTTTGCAATTGCAGCGCGACGACGGAGACCGAGGCGAGCCACGGTTTCATTTGATCGAGCGCGGACGGTACGCCCACGGCGTTCTTCAGCCAGGACTGCAACCCGGCGTAAGTCTCTTTGCTGACGCGTTGGCTGAGCGTCTCTCCGGCGGGACACATGCCCGCTTTGAGCAGTTTGGTCTGAGTCTCCATGGATTTCATCTCTCCCGGATTCGCCTCGAAGACGACGGTAGAGGCACGTTGGTAGGCTTGCTCGATCGGTTTTGCGAGGGGATAAAAGTCCTCTTTCGCAAAGTGAATCGAACCGAGCAGATAAACGCTGTTGCTGCTGCCATGGACCTGCCACAACGGATGCGCATTCCCGGGGGCGTTCGCGGTTTGAGCCGCCAGGCGTTCGCCCACAGTCATGGCCAGAAGCAACAGCCAGCTCGCGCACCCACGGAATCCTTTGAATGGTTTCATCGCGCCACGATACCGTGGCTGGCGCGCGTTTCCAGCTCATTGTAGGAAGTTGGAGCCTCCTAATCCGAAAATGGGATTGGAGAGACGCTCGCCCTCACCCCGCCTTCGCGGGCCGAAGCCAATCCGGTCATCTTCAGTAGAATTGCTACGGCGGGCGAAGGCCCGGCCCTCTCCCCCCAGGAGAGGGGGAAGCACGCACAGTTCCCGGAATTTTCACGCCTTTGGTGTGGACTTGCTTCCTGGGGACTCACGTCGGCTGCTACAGTTCAGGGGTTCAATGCGCGAAATTTTCTTTGGCCGCTAACCTTCACGCCGAACCGGACGCTGTCTCAGCATGCTCGTCGGTTGAGAGAGCCGATGCGGCACTTCGATTCAGCGCGCTACCGAAGCCGGTGAACCGTTGCAACCGGTGGAGGCGAGTGGCAAGCTGTCGCCGCCTCACGAAGGCGACGACCCAAAGAAACTCTATGCGACCCTTTGAAACGCTTACCGAACGGGAGATCCTCGCTCTGGCCATCGCGCTGGAAGAAGAGGACGCCCGCATTTACGACGATTTCGCCGATGGCTTGAAGGAGGATTATCCGGAGCAGGCAAAAAAGTTCAACGAACTGCGGCGCGAAGAAGACGGGCACCGACATCGCCTGCTGGAACTGTACAAACAACGATTCGGCGATCACGTGCCGCTCATTCGGCGACAGGATGTCCGGGGTTTCGTTCAACGACGGCCGGTCTGGCTGGTGCGACCACTCGGTCTCAAGGCCGTGCAAAAAGCCGCCGAGACCATGGAACTGGAAACGAAACGGTTCTACGAAGCCGCGGCGCGGCGCGCGACGGACGCGGGCGTGCGCCAATTGTTGGGCGACCTCGCGGAAGAGGAACGGAATCATGCGCAGGCGGCCGAACAAATCGCGGAAACGAAATTGAGCGAGGAGGAATCGGCGCGGCAGAAACGGCTCTTTGTGTTGCAAGTGATTCAACCCGGGCTGGCGGGATTGATGGACGGCTCGGTCTCGACCCTCGCGCCGCTGTTCGCCGCCGCTTTCGCGACGCATAACAGTTGGGAGACGTTCCTCGTCGGCCTCGCGGCGAGCGTCGGCGCGGGCATCAGCATGGGTTTCGCGGAAGCGCTTTCCGACGACGGCAGTCTTACCGGCCGCGGCCATCCGTGGGCGCGCGGATTTGTCTGCGGGTTGATGACCTCGGTTGGCGGCCTTGGGCACACTCTGCCTTACCTGATATCGAACGTCAAAACAGCCACCTCCATTGCCGTCGCAGTTGTGCTGGTGGAACTGGGAGTGATTTCCTGGGTGCGACACAAGTTTATGGACACGCCGCTGGCCTCCGCGGCCTTTCAGGTGATGCTCGGCGGTCTGCTTGTGTTTCTTGCCGGAATCCTGATTGGCAGCTCCTGACTATGAGTTGACGAAGAGCAAAGACGCGGCAACTTCCTTCAATTGTCGTCTGTGAATCTGAGACCCGAAAACACCCTGAGAAATCTTCGAGGCCATCGCGTTGGCACGAGTCACGGCTTGTGCAAGCGGAAGTAACGTTCCGGCTGTTCGAGCGGGGCAGTCACCTCCAAGCAGCCATTGTTTGTCATCGGGACTTCGGGGGCGGGTACCCAGTTCATCGGGCTCAGGCTGGTGGTGGATTCGAGAACGAATCCAGTGGACGGACGCGGCCACGAAATAGTGACGGCAGAGTTGCTCCGCACCACGGCGAGTTCAACCGGAGGGGGGATGCACGTCCCAAGGAGAATCGAGACGGTGGAGGAGAACTTATTGGCCACAGCCAGGTCAGGCTGGCCGTCGCCGTTGAAGTCGCCGACGCCCACGGAGTAAGGCGCCGGTCCCGCGTCAAAGTCGATGGCAGCTTTAAACGTCCCATCGCCGCTGCCAAACAGCACTGAGACATTCGCGGAGTTAAAGTTGGATACCGCCAGGTCGAGGTGGGCGTCGCTATCGAAGTCGTCCATTACCACGAAGGCAGGATACGCGCCGGCGTCATAGTTGACGGCGTCTTGGAAAGTTCCATCGCCGTTGCCCAATAGCACCGAAACGTTGTCGGAGTTCGCATTGGCTACAGCCAGGTCCGGTTTGCTGTCGCCGTTGAAATCGCCCACCGCCACGAAAAATGGAGACTTTCCCACGTCGTAGTTAACCGCCGCCTGAAAGCTGCCATCCCCGTTACCCAACAGCACTGAGACATTGTCGGAATTGAAGTTGGCCACCGCCATGTCGGCGTGGCCGTCGTCGTTGAAGTCGCCGATCGCCACGGAATCAGGAAACGAACTCGCGGTATAGTTGACGGCGGTCTGGAAGGTGCCATCGCCGTCGCCCAACAGCACCGAAACATAGCCGGGAAACGCGCAAGCTACCGCCAGGTCAGCCTTGTCATCGCCGTTGAAATCGCCGATCGCCAGGGAGTAAGGTGCCAATCCTGCGGCAAAGTTAACGGCGCTTTGGAAAGTCCCATCGCCGTTACCCAACAGCACCGAAATGCCACCCGAGTTGACCACCACCAGGTCGGGCTGCTTGTCGCCGTTGAGGTCGCCTGCCACCACGGAGCTGGGATACGATCCTGCGTCATAGTTGACGGCGGTTTGGAACGTCCCATCGCCATTGCCTAACAGCACCGAAACGGAATCCGCGTTGGCCACAGCCAAGTCCAGCCTGGTGTCGCCGTCGAAATCGCCGACGGCGATAGAAAGAGGATTCTTGCCCGCGTCGAAGGTGACCGCCGCCGCGAAGCCAGGCGTGAAACACTGGTCAGCTCGGACCGGATCGCTGCAAGAGAGAGTGCTCAGAAGAATGACAGGTGCCATTGAGAGTTGAATGCCGAGCTCGTGTCGGTGCAAACGCGCGGAACAAAAGAGGCGGAGAATAACGCTGGAAAGAGTGCGTGTGTACAACAGCATAACCAGCGGCGCGAGAGCCATCAATATACCTTTTTCTCAGGATCAACAGTCTTTTAAGCCATTCAGCCACTTGATGTCAAATCAGTTCGCGCGTTTTTGGCATGACCGGCCAAACCGTCGCAAATCAGTTCAGTTTTTGAGAGCGGCCGTAAGTAGCTGCGGAGCAGCGGTAGAAGCCCGCGGCTTCAGCCGTGGGTTGGGGTATTGGAAATCGCAAGCCGCAAATCGGCGAAAGAAAATTCTCGTCGACCAGAATCCTGTCGCCCCTGGCTTGGGCTTTTGGCGATGGCGCATTCTTCCCACGGCTGAAGTCGCGGGCTACTTTGGTCCGCCACTCCATGGCCGACGGGTTGCGTCGATTGCCTGAAATCTGATTTGCACCCCAGGGCCATTGACAAAGTGCTGGCTCATGCGGACTGCCAGTCCGCGATACAGCCGATTGACAATCGGCGCTACAACGTAGCGCAGACTGGTAGTCTGCTGTATCGCCGGTTGTTAACCGGCTACGGCTGCGCAGCCACTTGCGCGGACTTTGTCAATGGCCCTGATTTGCACCCCGGCCAAACCCTCACGCGGCTTGACGCCCGGCATGGGTCGCGAGATAAACTTCAGTCATGCGCAAAATCCTTCTCCTCTTCACCGCCCTTGTTTCTTTGAGTGCCGTCGTGGAGGCGGGGCCCGGTTTGAAACGCTTTCTCTACCTGAGCACGCCCGACGGGGCGCAGGAGGGCGGTTCCGGCAAAGGAATCCTGATCTTCGAAATCGACAATGGCCACCGCTTTGTGCGGCGCGTTGATATTCCGTTCAAGGAAGGGCTGCGTGGGTTTTGCGGCAATAGCAGGCGCCACGCGGTTTATTACACCACCACCAATCGCCGCCTCGGCGCGTTCGACCTCGAATCGGAAAAGATTATTTGGGAACGGCAATACGACCTCGGCTGCGACCGCGCTTGCATCACGCCTGACGGCAAAAAACTTTACGTGCCCACGGGCTGGTGGTGGAAAGGGACGAACAGCGGTTTTCTGGTGGTCAACCCGGACAACGGTGACCTCCTCAAGCGCCTGCCTGCCGGCGGGGCGGCGCACAACAGCATCGCCAGCCTCGACGGACAGTTTGTTTATCTCGGCACCGAAACAAATCTTTGGGTGTTCCGTACCAGCGACGATTCACTCGTTCGTAACATCAGCAACGTCGGCGAGAGCGGTGTCTTTCCGTTCACGATTGATAGCCGGAACCGATACGCCTACGTCTGCCTCGGCAAACACGTGGGGTTCGATGTCGCCAACCTGCAAACCGGCGAAGTGCCGCATCGGGTGCTGGCGGGCGGCGAGCCGATTCCGCATCGCACTCACGGCGCCGCGCTCACGCCGGACGAAAAGGAACTCTGGATCAGCGATCAGGAGGGCAAAAAGCTGTTCGTGTTTGACGCTACCCAAATACCGCCCAAAGAAACCGGCCATGTTGATCTGACTCAAGGCGGGCACGGCTGGGTGACGTTCAGCCTCGACGGTCGTTACGCCTGGTGCCACACGCCCGACGTGATTGATGTGCGCACACGGAGAATCGTCGCCACGCTCACGGACGAGAACGGCAAACCCGTCTGTGGCTCCAAATTCCTTGAAGTCCATTTCCGCGCCGGCAAAGTGGTGGAGATGGGGGACCAATTCGGTCTCGGTCGGGCGGGGCTGAATATTGCGGCGCAGTAATCGAGAACGATGGCGCGGGAGCAAGCAGTGGAGCCGGGCAGGGGAGATGAATACCGGTCAGGAGTGAAGCAATGCCGGGCGCTCAGGTTAGAGCCGATCCGGAGATCGGCGCCCCAGCGATAGAATTGAGCGGCGATCCTCTCCTACCCCGCGGCTCGAGGGACGCCTAACAGGCCCGACGCGTTTGCGTTGGGTTTGGGCGGTGGAAACTGCTATTTTGGGTCCAACGATGAAGCCCGCCAAACTTCACGTCGCAGCCGCGCAGATGAAGTTTCGACCGACGATTCGCGAAAACGTCGAACGGATCATCGAGTTGATCCACTCTTCCGCTCGTGATGGCGCGGACGCCATTCTTTTTCCTGAGTGCGCCGTCACCGGGTATCGACGTGAATTCAAGGGACTGGAGCCGGGATCAGTCCATAGGGCCTGCGGGGAAGTGGCTCGTGCCGCGCGTGAGATGCGGTGCAATGTGCTGGTCGGCGCGCCGACTTTTCGAAATGGGAAGTGGTTCAACTCGCTGCTGGTCTTCGACCGACGAGGCAGGAGGACTTTTGAGTATTCGAAGATTCACCTCACCGATCGGGATGCCCAGTTCTTCACGTCGGGAGACTCCCTGGCTTTCTTCCGCCTCGAAGCAGCGCCCGCCACCGCGATCATCTGCCACGAACGGCGCTATCCCGAATTGGTCAGACTGCCGGTGATGATGGGCGCTCAGGTCGTCTTTCATCCGAATGCAGGTTTGGATTCGTTGGAAGTTTCGAAAACAAAGCGACGCGGACGCGACGGGATCGCCGTGCGGGCATTCGAGAACCAGGTTTATTACGTCTTCGCAAACACTGTCGGGCGCCAGGGAGATGGGTTGTGGTCGGCGGGTGATTCCAAAATCGTTGCACCGGATTCGCGTGTGCTGGCGCTGGCAAATAATCGCGATGAGATGGTCATTCAGGCGGAACTCGACTTGACGAAGGCTGGTCGCAAATACGCGCGCGAGGCACAGGATCAGCCGGTCTTTCTGCGCAACGCCTGGAAGCAGATGCTCATTGCCTGTCGGCGTCGGCTCCGAAAGCAAGCGGTCAAGTGACGGACACTCGCCGCGTCGTCGGCGGGAATTCCGTCGCGACGGCGAGGTCGTGCCCGACCGCATCGGTTCTGTCGTCGCAAGGCGAAGAATCGACCGCCGGGACGTTGCCCCTTCCTGAATTCTTTTCTGAATCGGTTTCGCAAGGTGGGCCAGCGTCCTCGCAAGCCGCGTTGCTTATGGATTTCAGGGCTCGTCAGGAGCCTCGTCCCACCGAGGTTGGACTTATGGACTACCGAAATTGTTTATAGAACATCACCGCGGAGATGATGAAACCGACGGCGGTGATGATCTGGCGGACGCGCTTTTGCGGGATGCGTTGCGAATAATGGGCGCCTAGAAAATAACCGGCCAACGCGCCGGCGGTCATTACAAGCGTTTTCGGCCAGTCGATCAATCCGGCGAAGATGAAATAGCTCGCCGCCACCTGGTTGATGAGTGAACTGAGGACGGTCTTGAGGCAGTTCATCTCGTGGATGTTGGTCAGTCCAAGATAACCCAGCGAAGCCAGCATCAGGATGCCGATGCCGGCGCCGAAGTAACCGCCATAAACGGCCACGAAAAACTGGAACAATATGGCGGCCCAGACTGCGCGAGCGTGCGGCGTCGCGGTCGTTTCCGATTTGTCGGCGAAACCGGCGAAGCGACGGAACGCGCCTTGCGTCACAAAGATGATCGTCGCAAAGAGAATGAGAAACGGCACCATTTGGGCGAAAATCTCCTCGCGGGTGCGTGTGAGCAGAATGCCGCCGGCGAGTCCGCCCAGAAGGCTCACGGGCGTGAATCGTTTCAGCCAGAGTTTCACGCCAGCGATTTGTTGGCGGAAACCATAGACACTCCCGGCTGTGCCGAAGACCAGCGCGAGTGTGCTGGTGGCATTGGCAACAAGCGGCGGCGTTCCGAAGAATAAAAGGGCGGGGAAGGTGATAAGTGTCCCGCCGCCAGCCACGGCGTTGATCACTCCCGCCGCGGCGGCCGCGGCCGCGAGCGCGACGATTTCAGTTCCCGACATGTTGCGCGCGAGTTTGGCCGATTGCGCGTCCGACTCAAGGCTGTAGCGCAGGCTTGCCGGAGGTTGCGCGCCTCTTTCATTGATTGACCTCGCAGGGGAAAACGGCTACGACACTCCGAAATCCACTTATGAAAGCAATCTCGCTAAAGAAATCGGCGCTCTATGATCGTCTGGCAGCGGCTTTGGTCCTGCTGATTGGTTACAATTTCCCGGGTCGCGTGCTTGCCGCGAACGGGCCGCCACCTGGTTTTGTCGCGCTGTTCAACGGAAAGGACCTCTCCGGCTGGCGCGGCGGCGATACATTCGACCATCGCAAGTGGCTCGCCATGCCCGAAGCCGAGCGCACGGCCACCAACGCCGAGTGGACCGCCGATATGCGCAAACATTGGCGGGTTGAGAACGGCGAACTGGTCAACGACGGCAGCGGCAGATATGCCACAACGGAAAAGGACTACGGCGACTTCGAGTTGCTCGTGGAATATAAGACCGTGCCTAAGGCCGACTCGGGCATTTATTTGCGCGGCGTGCCGCAGGTGCAGATTTGGGATCACACCAATGAAAAGGAATTTAGAAACGGCGCGGACAAAGGTTCGGGTGGGCTGTGGAACAACAGCGCAGGCGCGCCGGGCAAAGATCCGCTCGTGCTCGCGGACAGACCTTTCGGCGAATGGAACAAGTTT